>CAKUOV010000036.1 GCA_934670115.1 uncultured Eggerthellaceae bacterium
GCCTGCGCCTGCCCCCGCGGCTCCGGCTGCGGCGCGGCCTTGCGGCGCGCTGCCGTCAAGGGGGAGCTGCTCGTAGCCGTTGTCGCTCGGGTAGTCGTCGTAATCGTCGTACTGGTTGGCGCGTGCGTCGTTAGCGTCGCGCGTGGTGTAGTCGTTGAAGCTGTTGTAGTCGTCGTACTCGTCGTATGTGTCGTGGGGGTCGGCTTCGTAGGGCTGCGGAGCGCGGCGAGAATGGTCGATATGTTGCATCTGGGCAGGGTTTTCGCGTCCTGCGCGTGCGCCGTGACCTTCGAATCCGTAACGTGCCATTTCTTCATCGCGCAAACGAGAAACAATGGGCGAGGCCACGCATTCGGCAATAACGTCGAACTTGCCGTGCTTGAGCGCGGGATCAGCAATGAAGCGCACGAGCGGCTTTCCGTCAAGCGAGAGTCCCGTGTCGTGGGCGCGCGCAATAAGGTACGTTTCCGTTTCGCCCGCCAGCGTGGGGTAGTACCCAAACAGGCGATGGTCGTCGTCTTCGTTGACCAAAACGGTGTACAAGGTGGGGGCAATTTGCTTGCCGGCGCCCACCATCTTATTCCGCTTCATTTGCTTTTCGCATTGTTTAGCTATTTGAACAGGGGAAATAGGTGCGCTGACCATTCTGTCGGCGGCACCTTCAATGGTGTCTTCCATTTTATTTTCTACGCGCGAAAAAAACCCCATGAGTGCTCCTTTAAATCAAATGCTGCGTATTTAGGGCATTTTTACATATCGTCCTATTGTGCCATTTTATGAGCCGCTCCGTGCACGCACCGTGCTTTTTCCACGGAGAAGCCACGTTTTGCGAGTGTGCGAAGTCGTTTGTCCGCACTTTTCCTGTGTTTTGCGGGGTTTCTGGGGCGCAAGGGAAGGGCGGCGCCGGGGAAGACGGCGGTGGCATCACCCAGGGCTCAGGGCCGCGGAAGGGGGCGGCGGCGTGCCGGCGTGTCGGGGAAGGTGTGCTCCGGAATGCCACGGAAGGGGCAGCGCGGCGCTTACGCCTGGGTGACTAGCTCGGAGATCAGGCGAATCGCAAAGAGCACCAGCACAACAAGCATAATGGGACGCACGATGGCGCTTCCCTTCTCCGTGAATTGCGTTGAGCCAATGTAGTTGCCCGCCATGTTGAACAAACCGCCGATGATTCCTAGCGTGAACAGGCACGTTCCGTTGTAAGCGAACACTGCCAGCGCGGTTAGGTTCGTGGTCAGGTTCACGCTTTTCGTCACGCCCGCCGCGCGGCGGGCTCCCAGACCTCCGATGCTGGTGAGCAGCAGCATGAGAAACGTGCCGGTGCCAGGGCCATAGAAGCCGTCGTATGCGCCAATGACCAGCGAAATTGCCAGGCAAATTGCGAGCGTTTTCCTGCGCGACCAGTCGGCGTCGGCTTGCCCCAGGTCTTTGTGTCGCAGCACGTAAAAGCCGGCAATGGGAATGACGATCAGCATGAAGATGCGCAGGAAGTTGTCAGACGCCAAAAGGCTCAGGTTTGCGCCAATGTCCGATCCAATCAGCGCGACAACTACGCACGGCGCGCACAGCCACGCCACCATGTAGCCCTGCCGCGCGTATTTCACGGTGGCAACGATGGTACCCATGGCGGACGAGACCTTGTTCGTGCCAATGGCCAGGTGAAGCGGCAGTCCCGTAACGGCGAACGCGGGTAGGGCAATCAGGCCGCCGCCGCCGGCAATCGAGTCCACGTATCCCGCCAGGAACGATCCGCCGATGATTATCAGGATGCCCCACCAGGGAATGAGTCCATCGGCGGTCACGATTGAAGATATGAGTGCGAAAAAATCCATGCGGTGCACTTTATCCTATGTGGCGAAGCTGGGGAAGGGGAAGGCGCGATTTTTGCCGTGCGGTACTCGTTGGGCGTTGGCGGCGCGTCGGTGCGGGTACGGTGCGGGTGCCGCGGTGATGGTTCGGGTGACGGAAGCGGCGGCGCGCGGCGCCTACCCCTTCGCCACGCCGTTGACGATTGCGAGAATCCCGCCTACGCCGTATTTTTGCGTTTTCGGCTCGCGAGGAGTAATATAATCCCGTAAAAAATTTCGGAATTAAACCAAGGAGGTTTTCATGAAAGTTGCAGTACCTTGCGATACCCCGTTTGGCCTGAATGCTCAGCGCAGCGGCCACTTCGGACATTGTGCGTTCTTTACGGTTGCCACCATCGAGGGCAACGAGGTAACCGACGTCCAGGTCGTGCCGAACGTTGATCACGATGAAGTTGGTTGCGGCGGCGTTATCGATTTCGCGTTGAGCCTGGGTATTGATGCCATCATCGCGGCGGGCATGGGCGTTCCGCCGTTCACGCGTTTCACGAACGGTGGCGTGAAGGTGTATCTGGAGCAGATGCAGCCTATCGCTGGCGACGCCATCAAGGTGCTCATGGACGGCAAAGCGGTAGAAATGTCGCTTGACCAGGCGTGCGCTCACTAGTTCTTTGGTGAGTTGACCGCGAGCGTTGCGAATGTTCGGTTTCTTTTGCGGATACATTGCTCGTGAGCGGTTTTTGCTTTTGCGTGTTAGCCGCTGTGTTTGTGGACGATGCTTTTTCTTGAGCTTCGAGAGGGAAGCTCCAAGTTGGAGCATCGTTTGTGAGCGCAGCGGTTTTTTGTTTTTCGCTCCCGTTTTCTTGTCTTGATTATTGTGTTCTGCCGCATTCCCTTGCTTGTCTCATGCTGCTGTCGTGCCGTTCTTTCGCTTGCTCCTTGTTATCTTGCAGCGTTTTTCGCTCCTCTCTTGCTCCCGGCATTGCTTCTCAGCCGACACCTCCTTTGCTTCTGACATCGCTTCTCAGACACCTTCTTTGCTCCTGGTGTCCCTTCTCTCCCTGACCCCCTCTTCTTCTCCCCCTTCGCTCTTTACTTTCCGTCGTTTCTGGGGCATGTTGTTGAATTATGGGGTCGAAATTCGAAGTTGATGCAGGTTGGAAGTAGGTCAAAATTTATTTTTGGTCCGATGCTGCAATATGCTCCAACTGAGAATAATATTGAGCTGGTCGTTTGAAAACGCGAAATTTCCGCAATCAGCACGCTTGCTAAAAATGATCCGATTTGCGCTCTCGACCTACTTCCAACCTATCACAACTTCGAATTCGGAGGCTTTTTTTCAACAACGTGCTTCTTTTTCGCGTTTGCGAGTGGGAATTTGCCCGCTCTGGCGTATAGTGAGCGCATGATGAACAGCGATAACAACAATAAGCGTCAAATTGAGGGGCAGCGAAGGGCAGCGCCTCGGAAGCGTGTTGCTTCGGAGCGCTCGGCTGGCGAGCGGCAAGGCACGGCGCACCGCGAGGGTGTGGCGCAGCGCTCGAGGGCCGGGCGTCAAGAAGATGCTTTGCCCCGTCCGGGAATGGGCCAGCGATCGGGGGCCGCTTCGCGTCGTCCAGAAGCAGGACAGCGATCTGGGGCAACAGCGCGCTCTGCTGTGCGACAGGGAGAGGCGGCACTGCGTTCGAGGGCGCCGCAACAAGAAGACTCGCGTTACGAAAGAGCAGCTCAGAGGGATAATTTATGTCGTACGAATGAGCTCCATGCGACATCTCATCGCGCAACTGGGGCTAGGCAAGCATCCGCACATCGCGCCGCTCGTCCATCTGAGACCTCTCCACGAGCTTCGGTGCGCCCACCTGCGTCTGCGCCCGGGGTATCGCGCGGCGCCGAGCGCCCATCCGCACGCTCTTCTTCGCGTGCTTCGTCGCCCGCTCGTTCTGCTCGTTCTGCGGCATCGGCACCAATGCTTTTCGGCATTGACCTGCGAGTTATCGGTGCAGCGCTCTTAGTTCTTGTTGTCGTGATCGTGCTGGTTACGCGCGGATGTTCAGGTTCGGAGCCTTCGTCTGATGCTTCTGTCCCGGCGACTTCTGCAACGCCAGTGGCCGAGGAATCGCAAGTTGACATCGAAACATACCGCGACCAGGTGTTTTCCTGGCTTGAGGACGATTACGCCGAAGCGTTGATGACCGCTGCCGAAACAGACGCGGACGTCGCATGGATTGTCTCTCACATCGATTGCTACGCAGTGGATGGCTCTTCGGTGCAATACAAGTTGCTGAAGCTGGCGGCGACGGAACCGCAAGCGCGTCTCTTCGTGCGAAATTGGCCCGACTGCTATCCCTCTGACCAGGCGGGATCGTGCTCGTCGGGGTGGGACAGCCGTGTTCCTCGCTTATACCAGTGGGATGAGCGCTGGGGTTACACGCTCTACTGCAACACCACGTTTGCACTTACGGGGTGCTGCCCCACGTCGCTGGCTATGGTGTACCAGGGGCTTACGGGCTCGTCCGATCGGTCGCCCTATGACCTGGGCGTTTTGGCGGCGCGCTGGGGATACATGGATTCCTTCAACGGCACCGACACGGCGTTCCTTACGAATTGCGCGCCTGAACTGGGCTTGAGCTGTCGTCAACTTTCCGTTTCCGCGGATTCTATTACGTCGGCGCTTTCTGCGGGCGAGGTCGTTATCTGCAATGTGGGTCCGGGCGATTTCACCACGGGCGGGCACTTCATTGTGCTGGCTGGTCTGGATAACGCGGGCGATGTTGTGGTGAACGACCCGTTCTCGGCGGAGCGCTCGGCGGTGAGCTGGTCGGCCCAGACAATTGCGGGGCAGACGAAGGCGCTCTACGCCTACTCGCTGGCATAGAGCGCCCTCCTCGGCGCGGCGCTGTCGGAAGGCGCGTGCAGCGTTGCGCGACGGCTCCCGCGCCGCAACCCGCAACCCGCAGCCTGCCGTCTTCGCCTGCGCCGGCTGCGCCGCCTTCCGCCGCAACGCCGCCGCCCGCGACCCGTCGCCCGCGCCGGCTGCGCTGCCTTCCGCCGCAACGTCGCATGTCCGCGATGCACCGCGACCCGTCTGCTTGCGCCGAGCGCCTTCCCGCCCCTACTTCTTCCCGCGCTTGTTCATGTCGTCTCGAATCTCGTCAAGGCATTCGGTGGGAATGCACCCGCACTCACGAAGCGAGCTTACCGCCCTGCCCATAACGGCAAAGTTGAGTTCGGTGCCTTCACCGTCGGGCACGTAATCTACGGCGCGGTCGGCGTCAATGCCAAAGCGACCTGCGGTTTCAACGGCGTCGATGTTCGCGCCCAGGAAAATGAACTCCCAGCCACAGCGCTCTTTTTGCTGCTCGATCATCTGCTTCACCTTGTGCGCGGAGAATTCGCGGCTCGAGTTTTCCTCGCCGTCGGTAATGATCACGAACAGGACCTTGTCGGCGCGGTACTCCTTCGCGGTGTTTTTCTGCGCCGCCGCAATCTTGTTGATGGTGCGTCCAATGGCGTCAAGCAGCGCGGTGGAGCCGCCCACGCGATACTCCCGTTCGGTGATGGGCGCCACGGCGCGCACGTCAATGCGGTCGTGCAGCAGCTCGTAGTTGTGGTCGAACAGCACCGTGGTTATCCGGCACTCGCCGCGCTCTTCCTTCTGCTGTTCAAGCATGGAATTGAAGCCGCCGATGGTGTCTTTCTCCAGCCCGCTCATCGAGCCGCTTTTGTCCAGAATGAACGCAACTTCGGTCAGGTTTGTCTTCTCTTTCGTTTTCATGGTGAGCCTCCTTAGTCTTGGGTTCGTTTGCATCGTTTCCCTTAATGCAGTTCCCAGTATGGGGAAGGAGGCCCCCTTGTAGGTCGCTTTCAAAGCGACATCGGGGAAGGCGGCGATGCAGGGCCGCCGGCGGGGAAGGCGTTGGCACGGAGCCGCTATCGGGGAAGACATCGCGGAGCTGCTGGCAGGGTCGCCGGCCCCGGCGCGGAGCTGCCGACAAGGCCGCGCTGCCCCGGCGCTCCGACTTTAGCTTGCGCCCAAAAGAGGCTGGTCGTACTTGAAGAGCACTTCGTTTATCTCGAAGATGTCGTATTTGCCGCGCACGATGAAGAATTCCACAATGACGTCGAACAGCTGGCTGTGGGAAAGCGTGTAACCGGCGCGTTCGAGCAGGTCGTTTGTTTCTTCCAGCGTGAGCTCCAGCGCGATTGCCAGCGCAATGATTGTTCGTTTCCCGGGTGTGTACCCTTTGCCCGTGCGGATTTTCGAGAACAGCTTGCGGCTGATGTTGGCGCGCTTGTAGACTTCGACGTCGGTTTTGCCCTTGGCGTCGATCAGGCGCAAAAGCGTTGCATTGAACGGTTCGTCCAGGTTTTCGATAACGGCGTCGAGCCCCGTGGGTGCGGGCGCGGCGCCGAAGGTGAGCATCGGACTTTCGGCGATGGCCGCATCGGCGCAGGTGAAGGGCTCCTCAAGAGAGAAGGAGCCGGCGAAAACGGCAGCTGCGACTGCGGTCGCATCGCCGTCAGCGCCGGCGAATGCGACAGTAGCTGCTTCGTCGGTCGCTTCGCAGGGTGCGGCATCGGTATCGGTAGCCCCCGCCTCCCCTTCGCCGGTTACTGGCGCTGCACCTGCCGCCTGCGCCTCGCGGCGCCGGGTTCTCAAAAGGCGTCCAGCCAGCAAGGGGCGCTCAATAAAATGCTCGTCCACGTAATTCTGGTCAATGTAGCTTTCGACGTCGCCCAGCAGCTGCTCGCTTAGTTCGAAAGCCGTCTGATCGTAAATGGCCAGGTACACGTCCATGTCGTGTGCTTCCAAGAAATCCCTGATGGCACAAGTGGCAATGCGCAAGGCATCGGCTTTGGGGTAGCCGAAAATGCCGCTTGAAATGAGTGGGAATGCAATGCTCGCGCAGTTGTTTTCTGCCGCCAGTGAGAGCGATTCTGTGTAGGCGCTGCGCAGCAGGCGCTCGCTTTCTGCGGCGTCTTGCTGGTGGTAAACGGGTCCCGCGGCATGGATGACAAACTGTGCCGGCAGCGCGAATCCCGGCGTGATTGCGGCGCCGCCCGTTTCAATGGGCGCTACTTTGTCGCAGGCGGCCTGCAATTGCGCGGGACCTGCGGCTTTGAAGATGGCGCCGCACACGCCACCGCCCATTGCGAGCTGGGGGTTCGCGGCGTTGACGATGGCATCAACGTTCATGCGAGTTATGTCTTGACGGACAATGGTGAACGGCATTTCGTGGCTCCTATCTGCGGTAATCGTGCTTTTGAGCGTAGATTGCTGCGTGCGTTCTTGGGAAAAGTATACGCCAATTTCTGCGTTTCGTGTATTGTCGCGCGGTATTGCCTATTTGCATGTCCTGTAAATAGGACATGATATAGTTTCTTGCCGCCAAGGCTTCTGCTCGTGCCCCCTAAGTCGCGCCCCCACGCATCCAGCTTGGGCAAAACGCTGGCAAAGCGTCTTTTCCGGTTCTACTTGGTCATGTTGTCGAAAAATCAGCGCTAAAACGCGCAAATCGACGGTACGGGGCAGTTCGGGGAGGACTTGTTGCTCCGCTTGCCTCCAGACGGTTTCTGCGACCTGGGGTTTTGCTGGGTGTCGTTGGCCTCGATGGCTTCGGACGCCCTTTTTCGCGCTTCCGACCTGCCCCGTACCGTTGATTTGTGCGTTTTCGGGACGAAAAAACGACAAGATGGTTGGAGGGCATAACCTGGGCTGCCTTTCGTTCGAGTTTAAGGATCTTGGAGAGTTGAATCAGGCAGGCAGGGCTCTACTCCTGCCCGCGTTCGGGGGAACGACGCCCTCGTCTTGTTTCCAATAGTTCAATCCGCCTACTCCTGCCTGTGTTCGAGGTTGCGTCGGATGCTGCCTGCGGGCGAGCCGTATTCCTTCGGCTGCATGTCGAATTGTGCTGGGGCAGTCATCTTCCATGGCGAGTTGATAGCATTCGGGCGATTGGAAAAAGGAGCAAGGGAAGCGCTGATTAACGCGAAGTTTATGGTAGGGACTTCGGTCCCTCTTTTTCGTGACCAGCGGCTTTGCCAATTATATGCAGTGGCTACCTGCTTTAATCAGCGCTTCCCTAGGGGTGCTTGCAGACAATTAGAGCCATGGCGGATTGCTATGGAAGAGCAGCTCATTCAGTAGTTTGTTTTTTTCGAAATCCCACTGCAAATACTCTTTGTGCCTGTTCAAGCCAGCTTTGCGGTTTATGGTTCTTGCTAGCCGTTCGAGTTCAGTTCCACTTCTGATGGATTTATCGGTGAATCGAACCACGTCGTATCCTGCTTCAAGCATAAGATGGTCTCGTTTCTTGTCGCTTACGTGGTTATCCTCAATCCCGTGTTGGCTGCCGTCGTATTCAACGACAAGGTTCGCCTCGCGCCACACGATGTCGCCATGAAGAATCTGCTTTTCGCCGAAGTGAACCTTACTGGGCAGATTCACTTGTATTTCGTGGTTGAGCAGAGGTGCGGGCATACCAAATCCGCCTAGGCGGTGCGGGAGTGTTGCGGCGATAGCAAGAACCGATTCCCGCGGCGATGCTGAGCCGTCAAGCACGTATTGACAAGCTTTCCTAGCTAGCTTTATGCCAGCCATTCCGTTTGACTTATCAAGATATGCGGCAATCTTTTGCCTGGATGTAAGTGGATCACGCTTGTATTGAGTTTCCTCGTTGCTAATTCTTGCGTACGTGCCGCATAACTCCATGCCGTAAAGAACAAGTGCCTCAAAGGGCAGATAAGTCGCAGCCGCCAAGAAACAAAGTTCGGGACTTGCGACATAGGTGTCGTAATTGATTCGCCTGAACGACCATTTGGGGTAACCTAAGCTGCGATGATGAAAAGAGGTATTTCCCACATGATGTTTGTTTTCTTCATTTGCCACTAAAACGTGCAGTGTCTCGTTTTCATCAAGGCCCAAAACCAAACGGCGGGCATCGTTCAGAGCGGCGGCGCTTTGGGTGTCCGACGGTGCGGGAATTGCTCGCGATTTCTTTGTTTCGTTCAGGTCGCGTCGCGACCAGTATTTGCTTGCGGTTTGATGGGAGAGAAAGATTCTTGGTGGGATCATGATGCTCCTTACTTTTTGACGGCATCATGACACGCGCCGCTATCAAAATCCCATCAAAATGGGCTGAATCGCTATCAAAAAGTTGACAAAAAGCTATCAAAGTCGAATTTTGCGGGTGCGACGGTGTGAATTTGCTGGTCAGCGTGCTCGTGAGCATGGCCGCTAGAGAGACGACGCAGCCAACCGCTTGCGAAGCTGGGTTGGCTTTTTTGGCGTGGCGCAACGAGCGGAAAGGTTGGATATCGATTGTTTTTGCGGCTGTCGGCTCTTGGGGCGTGCGACTGGGTCGCCTTTTCGTTGAGATGCTGTGCGATTAGGCGGCTGTTCTTTTCATGCGTGCGGCGGGATTGACGTTCGTGCGGTCCCTAGAATTCAGTCGGGATAATCTCTGGGGTGTGGACGGGGATTGAGCCATCAAACGCGCTGTCTGATGAAAGATAGTAGTGGGGTTTGGGATTTGAGCGAATGTTTGTAGGTCGTTTCCGCTCTTTTCAGTTTCATGTTGTCGAAAAATCAGCGCTAAAACGCGCAAATCGACGGTACGGGGCAGTTCGGGGAGGACTTGTTGCTCCGCTTGCCTCCAGACGGTTTCTGCGACCTGGGGTTTTGCTGGGTGTCGTTGGCCTCGATGGCTTCGGACGCCCCCTTTTCGCGCTTCCGACCTGCCCCGTACCGTTGATTTGTGCGTTTTCGGGACGAAAAAACGACAAGCTGGTTAAGAAGCAAGGAGGGCGGGAGCAAGGAAGCGCTGACGGGCACGGGAAGCAGGGAGGGACAGGCATGGGGGAGAACGGACGGGCGTGGGGAAGCGTCGGGCCGATTGGGGCGCTGCACAAAGCGGGTAAGACATGGTGAAGAAGCAGGTGGTGGAAGGGGCGGGTCGATTCGCCAAGCGGCCGCTAGATTGTGGGCAGGGGAAGGTCGGGGTAGGCTGCTGGACAGCGAGTCGCGCGGCAAGGGAAGGGGAAGAAACGCAGGTCCGTGGGTGTCTGCTTGCCGCGCCTCATCTCGCGGGCCGTCCCGAAGAAAGAAACGCAGGCTCGCAGGCGCCGACACAATCGTTCTGAAATAGTTCCGAGTTTGTTCCGAATAAGTTACAATTTCGCAATTTCTGACCTCATTTAGCCCCCAAAAATCGATTGTTCTGCTATCATTAGAACCTATTGTTTTTGCTTAAGTGTTATTGAATCGAGGTGACATTGTGGCTGAATCAGAAACGGGCGAATCCGCCGTTTCGAAGCAAGATGAAGCCATTTGCGCCGTCAGCCGCACATCGCGCCTTGGGTCAAGTTGTATCAACAGAGGGGTGCCTTCCGAAATGCGGGGGCGCCCCTCTGCTTTTCCGTGAATAAAGCCAGGTCGCGGCACATAATCCCACCAAACAAACTGTTTCCTGCCAATGCCGTAACGGCGGGAATGGAGATACAAAGCAATTATCGGAAACAAGGAAAAGAAAGGAAGATGCGAAAGACATGAAAGCAAGTAATGCAAACAAAGTCATCTCGGTTTTGCTGAGCGTTGCCATGTGCCCCATGATGGTGCCTACCGCAGCGTTCGCGGCCGACGACGGCGCAGCATCGGGTGCTTCCACCGCGGTCGAGCAGGCTCAGCCCGCCGATCAGGCAGAAGCCTCGGGCACGGGCGCAAGCTCGGGCAATACGCTTGCCGCGCAGTCCGAAACCGCGGGCGAAGCGGCAGCTGGCGAAGCGGCAGCACCTGCAGCCGAAGCGGCTGGCGAAGCGTCCGGCGCTGCGACTACTGCGGCCCCTGCAGCAGCTGGCGAAGCGTCCGGCGAAGCAGCGGATCCTGCGGCTGAAACCGGCGAAGAAGGTACCGAGGCGGCGATTGCGGAAGTTGGCGGCACGAGCTATCCCAGCTTGCAGGCGGCAATTGACGCTGCGTCGCGCAATGCAACGGTGAAGTTGCTGGCCGATACGAGGGAGAACGTCACAATCTCCACGTATGGCGTCACGCTCGATTTGAACGGTCACACGCTTAACGGCAGCACGGGCGAGCGCAAGCCAGCGCTGACCGTTACTGCTCGCGTCACCGTTATGGACTCTAGCGCAGCTCAGACGGGCACCATCATGCGTGAGGACACCTTTGAAAACTCTGGTGTTTCCTCCCACTACGTCATTGACGTCCAGGGCGGTGATAGTGGCTGGCTGTTCTTCCAGAGTGGCACCGTCAAGAACGATAGCGGCGCTGGTGGAACGAAGGGCGCGTCCCTTGTGCGCGTTGGCGACGACAGCAAGCCTGGTGTGCCGGGCCTGACCATTAGCGGTGGTACGTTCACGCAGGATAACTTCATTGTCCTTAAGTGCGACCATGGCAATCTTTACGTTAAGGGCGGTGAAATCAATTCCGCGAACAGCTACGCGGTTCAAAACTGGAAGAATACTACCATCGAGGACAATGCGGTCATCAACGGTAACGTTTCGACGTGGACATACGATGGAGCGGGCTCCTCGCTTACGATTGCCGATGGCATCGTCAACGGTAACGTCGAATCGGTGACCTACGATGGCGTCGAGGGCAAACCGGCGAAGGTGGCAATCACGGGTGGCACCGTCAACGGTTCTCTTAAGACGGTTGACTACAGCACGGGTACCACTTCTAACGACCCCACAAAGGCAACGATCGAGGTCACGGCTGGTACGTTCAGCGCCGATCCGTCCCGCTATCTGGTTGAAGGCTCCGCTGCTACCCCGAACGCCGACGGCACGTACGGCGTGGCAAAGGCCTACCTTGCTCAGGTTGGTGAAACCAGCTACTACACCATGGACGAGGCGTTCAAGGCTCAGACCGAAAATGGTGGCGTCATCACCATGCTGCGCGACTACACCACGGGTAGCACGTTCAACTCCGGAAGCATCGCTCGCGTGGTTGACCTGAACAGCCACACCTGGACGTGCACGGGAATCGATGCGAATTCCGCGGCGTTCGAAATCAATTATTCCGATGCGTCGCTTACGGTGAAGAACGGCAAGATTGTAAGTTCGCAGCTCATCGGTCTGATTCCGTCTGCCTCGGGCGGCACTATCACCTACAACAACTCTGCCCTTACGTTCGAGAACGTTGAGGCAAGCACCACCGCCACGAGCGGCATCGAGACGAACGGCAACAACGCGAACGACACCGTTGTCCTGAAGGACAGCACGCTCAACGTTCCCAACGGTTTTGGCATTTACTTCCCCAGCAGCGGAACGCTGACCATCGACAACTCCACGATCAACGCGAAGACGATGGGTGCGCAGGTGTGCTCCGGAAACCTGAACGTTACTGCTGGTAGCGCGATTACGGTGTCGGGCGACCCGGTTGAGAAGCTCGAGGGCGACGGCGCTATTCAGGACGGCGCGGCAATTTCCATTGTCAACCGCGCTGGCTACAAGGGTCTTGGCCAGATTGCCATCACCGGCGGCACCTTCACGGCGAAGGCTGGCAATGCAGCTCTTAAGGCCTACACCTGGGATTCTTCGGCGAAGCAGGAGTCGGCTTTCGACAACTCCGCTAAGACGGTCGCTGTTTCCGGCGGTACGTTCTCGGCTGCGGTTGCTTCCGATTTGTGCGCTGAAGGCTACGCACCTGTTGCGAACGCCGATGGCACGTATAGCGTAGCTGAAGTTGCTCCTGCGGCGGTTGCGGAAGTAAACGGCACGAGCTATCCTAGCTTGCAGGCTGCCATCGATGCAGCTGAGGATGGCCAGACCGTCACGCTGCTGACGGATGTGGCAGACTGCGGCAGCATCGCCATCAGCAAGAACATCACGCTTGAGGGTAATGGCCACACTATTTCCGGCAATTCCAGCATCTCCGTGAATATGCCCGGTAATGCGACCGCGGATGTGACCATCCACAACGTGAACTTCAAGGATATTGCCAACAGCAATAAGCTTTCCGCATTCTACTTCTCCCAAGTCAAAGGCAAACTGACCATCACCGACTGCACCTTCGACAGCATCGAGTACGAGGCGATTCAAATCACGCCGATGGAGGGTGCGGAGATCAACATCAGCAACAACATGTTCAAGGCCAAGGCTGACGGCACGCAGGTGCGCCATATCCACATCGAGATGGCTTATGGTAGCGGATTTGACTGCGAGGGCCAGAACATCAAGCTGACGGTCACGGATAACCAGCTGCACGGCACTGTGAGCGGCGACGCCAGCATGGGCATCTGGTGGGTCGGCACCGACAGCACGCTGAAGGTGGACGGCAACTACATGGAGCACCCTGAGACGGTGTCCATCACGCTGGCGAACAGCGGTGTATACTACAACAGAGGTGACCTTATCTACCCGGCGAGAAGCAAGGCAGATGTGGACGTGGATGACCTGATGCCCGCCGCCGTTGTGGCGGATAAGGCCAGCGGCGAATCCAAGATCCACGCATACAGCTCCCTGGCCGAAGCCGTTGCGTCAGCTCAGGATGGCCAGACCGTGACCCTGCTGGCGGACGCCACCGAGGACGTGGCCATCAGCAAGAACATTACCCTCGATTTGGGCGGCAAGACCCTGACGAACACGAACGCTGGCAAGGCGACGCTGACCATCGCGAAGGGTGCTACGGCTACCGTGAAGAACGGTAACGTTATTGGTGGCACGGGCTACTACACCATCGATAACTACGGCACAGCCACGCTCGAAGATGCCACGGCTACGGCGGGCAACACGGATTCCTCTATGATTAGAAACGATGGCACGCTGACCATCGAGAGCGGTTCGTATTCGGGTGGTCTGAACGTTGTGAAGAGCGAGGAAGACTCGACGCTCACCATCAACGGTGGCAAGTTCGAGTTGAGCTATGCAACGTCGCAGGGTTATACCGGCGTTATTTATACCTACGGTAACGCGACGATTACTGGCGGTGAGTTTATTTGCAGCGCAGCTTATCTCAAATGGGCTCATCCGCAGTGTGTTGCGACCGGCATGGTGGAGGGGCATCCGTCTTCCACGAAGATTACGGGTGGCACGTTTACTAATACCTTCACGGATACGGTCCAGAACATATTCCATGGTGTTGGCAAAGCTACCAGCGATAACTTCGAAGTATCCGGCGGTACGTTCAACAAGGAGGTTTCCGAAGGCTATTGCGCCGATGGCTTCATTCCCACCAAGAACGCGGATGGCACCTATGGCGTCAAGGAAGGCCACTATGTTGCCCAGGTCGGCAGCACCAAGTACGAGACGCTGGCCGATGCGATTCGTCTGGCCGCAAAGGGCAAGACCATCCAGCTGCTGAATGACACCACGGAAAACATCACGATTGCAGCGACGAAGCAAATCACGCTTGACCTGAACGGTTACACCCTTGACGGTGGCACGGGCAACACGAACGCGACCATCCTGAACGAGGGCACCTTGACCATCACTGACACGAGCGCTGGCAAAACCGGCACCATAAAGCGTGATGATCAGGGCGTCGCGGGCGAGACCAGCTATTACGTCATTGACAACAATGGCACGATGGTCATCGACCAGGCGAACGTCGTGAACAACTCCGGTGCCAAGGGCTCTTCTCTGATCCGCAATGGCGGCGTGGATAATGTATCGTCGCTCACCATCAACGGCGGCACGTTCGAGCAGCAGAACTTCATTGCTGTTAAGAACGACGGCAATGGCGAGCTCACTATCAACGGTGGCACGCTGACCAGCAAGCAATCCGTTGTTCAGAACTGGAACAAGGCTCAGATTCTGGGCGGCAACCTGACGGGTATCATTTGGACGGACTCCTGGACCGAAGCGGGTACGATTGGCGAAACCGTCATCGGTGGCGCCGCTCAATTCACTGGCACGATCTACATGGACGTCACGAGCCCCAATCCTTCGACCTTGAAGATTGAAGGCGGTAAGCTCAATGTCACCAAGTGGGCGGTGACCAGCGCTGCAGCTGCAGCAGATGCCACTATCGCAGTTTCTGGCGGCACCTTCACGGCCGCTGTCCCCGAGGACTACTGCGCCGCGGGTTATGCTCCTACCGCTAATGCCGACGGCACGTACGGTGTCAAGCTTGCCGAAGGCGCGTACCTGCTGCAGGATTACCGCAGCGGCGACCAGGCCTCTTGGACGTATCCGACCCAGGATGGCATGGCGTTTGCCGGTTGGTACAAGGATGCTGCGTTCGAGACCCCTTGCACCGAAAGTGATGTTGAAGGCGCTGCTTACGCCAAGTTCGTCAAGATCACCGATCTGTTGCAGTTCCGCGGCGGTTCGTTGAGGATGGACGTTGCTCAGCCTTCTGAGCTTACGTGGCTGCGCTTTGGTTACACCATGGCTCTTCCCGAGGGCGCAAGTTTTGTTGAGAACGGCTGGTACTTCAAGAAGGTCACGACATCTCAGCCGACGGATGTTCGCAAGTTGGCAAACAACAATGTTTTGAACATTGATGGAACCATTACCGCAAATCTTGTATTTACCGGGGTGACAACAAACTATTATTCTGCTAGCTTTAGTGAGAAGGCATTCGTCAAGTATGTAACGGCTGATGGAACTACCGTTGAAGCCGTTGAGAGCGATTATCAGGTGCGTTCGGTACTTGACGTTGCTGATGTAATTCTTGCGCATCCTATGGCAAGCAAGGCCGAAAAGGATTATGCTACGCAAATCAAGGCCGCGGTCTAGAAGAGGAACAAAGAAATGCAGAAGAAATATGAAAGTCCCGAGATGGATGTCATCGAGTTGGAAGACCGCGACGTTATTGTTGCGTCTATCGTTCCCGGCCCTGGTGACACCGATGTTGATCCGGGCGGTGACGGCGGCTGGTAATCCTTGTGGCGTTTTGCCATGTCGGATGAGGGCTTGTTAGGGTATTTTGTGTTTAGCATTCCCAAGCAGCTAGTCGTTAGGTATTCCGGAAGGCGGGCGCGTTTGCGCTCGCCTTCTGCTTCTTGTGGACTTCAATGATTTAACGAAGGGTAAGCGAATCTATGGATGCGCGGAAACGTAATTTGCTCATTGGCTTGGGCGCGTCGGTCCTGGTTGTGGTCGCGGCGCTTGTGGTGCTTATGGCGCTGGGTGGCGGCTCGAATCAGGACGAGACGGCATCGAGCAGTGCTGCAACGGCTGCTTCGGATGTAAGTTCTGCCGATGCGGGCACGCTGCATTCCTCGGGCGATGGCACGGCCGACAATCAAGTTGATGCGTTCGAGGTGTACGGTGATTCCGCTGATGACGCGACAGTTTCTGGCGGCGATACGCCGAGTGTGAGCGGTTCGGGCGTTGTTTCGGGCGACAATGCGGGCTCGGGTTCCCAAGGTGGCGAACCCGCAGGTGGCACGGATGAGAACGGTTCCGCAGGCGGCGACGAGCCAGCCGAGGGCGCGGATCCGGGCGTTAAGACAGAAGCCGATGGCTCCAAATGGACGGGGTACTACTAAGGTTTCCCCTGGACGTACCGCGTTCGAAAATATTGCAACCAAGATGGGTTCTGGGAAACGTATCCCAGGACCCGTTTTTATTTGCAATGCAGCATAACAGCCGCGCCTTCGTCACCCTACATCCTCGTGACCTCAAGGCGTTTGAGTAGGTCAACGTCTTCTTGCGCGCTGCGAGCATCGTTGGCAAGGTCGCGTACTTTCACGTTGCGAGCGAGCCCCTTGCGCACGATGTGTCCCACTTGGTAGAGGCACGCGGCCGGGGCAAGCCACGCATGTTTGCGCGCCGGCGCCCAATGGACGCGACCGCCGTCGTACAGGTAACGCACCAGCGCGGCAGGGTTGCGGAAGTTGTGCAGCACCGTGCGGGTTGTCTGCGCGCCGTGCTCCACTTTGCGTCCCATGTTTCCCTTGTGCATGATATAGAGTAGCAGGTCGTTTGCAAGTTGCGCATCGGCGTGGTTAAACCACGTTGCCGAAGTCTGAAACCCCAGGTAAGAGCGGCAAAGCCACGTGGTAGTAACAGCAAGCTTCTCCATGCCGATTTGCTGTGCGGCGCGCTGGAACTCGGTTTCCCACAGCTCATTGGTCAGGTGAGCGGCAACGAACATCTGCCAATCCAGAATTTGGCGAAGCCCCAGCCCCGACCCTAAATGCTGGTTGACGTGCGCCAGCAGCACCAAGCCGTTTTCGAGCGGCGGCAATACGGGCACGTTGAAGCCAGCGACGTCTTCCCAAGTAGCACGCGGGATAGCATTGTATATGGCCTGGTCAAGGTAGTGTGCTTGCTGTTTGCTGGTGCAGGTGCTGAAGAAGCGATGCAGCTCGATTTCGGGACAGTCCGCTTTTTTGAATCCTGCGTGGCGCGGATTGATCTCGAGCGACGTGTCGTTTACCCAACCGAGGCGCTCCAAAAGCGAAAACGCCTGGTCAAAGTGCTCGGGCGGAACAATAAGATCGATGTCGCCCATGCTGCGCCCGTTCGGCTGCGGGTAATTGACCGCCGCCGCTGCGCCCTTCAGCACGACAACGGGAATGTCTGCCTGGCGAAATGCGGAAAGCACGCGGTCTTGCGTCATCATAAGGCGGTACCAGCTTGACAGGTTTTTTCCTACGCGCGCAAGGTATTCTGCCTGGTCAGCGGGCGAGAGATGTAGCGACTCGATGATGTCCGCGGGGTAGCCGACCACCGATTGCGCTACGAGCTCCGCGCGCACGGCGGGCCACAAGCCGTCGGAGAGTGTGGGGGCGGGGACGGGGTCGGGTGCGGGCGCGAGCCCTTGCTCGGGTTCGGCTGCGGGTCCGGATGACCGTCCGGGGGCAGGTGTGAGTGCATCCCCGGTCCCTTCGCCAGCAGCTTGCCGAAAAACGCTTTCGGCGGCGATGAGCTTGAGTGCGTATTCTTCGGCGGCGGAAAGCTCCAAAATTTGTCCTTTCGATGCTTCGCTGTGGCGCACGGGGGAGCGCACGCTCGGGGTTTCACGGCGCGTTCCCGCGTTGCTTCGCCACGATGCACAGGGAAGTGCGTGGAAATTGCTTGCGCGCCTGATAGTTGGTCGCGCGCGCGTGTCGTGCGCTTATAATAAAACAATGGCAATCGGGATGCGAAAAATGCCTAAAAACGGTGCAATTTGCGCGCTGTTGTGTTGCCGCTACTTCTCTGTGTTCATCGTGGCCTTCTCAAGGAGCAATGTTTATGTTCTGCGTTCAAATAGCCGGGGTTCTTGTTGCCATAGAGAACCGCTATGCGTTCACCGAGCGGCTGTGCGCGGACTATATTGTTGACATTTCTACTGATGGATGTGCTTTTTTGGTATCGGCTACGCCCGAGGAGATCGCGGCTGAAAACAACGACGAAGGCGCGTTCTCGCCTGCGTATTGCGAATCGTTAGCGCTCTATCGCAAGATGTGTACGCGCCTGTTGGACTACGACGCATTTTTGTTTCATGCGGCGGTTGTCTCGTACGCGGGCCGCGGCTACGCGTTTGCGGCGAAAAGTGGCACTGGCAAAAGCACGCACGTTGCGCAGTGGATGCACGCACTGGGCAACCGAGTGATGGTGGTGAACGGCGACAAGCCCATCCTGCGCTGGTGCGGCGGGGAAGGTGCCGGTGCTGCTGGTGGCGAAGGCTATCGAGCGCCGGGTGCGTTTCTTGCGTATGGCACGCCGTATTGTGGTAAAGAGAGCTGGGGACAGAATACGAGCGTGCCCCTTCGCGCAGTTTGCTTTATTGAGCGTTGTAAGCCAGGTGAGCCGGACTGTCTGAAGCGCTTGGAAGACGACGGCGAAATAATCAACCGCATGATGAATCAGATTCTTCTGCCGAAAGATCCTGTTTTGGCTGTTCGACAGCTTGATTTGCTGGATAAGCTGGTGACTTGCGTGCCGTTTTACGTGCTGCGCTGCACGCCGACCCGCGCTGCCTTTGACGCGGCGTTTCAAATGACGCTGTGCGATAATGAGAACGAATAATTGCATCGAAACGAAAGATTGCGACATGAAAATCAAAGACGGTTTCATCGTGAATAAAGTGGGCACACAATACGTGGTGGTGCCGGTTGGCCAGGTCAGCATGGAGCGTCATTGCATGATTCGCCTGAACGAAACGGGCGCGTTTTTGTGGAAGCAGCTTGGCGAACACGCAACGGAAGATGCGCTGGTCCAGGCCTTGCTTGCAGAATATGCGGTTGCGGATGATGTGGCGCGCGCCGATGTTGCGGCGTTTCTGGGCAAGCTGCGTGACGCCGATTTGTTGGACGAGTAGATGCTTGACGGCTGAATGCCTGGTGGCAATGGATTCATGGCAGACGAGAAGGACATATGCGCAGGTGAGGCGGGTGCGCCTGTTGCCGTGGGCGTGGGTTCACCGGTGACGGCAGGCTCGGGCGTGGCCGCAGCATCGATGGGCTCGGGCTTGTCGGTGCCTGCACCTTCTCCTGTCACGTCTGCGGCGGGCGAGTCTTCCCCTGCCACGCCTGCCGCTTCCGCCTCGTCCGGGTCTTCCGCTCCCGCTGCATCGGACCCTTCCCCTGCTTCTGAGCCGCGCAAGATCGAGGACGTGCTGGCAACCGAGGGCTTCTACCTGGGGCCGCCTGTGGGCGTTTCCATGTGGCCGATGCTGCGCAATCGTCACGACGTGATGATGGTGGTGCCGGTGGTGGGCGAGCTGCGCCGCTACGATGTGGCGCTGTATCGTCGCGGCGAGAAGTACGTGCTGCATCGCGTGGTGGGGCATTACGAAAACGGCGCCGAAAAAGGCTATGTGATCTGCGGAGATAATTGCGTGACGCTGGAGTATGTCCCGCGCGATAACGTGTTAGGCGTGCTGAGCGGCTTCTATCGCGACGGGCATCGCATTGATTGTGAAACGTCGCGCGGGTACCACGTGTATTCGAAGCTATGGGTGGCGCTGTTTCCCGTTCGCAAAGTGTGCAAGGGTGCAAGTGCTGCGGTAAGGCATGCGGGCAAACGCATGCTTTCGGCTTGTGGCCTGCTGAAACGCGGTGCTGCGAACGAATCGGGGCAGAAATGAGGCACAATGCGGCGGAGCGCGAGCGCGATAGGATCACATACGCGTGGCTGTTTGCGCAGTCAAGGGCGCAGCACGGCCGTATTGTGGTACTGTCCCTGCTGTGCACGTTGCAAGCGGCAGTGCTGGTGGGGTTCGCGCTGGCGTGTCGCGCCGTTATCGACCAAGCGGTGGCGGGCAACGTTGACGGCTTGCTGGTAAGCGCGGCGGGCCTTGCCGGCGTTATTGTTGCGCAGTTGATTTTGCGCCTGGCTATCAACAGCATGCAGGAGCGTATTCGCGCGCGTTTTGCCCTTGAGCTGCGCAAATCCATGCTCGACAGCATTTTTTCCGCGCAGTACGGCAGCGTTTTGCGCTTCCATTCCGGCGAACTTTCCAACCGCATGTTTTCCGACGTGCAAGTGGTCTCCAATGGCGTGGCGACCATCATCCCAAGTTTCGTGTCCATGTTCATGCAGCTTGTGTTCGCTATCGCGGTGCTGGCGCTGATCAGCCCGCCCATGGTGGCGCTGTTCGCGGCGGCGGCCCTGCTGTCGTTTGTGCTAGCGCGCACGTTGCGCGGGCGGCTGAAGGCGCTGCACAAAACAGTGCAGGAAAAGGAAGGCGCCGTGCGCGTGTTTCTGCAGGAGGCACTTGAGCATCAGCTGGTCATTCGCTCGTTTGGCGCGCAACCTGCCACCAGCGCGCGTGCCGACAAGCTGCAAGAGGATCATTTTGCTGCGCAGATGCGCCGCCGCGGGTATTCCATTGCCGCCAATGCCAGCTTCTCGTTTTTCTTCAACGCGCTGTACGCCGTGGCGCTTACGTGGTGCGCGTTCGAGCTGCTGCACGGCACCATGAGCTACGGCACGCTTATGGCGGTGCTGCAGCTGGTGGCGCGCATTCAGGCGCCGGTTTCCAGCCTGTCAGGTATGTTGCCGCAACTGTATCAGGCGCTTGCGTCGGCAGAACGCCTGATGGAGGTCGCGAATTTGCCGCAAGCACAGGAATGCTTGCCGGGGACGGCCGCGGAGTTCTACGAGCGGTTTTCAGGCGTGCGCCTGAGCGACCTGGCGTTTTCCTACGATGATGAAGAAGAAGGGGAAGGCACTGCTGGTGTTGCGGCCGATGGCGGAGCTGCGGGTACGGGCGGTGCTGGTGACGGTGCTGCGGGTGCCGGTGTCGCTGGTGGAGCCGTGGATGCTGACGGCGCTGCTGCCGCTGCGGATGCTGCCAGCGCTGCAGCCGCTGCTGGCGCTGCTGGCGCGGAGAAGTGCGCCGCTGGGCAGACTTCCGAAGGCGTTGGTTTGACCTGCGAAAACGCTTTCATTCCCAAAGGTTCGTTCGTTGTGGTCGAAGGCCCTTCTGGCTCGGGCAAGTCTACGCTGTTCAAGTTGGCACTGGGTGCTTACGATGCAGACGGCTTCGCCTACGAGCTTGCCTGCAACACTGCTGCGCATGGCGACACGCCTGGTGAGAGGGAGGCTTCCCCCGCCGTCTCGCGCGTTGCTGCGACTGCTTCCGCTTCTCTTGCAGCCTCTGCGCCTTCGAGCGTTTCTGCGGCTTCGACTGCCCCCGCTCCCGCCTTCTGCACCGCTTCCCAAGTGCCGCCGGGAGTGTTCGCCTACGTGCCGCAAGATAACTTCCTGTTTGCGGGAACCGTGCGCGAAAACGTGGCATTTGCGGCTCCCGATGCAACCGATGACCAGGTGAAACGTGCGTGCGAGATAGCGTGCGCGTGGGATTTTGTGGAGGAGCTTCCTCAAGGGCTTGATACGATGATCGGCGAACACGGGCAAGGGCTTTCCCAAGGCCAGCTGCAACGTTTGGCTATTGCGCGCGCGGTGTGTTCGGGTGCGCCCATTATGGTGCTCGATGAGGTCACAAGCGCGCTTGATAACGCCACTGAAGCTGCGGTGCTTGCGAATATAGCGCAGCTACCTGGTAAAACGGTTTTTGTTGCAGCGCATCGCGCAAAAGCGCGCGAATTCGCCACCATGCGTCTTCATGTGGAAAATGGCGTGTTGAGTGAAGTGCGCTAGGCGCTCAGGTTGTCTTCGTATCGCTTTGCTGTCGTTTGCATGCTCAGCGCGGGCATTGACCCCGGCACGTTGTTGTAAAACTGGGGTTATGGGTCAAAACGCGGTGATGACAAATCCCGGTTGCGTCTAAAAGCTCGATGAGGATGATCGATGATGTAAAAACCGCTCTGACAGCCCCTTTCGCTACCTTGCCTTTCTCGGAAAACGTCGAGTTGCGGCCATCTTGTCGGAAAACGGGTGCGAAAACGCTCAAATTGACGATAAGGGGCAGGTTGGGGGCGCGGACAAGGCGACTCAGAGCTCTTCGGTCCAGTTGCTTTCGGTAAAAGCCCAGGTCGTTAGATTGCTTCGACGGCAACAAGTGCGATAGCACCTTTTCCACCTGCCCCGTATCGTCGATTTGCGCATTTTTGAGCGAAAAAAACGACAACATGCCCTCTCGAAGAACCCGAGAGGGGCCCAAGGGATTCCAAAAAGTCCGAACTCGCGTACGCGGTGGTTTATCTTTTTGGAAATGAAGCAAGGGTCGAAAAGACCCCCTTTCGAAAGGGGCTTGGATTAAAGATGGGTGTCAATCAGCGCACTATCGGAAATAGCAGGCCCCTTGAAATGCACCCGGGGTGGCCTGATTGCCTGTTTTATGCAGTTATTTCGACGCTTGCAATATCGCGGCAATGGTGAATCCTTATTTTCCCTGTTCAGAGTCATCTTTCTTGATGGCATGCTCTGCGGCGCGCCCTAATTCCTCCATGCGATGATGGTACTCGCGCACGGCGCGCGTTGCAATGTGGCGGCGAATGGTATCGGTTTCTTTCGCGATATCGACAATCGAGAAACCTTCGCCGGTGCCTTCTCCTTCGCCTTCGCCAAAATGGTTTCGCGCGTTTTCTTTAGCGGCCGCTTGTTGTCGTGCGAAGTCAATAGCCTGTTCAAGGGCTCGTTTGCGCTCGGACTCGCGCTGCAGGGTAAACGCAAGGTCTTCCCAGCTGGGGTCCTGATGCGCCGCTGTCGCCTCGCGCGCGGCGTGGCGGGCCGCGATTTCCTGCATGGCCAGCATGCGTCCCAGCTCAAGGTGCTCGTGCAAAATGGTGCGCGCATCGTGCGGGTGCGCAGCAATTTCGTGAGCGGCCTCCACGGGGTGCACGTCAACCACGCGGTACGTGAGCGACGCCAAAAGCGGCATAAGGAACACGGTGATGGCGCCCGCGGCCACCAGCACGCCGGCAAGCTCCTGGCTCATGGCGCCCGATTTCACGGCAACGCTGGTCACGGCCACAATAATGGGCAGCGCGGTGGTGCAGTACAGCGCCACGGTAACGCGGTTGTGGATGGAGAGCAGCTGGCGGTCCTTCCCCAGCGAAAGCGCTACAATAATGGGCAGCGTGCGGATGACCAGCAGCGCGGCGATGAACGCAATGAGCAGCAGCGGTTGTTCGCCCACGCCGGCAAGGTTGATTTTGGCGCCGGACACCACGAAAAACACGGGAATCAGGAAGCCGTAGCCAATGGCGTCAAGCTTTGATTCCAGCTCGTGGTCGCCCTCGGGGATAACGTAGCGCAGCACGAAGCCGGCGGCGAATGCGCCCAGCACGATGTCCAGGCCGAAGACGGCCGAGACGGTCACCAGCCCAATGAGCAGCACCACCACAACGCGTACGAGCGTTTGCGACGTGGTGTTTCGCTTGCGTGCGAGGAACCTGTATACGCGATGGCTGGCGCGGCGCGCTTTTGCGGGGATGACCGCCATGATGACGCAGAGTGCGGCGAATCCCAGCAAGATGACGATGGTTTTCCACTCGCTGCGCGATGACAACAGCAGCGCCATGGCTATGATGGGGCACAGCTCGCCCCAGGTGCCGAAGGACAAAATGGCATTGCCGACTGTGGTGCCTTCAAGCTGGCGTTCCTTCAGGATGGGCATGAGCGTGCCAAGCGCGGTGGTGGTCAGAGCAATGGCAACGGCAATGCACTCGGTAGAGGTGGGCGCGAGCTCTGTTGCCAGTGCGACTGCCGCGAACGCCATAAGGATGCTAACAGCCCAGGTGGCAAGGCCTTTCTTGCCTTGCGTGCCCGAAAGGCTGCGCGGGTTGATTTCGTAGCCGGCAAGTAGGAACAGAAACGCCAGGCCAAGATCTGCAAGCATTTCGATGGAATCCGTGGTTTGGATGATGCCCGCCATGTACGGTCCCAAAAGGGCACCGGCAAGCAGCAAGATAACGGTTTCCGGCACCAGGCCACGCGGCACCAAGCGCGCGATAATGGGGGACAGCGCCGCAATGAGCGCCGCCGCGAAAAGTGATATGAAGTCGGTTGCCATAGCTCTTCCTCGTGCGAACTTTGCGTTGTGCAGCTTCGTTCGCGATTTTGCTCCGTTTCGTTTCGTTCAAGTATAGCCATGCCGCGCGCTGCGGGGGTGATATCCCCACAATGTCGATATTCCGTTGCCAAAGGCGGCGAAGTGCGCTGGCTTGCTGGCAAGCAGTCGAGGATTGGCGATTTCGCGTAACTCTATTCTTTTATGCGAATAATCAGGACCGTTGCTGCTGTTGGAAAACGTAATCCCTGAAGGCTTACGTTTTTCAATATAGCCTGTCTGACCTCATGTTGAATCCTGATTCGTTCGATATTGTGGGATTACGACTCTCACACGGGGAGTTTGGTTGCGGTTGAGCACCGCAACCAGTAGGGGGATTGAAAAGAGAGGAGAAGAAGCATGCTGTTTAACTACCAAGAGTTCCTTGATGGTATCGACCGCAAGGCTTACCACGAGGGGGAGTGGCAATGGGAAGAGGACGGCTACACCGTCACCCGCACCTACACGTACTC
>CAKUOV010000037.1 GCA_934670115.1 uncultured Eggerthellaceae bacterium
TTGGAAGTAGGTGGAGTCGCCAAATTCAAGGAAAAACCCGCTCATCTGGAGTAGCGATTACAACAGGCTCAGCAAAAGCCCAGGTCAGCGTCATGTTGAAAAAACGTGCTGCTCGGAAGCCCTAAACATTAGAGCACCGACCTACTTCCAACCTGCATCAACTTCGAATTAGAGGCCGTTTTTTCAACAACATGACTGAATTCATATCCAATTCGGCTGGATTCTTGCAAACACAGAGCCGTTGAGCTCAGAAAAACCTTTGAAGGTAAAACAAAATCGAAGACCCTCCGTAATCTGCCACAACCCCTCGCCTAATTATTTTTCTTTTACGGAATTAAAAGTTATCAGTAATTACATGAATTTCTATGCATAAATCTGCTTTATATATACCCATTTTTGAATATTAAGCTAAAAATATTCTTACTTTTCTTTGTAGCTTTTTCAGTTTGAGCATGTTATATTGTCTCTGGTAATCAATGATTACTTTTTTGAATGACATTCTGCTGAACTTGGTATCATTTAATATGGTACGCAATAGTAATAGGAGTGATCATGGGAAAAAATCGGACAAAGAGAAACGCTTTAAACGGCAATCCTATCAAGATCCTTGATATGCCGACCTTTGTCCTGCCCGCGACGCTCGTTCTTATTGCGGTCATTGCCGGAATCGCCATCCCTCAAACATTCAACGCGGGCGCTTCCATGGCGCTGAACTTCCTTACTACCAACTTCGGATGGTTCTACGCAATTGGTGCAACCATTCTTCTTGTCTTTTGCTTCTGGGCCGCTTTCTCTAAGGCGGGCAACGTCAAACTCGGCGGAAAAGATGCAAAACCCGAGATGAAATTCGGTACCTGGTTCGCTATCGTTCTTTGCTCCGGCATGGCAATCGGCATTTCCTTCTACGGTATTGCCGAGCCGCTGGCAAACTACGTTGCTCCCCCGGTGTTCGCGGGCTACGAAGGCTCCACGCAAGAAGCTGCGGAAGGCGCGCTGAAGTACGCGTTTTTGCACTGGGCGCTCCACCCCTATGCAATCTATACGTCTGCTGGAATCTGCTGCGCGTTCATCATCATGAACGGCAAGAAGAAATTCCAGGTCAGCTCCAGCCTTTACCCCCTGATCGGTGAAAAAGCCAACGGCACGCTGGGCAAAGTCATCAACAGCGTTTGTATCTTCTCGCTCATCGGCGGCATTGGAACGTCCCTTGGTTTCGGCATTACCCAAATTGCTACGGGCATCAATTACGTGTTCGGAACCCATTTTTCCAGCATCAGCCTGGCGCTGATTATCATCGTGGTAATGGCAACCACGTACATCCTTGCAGCATGCACCGGCATCCTTAAGGGCATTAAGCACGTGAGCAACTTCAACGTGCTCATTTACCTGGCCATGTTGCTTATTGCCATCGTGTTCGGCAACACCCTGTTCATTATCAACAACACCACGTCATCCCTGGGACAGTACTTAGCGTTCCTGATTCCGCAGTCCTTCTACCTGGAACCCGCGCATCAAGCAGGCTGGGTTCAGAACAACTCGGTGTTCTACTGGGCTTGGTGGCTTTCGTTCGCGCCGCTGGTCGGGCTCTTCCTGGTCAAGCTGTCGAAGGGCCGCACCATCAGGCAATTTGTTCTGGTGAACATGATTGCACCGGCGCTTTTCGCCATTGCGTGGTTCGGCGTATTCGGTAGCGCCGCCATTTCCATGGAGATGTCCGGAGGCAACCTTGCTTCCGAGATCGCACAGTACGGCACGGCGGTTTCACTTTTCGCCTTTGCGAAAGCCATTCCCCCAACGGCGATATTCATCGTGCTATCGTTTGGCTGCGTGGCGCTCTCGTTCATCACGCTTGCGCAATCAATGACGCTCACCATCTCGGAAATGGTCGTGAAAGAATCCGAAATGGAGAAACGCATTGCCGCAGGTAAAGGAGCTCCCAAGTATTTGATTGTATTTTGGGGCGTGCTTATTGGAGCAATCGCTTTCGTCTTGCTCTACAGCGGTGGCTTGGAGGCACTGCAAACATCCTCGATTGTCTGTGGCCTGCCCATTCTGATTTTGCTCCTTTTCATGATTGTCTCGTTCATCAAGAGTATGAAGCACCGGAGTCAATACGATCTTACGCTTACAAGCGAAGAGCGCGAAGAGCTTGCAGAACTAGAAACTCAGAAAAACTCCAACGCACCAATCTAGCGCAGCGAAACCGTTCTAGCTCTAGAAAACCACGCAACAGCTAACGGGCCTCTACCCTAGGATTACTGCACCCTTCATGGTTATCACTGATTACCTACACGATAGAAATCACAGAAAGGAGAAGCGTTTCATCATTGAAGAACAAGCACACTGAGCACTGGGAAACATGACAACAATTCCGCAAAGGAGGGGAAATGAAATCTACGAACGACAAATCGCAACCGAAAAGAGACTGGCTGAGCATCATCGATAAGCCTACGTTCCTGCTGCCGGCAATTCTTATTCTGATTGCGGTCATAGTCGGCATAGCCGCACCGAAAGCCTTTGAAAAGGGAGCAAACGCTGCTCTGAGCTTCCTTACGGTGGACTTCGGATGGCTCTACGCCATAAGCACGTTTGCCTTGCTTATCTTCTGCTTATGGGCAGGTTTCAGCAAGTACGGCAACATCAAACTCGGCGGTAAGGACGCAAAACCGGAAATGTCTTTCTGGGCATGGTTCTCCATCGCGCTTACCTCGGGTATTGCAATTGGCATCGTGTTCTGGAGCGTTGCAGAACCGCTGGCCAACTTCACGAACCCGCCCGCATTCACCGGGATCGAAGGCGGCACACCCGAAGCCGCAGAGCACGCATTACCGTACGTGTTCATGCACTGGGGCCTGCATCCCTACGCAATCTACACGGCAGTTGGCGTATGCTGCGCGTTCATCATCATGAACGGCAAGCAGAAGTTCCAGGTCAGCTCTGCGCTGTACCCGCTGTTGGGTGAAAAAGCAAATGGCACGCTGGGCAAGATCATCAACGGCATTTGCATCTTCGCACTCGTGGGCGGCATCGGCACCTCCCTGGGCATGGCAGTACAGCAGTTCGTTACCGGCATTGGCTACGTGTTTGGCGTAGAGGTTGACGCGAACATCCTGGCAATCTTCGTTATTGGCGGCATGGCCATCTTCTACATCGTGGCAGCATGCTCCGGCCTTCACAAGGGCATCAAGTATATCAGCCAGGCAAACATGTACATCTACATTGCGTTGCTGGTGTGGGCGTTCATCTTCGGCGGCACGCTGTTCATCATCAACTGCACCACCAGCGCCGTTGGTCAGTACCTGGCAATCCTGGTCCCGCAGTCGTTCTACCTTGAACCCGCCTTCCAGTCCGGCTGGGTCAGCGGCACCACAATCTTCTACTGGGCTTGGTGGCTGGCATTTGCTCCCCTGGTTGGCTTGTTCCTGATCATGCTGTCCAAGGGCCGCACCATTCGTCAGTTCGTTCTGGTGAACATGATTGTCCCGACCATCTTCGCAATTGCTTGGTTTGGCGTATTCGGCAGCTCGTCCATGCTGGTAGAAATGACGCAAGGCGGCCTGGCGGATACCATCGCCGAGTACGGAGTTGCCGCAGCATTGTTTGCCTACGTCAAGACGCTGCCCCTGTCTCCGGTTTTGATCGTGCTGGCGTTCTTGGCGATCATCTTCTCCTTCGCTACGTTGGCTGAATCCATGACCCTTTCGCTGGCAGAAATGACCACCACCGAAGAAGAAATGGCGCGACGCAACAAAGAAGGCAGAAGCGCACCGACCTTCCTCAAGATCATTTGGGGTTCGCTCATGGGTCTGATCGCATTTGCCCTGTTCTACAGCGGCGGCCTGAGCGCCATGCAAACCTCCTGCGTGGTATGCGCCTTCCCCATTCTGATCATTATGGGAATGATGGTTGCCTCGTACATCAAGAGTATGAAGCATCGCAGCGAATACGACATGACGCTCACCGACGAAGAAAGAGAAGCCCTGCGACAGGAAGAGAACAAAAACACGAATGGCTCTCTTATGGATAAGGTCGAAGCGCCAAAAGAGACAGCTTAACCAAAAACCCAAGGCTTTTAAAGCGCCGGCTCGTTAACCAAAAAACGGTGCTTTACGAAAAATAGGAAGAGAAAAAAGAGAAAGGAATCAAAATGGAGCGTACGAAGAGAATGCAACTGCAGGAAATCCACGACAAGAGCATGCAGATTCTTGAGACCGTAGGCATGCGTTTCCTTCATCCGGAAGCACGCAGGATCCTGAAAGAGCACGGCATTCGCGTTGAAGGCGAAATTGCCTACTTCACCGAAGACCAGCTGATGTATTGGGTTCGCAAGGCCCCCAGCACCTTCAAGGTAAAAGCGCGCAATCCGAAATACGATGTCATCATCGGCGGCGATCGCACCGAGCCCGCTCCTCCTTACGGCGCTCCCAACATCACCGAAATGGATGGCACCAAGCGCAACGCTACCATTGAAGATTACATCAACTACGCAAAGCTGTTCGAAGCGAACTACGACTTCAACATCAACGGTGGCCTTATGGTTCAGCCTTCCGATGTGGCTCCCGCCACTTCCAGCCTGGCCATGTTCTACGCAGCGGCAACGCATTCCGAGAAGACGCAGCTTGTTGTTGCCGGCGCCAAGAACGTTGTGCATGCCCTCATGGAAGGCGCCAAGGCAATCTATGGCGAAGAGAACATGCGCAACGATCCGTACATCATTACGATTGTAAACGTGAACAGCCCGTTGATGCTTGACCTCAACATGACCGACACCCTGATTGAGTTCGCAAGCAATGGTCAGCCGTTCGTTATTGCAAACTGCTCCATGGCAGGTTCCACCAGCCCCGTTACATTGGCAGGCACCATTGCGCTGATGAATGCCGAGATCCTTCCCGTTATTGCGCTGGCCGAAATGATCAACCCGGGTACGCCGGTTATGTACGCAACGCAGACCACAACCGCCGACATGGCAACGGGCCAGATTGCAATCGGCTCCCCCGAAGGCGCCCTGTGCTACAAGTACTGCGCTCAGCTGGCCAAGTTCTACGAGCTGCCGTGCCGCGGCGGTGGCGCTCTCACCGACTCCAAGATTGTTGACGCGCAGTCCGGCTACGAGTCCATGGCAACGCTGATGACCGACTACCTGCAGCACATGAACTTCGTCATTCACGCAGCGGGCATTCTGGACGGCTTCAGCTCCACGTCGTATGCCAAGGTTATTCAGGACTTCGAGATCAACCGCTACATCAAGCGCTTCATGAAGGACATCACCATCAACGAGGACACCATCCCCATGGAGCTTATCGAGGAAATCGGCCACGACGGCGAGTACCTGACCGAAGACCATACCTTCGAGTGGTGCCGCAAGGAACCCTTCCTGCCCATGATCAGCACCCGTGGACCGGTTGCCGACCCGCAGGCGCAGCTGAACAAGCGCATCACCGAGCAGTACAACAAGCTCATGGACGCATACAAGCAGCCCGAGCTTGACAGGGCGGCATTCGATAAAGCAAAGCAGATCTTCATTGAAGCTGGCGTAGACGCCGCCGTTCTTGACAAGATTGATACGCTCTAAATCTCCGAGCTAAGACCCGGAAAGGTTTTTAGTCCATGTAAAAAGGGAGGACCTTCCGCACGGAGGGCCCTCCCTTTTGTGTCCTATCTGTATAAGTGCGGCGTTGTGCCTGATAAAATGCGATACAATAGCAGCGATAAAAACACTCTAAGCAAGGTCTAACATACCAATGGCAAAAAACGACAACAGACGTAAGTACATCGACGCGGCCTATCGCATTCTTGAGCGCGACGGCCTTGACGGCATTTCAATTCGAAAAGTCGCCGATGAAGTTGGCTGCAGCAGCGCGGCGCTCTATAAGCATTTCGACAATCTTGACGAACTTGTTGTCTACGCTTCCATACGTTTCTTGAGCGACTATTCGTTGGACGTCCAGACGCTTTCCAAAGTTGACCTGAATCCCCTGCAGCTTAACATCCAGCTGTGGGAATGCTTTGCGTTTTACGCTTTCAGGAACGTGCCCGTCTTCGAGCAGCTGTTCTACAACACCGATCCCGATTTGCTGAGCAGCGTTCTTTACGACTTCTACCAGATCTTCCCCGAAGAACTTACCAACGTTCGCTCGTACATGATCACGATGATGGGCAACAGCGACATTAAAAAGCGTGGTTTTTTAACCATGTCCAAAGCAGTGGACATGGGCATGATCGACATGGAAAGCCTTTCGTACCTGTGCGAAACGGACTCCTATATATTCAGGGGAATGCTCGCCGAGTATCGCGATAAATACAAAGAAGGCGACAACGCGAAAATCGCAACGCGCAAATTCATGAAGATCATGGTCAAGAATTACAATTCGCAGCTACGTCCGGGAAATCAGATTCTGGTTGTCTCGCCGCTCAACGATCCGAACATGAGAAAAGAGCTCAAGAAGACATCGGAGAAGGATTATCTGGACGCGTTAGCCGTGGTAGAGCGCGCCAGTTACCACTGATACCGGTGCTGCTTTTCACGCAAGCGAACCCTTCGGAAGGGTCACCAGCATAACCGTGCCTTCGTTGGTGCTTTTCTCGACTTCCACGGCACCACCATGGAGCGCGGCGATTTCCCAAACCAGCGACAGTCCCAGCCCTACGCCGCCATATTCCCTGCTCCGGGACTTGTCAACGCGGAAAAACGGCTGGAAGATGCTTTCTTTATACTGCTCGGGAATCCCTGTTCCCCTATCCCGCACGCGCAGCAAAATGCGGTTCGGCTCTTCGTAGACGGAAACGCCCACCGCCGTGCCTGAGCGACTGTAGCGCAACGCGTTTTCCACCAGATTGAAAACCAGACGATACATCAACGTGTCGCTGCCAACCATTACGGCATTGCCCGTGCACTCAAGGACAATCTCCCGCTGTTCCGCTAAGGGCGCTAAGTCGGCAAATACCTCTTCGACCAGGGGTGCCAGCTCAATTCGGTCATTGCACGGAACGGAACGCAGCTCGCTCATCTCCAGCAACGTTTTTGTCATCTGCGACATTCTTTCTGTTTGCTCTTGCAGCAATTTCAGGAAGTCAGCCGTTTCAGGGCTCGCACCAGGGTGCTCGAGGGAAAACAGCTCCATTTGCGCCTGCATGAGTGCAAGCGGCGTGCGCAATTCGTGGGCAGCATTTCCCGTAAACTGTTTCTGCGCGCTAAACCCCTGGTCAAGACGATCAATCATGTCGTTAAACGATGCGCTGAACTGTTTGAACTCAGGCAGCACGTCTTCGCTGATTTTCATTTCGGCCAGGTTGTTCGGCTGTACCTGCTCGACTTGCGCCGCAAAATCCCGCAGCGGACGCAACGCCCGACCGCTCACGAAATACGCAAGCACGCCCCCCAATAGCGTAACCGCCACGGTAATCAGCCAGTTCGTGGCGCCAAACGACTGCTGCGCATCGCTTACGATAATTGTAAGGTCCTGATCAGGGCTAACGTTTTCGGAGTCGAATGAACCCGGCTCGCCTTTATCGATATCGCCATAGGCCGCCAAACCATTGCCAATTGACTCCATGTAGCGCATTCCCGAATAACCAATCAGGCAGTTCATAAGCACGCAGGTAACACAAACCAAAAGCGCCGTGGTCAACGTGATGCGCCATTGCAGCGAAAGCTTTTTCACCGAGCCACTTCTCATTGGGCATCCTCCATCACGTAGCCCTCGCCAATGCGGTTGCGAATAGGATCATGCCCCAGCGCGGCACGCAGCTTCTTTCTGAGCGAGGAAATATGCACGCGAATCGAATTGCTGAAGCTGTTCGCATTGCTGTCCCATACGTGCTCGAGAAGCTCTTCTTGGCTTACCGGGCGCCCTTGGTTGAGCATAAGATGCTCCAGAATGCCCGTTTCCTTTCGTGTCAACGCAAGCGTTTCTGAACCCACGCGCGCCGTGCGCGCTTTCATATCGAAAGTAAGATTTCCGCAGGTCAAAACCACATCGCTTTGCGTGAACTGCCGACGCGCAAGGCTGCGAATCCGTGCCGCAAGCTCTTCTAAGTGGAATGGCTTCGTCAGATAATCATTTGCGCCCGCATCCAAGCCGGCCACTTTATCGGCCACTTCTCCGCGCGCCGATAAGATAAGAACTTTTGTCTCGCTGTCCGTTTCCCGCAGCTCTTTGAGCACAGTCATGCCATCTGCATCGGGAAGGTTCAGATCAAGAATTACCAGGTCAAACCGCTCAAATGAAAGAATATCCATTGCGCTTTGCCCGTTGTGGCAGCAATCAACGTTGTAATCAAGGCGGCGCAAGCTGCGCGCAATTGCATCGCAAAGCGCCTTTTCGTCTTCCACAATTAAGATACGCACAAAGCCTCCTGTCCATGCGGCGGCCATCCGCGTTTTGCCCGTGGCTCGCCTTTCCCGCAGCGCCCTTTCGCACGGGCCACATCGTTGCCGCAAACCCTACACAATCGCGTCCGTTGCCTTAACGCGGATTTTATATCACCTGTGGTCTAATGGAGCGCGAAATGAAGGAAGTGATGAGATTGTCCAAATATGCAAAAGCAATAGCCCAAGTTGCCCTGCTGATTGCCGGCGTTGCGCTGTTGTGTTTCGGCGTCATGCGTGGCGAAGCGGACCTGGTGCTGGGCAAGGCGATACGACTGTGTTTGGAGTGCATCGGAATTGGATAAGAAGAAACCGCGCGTGTCGTTGTTCCTAAGCCGTTTTCGCAGCTGGATTCAAGCGGGAGCAACGCTGCTCACCAACATACACTTGCCGAACTTCGTCAAAGGCGGAATCTACCAGGGCGAAGGCAAAGCGGTCTGCGTCCCCGGCCTGAACTGCTACTCCTGTCCCGCCGCCACGGGTGCGTGTCCCATTGGCGCGTTTCAGTCAGTGGTGGGGTCATCGAAATTCAGCTTCTCCTATTATGTAACGGGATTCCTCATTCTACTAGGAGTGCTGCTCGGGCGTTTCATCTGCGGTTTCTTGTGTCCCTTTGGCTGGTTACAAGATTTGCTGCACAAAATTCCCAGCAAGAAACTGTCCACGAAAAAGCTCAAGCCGCTCACGTATCTGAAATACGTTGTGCTTCTGCTTACCGTGATTTTACTCCCCGCGCTGGTGGTAAACGACGTGGGAATGGGCGATCCCTTCTTCTGCAAGTATATTTGCCCGCAAGGCGTTCTTGAAGGGGCAATTCCCTTGGCCGTCGTTGACCAGGGCATACGTTCTGCACTCGGGGCGCTGTTCAGCTGGAAGCTTGCAGTTTTGATTGCAATTGTTGTGCTGGCCGTGCTGTTTTACCGTCCGTTTTGCAAATGGATTTGTCCCTTGGGCGCGTTTTACGGGCTCATGAACAAGGTTTCACTGCTAGGAATCAAGGTTGACCAGCACAAATGCATTTCATGCGGAACATGCGCAGCAGCGTGCAAAATGGATGTGGCCATTACGGAATCGCCGAACAGCACCGAATGCATCCGCTGCGGCAAATGCGTAAGAGCCTGCCCCACCTGCGCCGTGAGTTTTCGCTATGGGCTGGGCCTTCCCGAGAAAAACTCTTGCGCCACCGCAAAGAAAAATAGAGAAGAAGCACCGTTCGAATAGAAATGAAAGGAAACGAACTATGAAACTATCGAAGATCGTAGCGATGCTCGTAGCAGCTGCCCTGGCAATTTGCCTTGCGGCGTGCTCGGCAGACAAAGGCGCACGAAGCAGCGCATCGGGCAGCAATTCCGACATTGCGACGCTCATGGCAACGGAGCCCAGCAGCGCCAGTGAAGCAGCAACACTGTTTGCCCAGCTTATGCAAAAGGAAAACGATATTTTGACCAGCAATTCCAGCCTGTGGGAGAAAGTGTTTCTGTCGGCAAACAAAAATACCCCAATGGTTGAAGACGGCTCGAATTACGGCGATTTCCTGCTTGCCACCATTGAAGGCGCCAAGGATAAATTCACCGCCGCCGAACTGAAAACGCTCAAGGAAGGCGCGCAGCAAATCAAAGAGATCGAAAACAAGCTCACGGTTCTTGAGCAGAAATACCCGGGGTGCGGCAGCAAGCCAAGCGAAGGCGAAAGCGTTGATGCATCAAGCGCCGGCATGACGGGCGGCGCGGGTAGCACCAGCAGCACGAATGCCAGCGACCTGATGAAATTCCCCAGCTTCCAGGGCAAAGACCTTGACGGCAACGACGTGAACAGCAGCGATCTTTTTGCCAACAACACGGTGACCGTCGTGAATTTCTGGTTCACCACCTGCAAGCCGTGCGTAGGTGAGCTGGGCGACTTAGAAGCGCTGAACAAGACGCTCGCCGAGAAGGGCGGCTCCGTGGTGGGCATTAACTCCTTCACCCTGGATGGCGACAAGACCGCAATCTCCGAGGCAAAAGACATCCTGACCAAGAAGGGCGTTACGTATCAAAACGTCTGGTTCGCGTCGAACAGCGAAGCCGGCAAATTCACGTCGGGACTGTATTCGTACCCCACCACCTACGTTGTTGACAAAAACAGCCAGATTGTGGGCCAGGTCGTAGGAGCAATCACCTCTGATGAGCAGGCGAAAGCGCTCAACGCGCTCATCGACAAAGCAATTGCAAACAGCGCCGAGTAGACGAGGAGGTCCCAGCCGGGACCTTCCTTTTTGAGTGAATCTGAATTATCGCTTCATGCACCCGAGCAATCTAAACTTAGCGATTCCCGACCAGCCACTCAGCGTGCAACAAACAAGATGTTCTGCAAACAAATTATCTCAACCACCGCTCGAGCTTCGTTGACGTACGTTATTACGTACGGTAAAATGATTGCAGACGAAAGGAGGCCCACTATGACAAGCATCACCGCGACAGCCGCGCGCAACGACATCTACAACCTCATCGCCCGGGTGAACGAGGATTGCCGGCCCATCACCATAACCAGCACCAAGGGCAAGGGCGCCGTGCTTGTGGGCGAGGACGACTGGGCATCTATCGAGGAGACCCTCTACCTCATGGGCGTGCCGGGCATGGCCAAAAAGCTCATCTCCGCGCACGAGGAAAGCCTGGCCGATTGCGTTTCCGCCAGCGATCTAGGCTGGTAGAGATGTACTTGGTCAAATTCACCAAGCAGGCCGCAAAAGACGCAAAGAGGCTCAAGTCCGCTGGACTTGATGGGAAGGCGAGGGAGCTCGTCGCCGTCGTGGCGCAAGATCCCTTCGGCTTCCCGCCCGCCTTCGAGCCGCTCGTCGGAAGCCTGCAGGGGATGTACTCGCGACGCATTAACAGGCAGCACCGCTTCGTCTACGAGGTGGTCGAGAGCGGGATCGTCGAAGGAGGCGCGTCCTACGAAGGCATCGTCAAGGTGCTCAGTATGTGGACTCATTACGAAACCATGAAATAAGTCAGCCAGCGGACATGGATGGACTCTCCGAGAGCGAATCAATCCGAAAAACAGCCGGCAGGATCGATTCATCATACCGGCGACGGGGTGGAAGCCGGAAACCGAGTTTACGAGGATATCAACGAAGCGCTATCCAACGATTAGAGCATTAGACGAGACTTCTGGTTGGTATAAGTCAATCGAACGCAAGCTCCTGCTGAGCTGATACGTCTCGGCGGGAGCTTTTCAACGGCCAATCCGACCAATTCGCAGCACGTATTCTGAGCGACGGGCAAAAAGCATGTTTTGCCAACCTTCCAAAAAACGCTCTAAGTATATCAAAACACACAAAAGTGTTAGTCATTCGGCAGAATGACCTTGGTTGCGAGCGATCCAATTCCGCTTTTTGCAGCCCCAAGTGCAAGAATCAGTATAATGCCTATAAGAGCCAGGGAAGAAAAACTGCGAGGAGAATTGAGGTGAAGCGACATGGCAGACACCAAAAAAGATAAACTGCAAATCCGCAACAGCACAGTAGATTTCCTTGTGTTCACGAAAGATGCCCATGAGAATAGCATTGAGGTACGGGTACAGGATCACGACGTCTGGCTGACCCAAAAGGCCATTGCGCAGCTTTTTGATGTAGACCGAAGCGTTGTGACAAAGCATCTGAAAAATATATATGAAAGCGGCGAATTGTCTGAAGATGCAACTTGTGCAAATTTTGCACAAGTTGCGGATAATGGAAAAACCTATCACTATAAGTTCTACTCCCTATCCGCCACCATAGCCGTAGGCTATCGGATCAATTCCGGCAGAGCCACTCAGTTCCGCCAGTGGGCAACCAAGGTGCTGGACACCTTCACCAAGCAAGGGTATGTGCTGGACAAGAGCAGGCTTATCAACGGACAAATTTTTGATGAGGACTACTTCGATCACCTGATTTCCGAGATTCAGGAGATTAGGGCCAGCGAACGGCGCTTTTACCAGAAGATCACAGATATTTACGCCACCGCCGTGGACTACTCTCTCGATAGCCAGACTACAAAGGATTTCTTTGCCACAGTTCAGAACAAGATGCACTATGCCGTCCATGGCGGCACAGCGGCAGAGGTCATTATGGCACGAGCCGATCACACCAAGGAACACATGGGGCTGACCTCATGGAAAAATGCTCCTGACGGCAAGATTGTCAAGGCAGATGTGTCCGTTGCAAAAAATTACTTAACCATGGATGAAATGCAGGAGCTGAACGAAATCGTCACCATGTATCTTGACTACGCTACACGGCAGGCCAGGCGGCATATTCCTATGACCATGGCAGATTGGGCCTCCAAGCTTGATGCTTTTCTGCAATTCAACGATGCAGAGATTCTGCGAGATAAGGGAAAGGTCACCGCCGCCATTGCAAAAGCCTTTGCGGAAAGCGAGTTTGAGCAATACCGTGTCATTCAAGATCAGCTGTATCAGAGCGACTTTGACCGTCTGGTAGCCAGCACGGAACAAAAGAACTAAAGCGCAGAAAGCTCGTTATCGGCCATGAGATCAATAACGAGCTTTCATCATTCATACACAAGTTCGGTCAGGACGATTTCCTCCGCACGGCTGTGGATGCTGTTCATCCGACGCACTCATTCCATCTGGTCGGCGGCTTTTAGGGTTTCTGTTGCACCTTCTTGCTTCGCCATTGCAGATACGATGATTGCCATGCCCTCGTTGCAAGCTTAGTCAACCTCGGCAAGGCGCCAATGCAGTGTTCCACTTGTAAGAAAATTTGCATAGAGGACAGAGCGATGCTCTTTCGGATAGCTGCGGCACATGCGCCCGCACTTGCCGATTTGGTAGTCCGTCTCTCCCGGCAAGGAGAGGCTTGGAATGAGATAATCGCCCTTTTGCCGGTATGTACCGCCCATTTGCTCAAATAGAGATTTCACAAGAATCAGCTCCCTTTTGTATTTCCAGCGGTTATACAGACTTTTCTTCTCTTTTCCTACAACTGTTGTTCCATTCACCACAAATGAGTCGCAGTCATATGTATTAAGTGGGAGAAACCCCCCTTGCATATTAACTCTTGAGTTTCAACATTTATGGACAACGGAAAAAAGACGATTATGTCCTTGCCAATAGCGAGTTCGGTTGCGGAATCATCAATTAAAAGACACATATGGTGCTCTGCATCTCCGACGGGCAAAAAGCATGTTTTGCCAATTTTTCAAATACCACCATCCCACGAAAACCGTCCGCAAGAAAAAGCTTCATACAGCTCCCCATCCTCACCCCGCATCAGCGTACATTTCCCCCTGACCAGAGCTGCAATTTGACACTTCAAGAGCGAAGTGTCAAACCGATAAAAAATCCCCTTGCTATACTCTCGCGCATAACGGCGAGTCGTGTCGGAAGAAGCATCGCAAGCGTACCGCGGGCATTGCGAATCTTTCTCCGACACCTTCGCATTCGAGTATAGGAAGGGAGTTGTCATGTTCTTCTACGAGCCGCTTTCGGCAACAGCAATCGTGAGCGTCCTGGTATACCTGGCGTTCCTTATTGGCATGAACGAACTATCGCGTTTGAATAAATGGTTCGGCGCTACCATCTTTATCGCACTGCCCCTTGTTCTGACCATCTTCGTTTGGCCGCACACCGCCGTTGAGGGCACCGGCGCGGGCACTTGGTTCCAGTGGGTGAAAACCTACTCCTGTCTGGCGGGCGCCATTCTGGGCTGGCTGATCGTGTACTTCCCCGCTTTCCAAAAGAAGTACATCGTATGCATTCCGCCCATCATCTTTGCCATCAACATTCTTGAGGCATGCATCCGCGACTTCCAGCTTACCGGCGTCAACGGCATGGTAGACGGCTACATGGTTGTCGGCGGCCCCTGGAACGTTATGAATGGCATTGCCGGCATTCTGAACGCCATCTGCATCTGCGGTTTCTTCGGCATTATTGTTGGTCGCGGCAAGAAGAAGGACTTCGTGTGGCCCGACCAGCTGTGGTTCTGGATCATCGGCTACGACCTGTGGAACTTTGCTTACACGTATAACAGCGTGTCCGACCGCTCCATGTACTGCGGCCTGGTGCTGCTGGCTGCGTGCACCATCCCGGCGTTTTTCATCAAGCGCGGCGCCTATGCGCAGCACCGCGTGCGTACCCTTGCCGTGAACATGATTGTTACCATGACTGTTCCGTGGTTCTTCCTGCACCCTGCTTTCGTGGTGCATTCCACGAACAATCCCGCAGCTCACATGACCATTTCCGCCATTGCGCTGGTGTTTAACATTGGCGTGTTCATCTACCAGATACGCACCATCATCGTGAAGAAGCGCAATCCGTTCAAGCAGGAACTCTACATTGACAACCCCGGCTTCCGCAGGATCTACCTTGAGAGTATCGACGTTCCCGAAGATCAGCGCGAAGCCGCTCTGGCGAACCTGAAAGAATTCGGCTATGTTGCCGCTTGGGATGAAAAGGGCCGCGTAAAGACCATGGTAGAGCGCTCGTAGCTGCGTGCGAGCCCTCGCGCTTGCCAGCATGCAGCCCTTGGCCTTTCCCGTTCGCAGCCTTCGGCTGCAACGACCCCTGCAAGCTGGACGTTTCCATAAAACCCGTGCTGCTGCAAACACACTGAGCACATCGCAGTTCGCAGCAGCACGGCACTCCACCCAAATCAACCAATAACTCTAGGAGGAATCCTATGGGCATTCTCTATCAAGCAAGCGACCCCATGGTGTGGGCCATTTGGCTGTTTGTTGTGTTCGCCCTTATGGCGTTCAACGAATTCGGCCGCACGAGCGTTTGGGGCGGCGTGGCGCTGTTTATTGTGGCGCCCATCGTACTAACGATCTTCGTTTGGCCCCATACCGCAGCCCCTGGCAACGATTACGGCACCGGCAACTGGTTCAACTGGGCAAAAACGTATTCCGCACTCGCAGGATGCATTGGATTCATGGCGCTGCGCTTCGTGAAATGGCACGGCGCCGACGGACGCGTGCATCACCTGTACGAGAAACGCTGGGCGCTGTGCTTCCCGCCTCTTATTCTGGCCATCAACATTGCCGAGGCCGTGGTGCGCGACTTCCAGATGTTCAGCTATGGCCTATGGGACGGCGCCATTGTTGACCACGTATGGATGATTTCCGGCCCGTGGAACATCATGAACGCGATTGCCGGCATTCTGAACATTGTCACCATCTGCGGTTGGTTTGGCATCATCATCTCGAAAGACAAGTCCCGCGACATGATTTGGCCCGACATGCTGTGGATGTGGATCATTGCCTACGACTTGTGGAACTTCGCTTACACGTACAACTGCATGTCCGACCATTCCACGTACACGGGTCTGGCGCTGCTGATTGCCTGCACCGTTCCCACATTCTTCACGAAGCGCGGCGCGTGGCTGCAGCATCGTGCGCAAACGCTGGCGCTGTATGCCATGTTCGCCATGGCGCTGCCACAGTTCTACACCTTCGCAGAGATTCCCACCACGCATAACCCCACGGCGTTTTTCGTGGTGAGCCTGATCGCGCTGGCGGCAAACGTGGCGCTGGCCGCGTACCAGTTCCACCGAATTCGCGCGCGCCATCTTAACCCGCTTAAAGACGAGCTCTATAATGACACCAAGAACTACCGAGAGGTCGTCGAGGAAAATCGCTAAATCATGCGGCGCATTGCCGTTCGAACTTCACACCCAACACGGCGGCCTCCTGGCAAACGAAGGAGCCGCCGTGCCTTTTGAAAGAAGCAACTCCATACCCGAATTCGATCCTGACCGGCCGCATCCCGTTACGCGACAGGTCAGGAGCAGCGCGCGTTTGAACGGGGTTCCCGGCGACATTATGTTGGCGGCGCGCGAGCTGTACGAGACCGAAGGCGTTGCGGCCACTAGCATGGCGGCAATTGCCCGCAAAGCAGGAATCACGCGCACGCTGCTGTACTATTACTTCCCCAACAAGCAAGCCGTAACCGATGCCGTTCTTGATGATTACATCGAAGACCTGGTGGAAAGCGTGTCTACCTGGAACGAGTTGCGCGCATTCGGCAACACCCCCGCCGAGCTGAAAAACTGCGTGTCGGCATTTCGGCGTGCGCTCTATACCGCATCGGGGCAGCCGCGCCCCATATTTACTGTGCTCGAAGAGCTGGGATTGCGCGATTGGTTCGCCACGCAGGCTGTGCGCGAAAGCGTGGCGTGCATCCAAAACTACATTGTGTCCGAGTACCTGGCGTACCGCACGATTGAGATACAGCTGATTCCTGAAACGTTCGGACTGCTTTTGTTCGGCCTAGCAGGACTAATGAAGGCGAAGCCCGACATCACCGATGAAGAGCTTGCAATACTTGTTGAGCAAACGCTCCGCCTTGACATGACGGTGATGGATCCGCCTCCCTGGCCCGAGCATCCCGACGCCGCCGAGGCATAACAGCCGGCAAATGCGCGGCTCCTCCGCGCAGCGCTGCCGATCGGGTGACAGCTGGCAAGCGCGCAGTGCGCCTCCCCTTCCCTAAGCAAACATGCGCACCGGCGCCTTCCCTTTCGAACACGAACGATTCCTTCTTGCTTCACTTCAACACCCAGCCCCGCTGACTTCGCGTTTTTGTCGCAATATTTTGCGAATTACTTGACTCGCAGAATATTGCGACTTATCATTTTCGCATAATGTTGCGACTCATCTCGCAACGCAGGCAAAGTACGAAGGACACAATCGATGATTGATGCACTTGACATCGGATACGCAATAAAAGATCGGCGCGCGGAGCTCGGGTTAACACAGGCGCAGGTGGCCGATGCAGCGGGCGTTTCGAAACGCTGCCTTTGGTCCTTGGAGCTGGGACAAAACCCCGGCGTTCAGCTTGACAAACTTACTGCCGTGCTCAAGGTACTGGGCCTCGATTTAACCATAACGCCTTGCGACATATCGAAAGACGTTATGGAGCACTACAAAGGCAAGCAAGCAGAAACCACCCAGCAAGCAAGCACCATGCAGAACAACAGCAGCAATGATTTCGATGCCTTAGCAATTTTGACAGGAAAAGCCAAATGACACGCGCAGAATTAGATGTGTTTATCGCCAGAGAGCACGCAGGCGTACTCTCACAGGAAGATTCGGGCGCACTTTCGTATCGATACCTTAGAGGATACCGCGGTGTTCCCCTTTCCTCAGCCATGCCACTTTCAACGCGAGAATACCGCGATAAGGCGGTCCTTCCCTATCTATGGGGTCTTTTACCGGAAGACATCGCAACGCGAAAACGCGTTGCCACCGAAGCGAACATCTCCTACAACAATCCCTTCGCGCTGCTTGGCGTAATCGGACTTGACTGCCCTGGTGCAGTACAGTTTTGTAAACAGGGCGAGAAAGCGATGAGGGAAGAACACCTTATCCCTGTCAGCGAATCAGATATAGCACGTCGGCTTTCGCAAGCACGAAACGATAATTCGGGATGGATAGCGGCAAACGAGCATTGGAGCTTAGGCGGGCAGCAAAGCAAGTTTGCGCTAAGAAAGCAAAACAATGAGTGGTTTGTCTGCGAAGGAGCTGCCGCAACCACCCATATCTTTAAAAGTGGTGTACGCAATCTTTCGCATCAAGCCCTCAACGAATACATTTGCATGCAGGTTGCACGCGAATGTGGAATCGATGCTGCAAAGACCGAATACCGCGAGTTCGAAAGTGAAAGAGGAATCGAACCCGCTATTGTAATCGAGCGCTACGACAGAGTCGTTTCAGGAAAGAATGTCACTCGCCTTCATCAGGAAGATTTTTGCCAAGCACTTGGATGCTTGCCTGACAATAAATACACCATGTACGGTGGACCCGGCACTGCCGACATTTTGAAGTTCCTGATATCCACGGGTTCTGCGGCGCAAACCAATGTGGCAAGCTTCCTTCAGATGCTTTTCTTCAATTACCTTTTCGCAGTAACCGACGCTCATGCTAAAAACTACTCTCTTCTGTTGAACCCCAACGGAAGTCATCGCCTTGCTCCTATGTACGACGTCGCTTCGATAGCACCTTACATTGAACCAGGGCAATGGAAAAACAAGCCACCAAAACTTGCCATGTCAATAGGGGAAGAAAACCGTATTGGATACCTTTCTTCTAGACATTTATCAAAAATGATGGAGCAGTGCGAATCGGAAAACGTTAACATTACCGCTGATGGTTGCGTAAATTTGATAGTTCATTACGCAGAAATCATTCCCAAGAAACTTGCCGCAGTCTTTGATGCACTTGAAAAAACAAATGCCGCACCTGCATCGAAGGAATTAAGAGAGCGCATGGAAAAGCCTATTGTTCGCTTGTGTGCGAAAACGATAGAGCGCTTATAGCATTTGGCAAACACCAAACAAAAAGGAAATCATGCAACACATTGACCACATCGAAGTACGCGGCGCGCGCGTGCACAACCTGAAAAACGTTGACGTAGATATCCCCTTGGGCCAGCTTGTTGGCATTGCCGGCGTATCAGGTTCGGGTAAAAGCTCGCTTGCGCTGGGCGTTCTCTATGCCGAAGGCTCGCGCCGCTACTTGGAGGCTCTTTCGACGTACACACGCCGACGCATTTCGCAGGCAGGCAAAGCTTCGGTCGATGACGTTCGTTACGTTCCCGCTGCTCTTGCACTGCATCAGCGCCCGGCGGTTCCCGGCGTGCGTTCCACGTTTGGCACCTCAAGCGAGCTTCTGAATAGCTTGCGCCTTTTATTCTCGCGCGTGGGAAGCCACGTGTGCCCCCATTGCGGCAAGCACGTGCCACCAAGCTTGAATGTTGCCGCTGACCTGGCACTTTCCTGCCCCCATTGCGGGCGGGAATTCTTTGGCCTGGGCGCTGAACAACTTGCCTTCAACAGCGAAGGCGCCTGCCCCACATGCAGCGGAACGGGCATCGCCCGCACGGTGAATCGCGCAGCACTCGTGCCCGACGAGAGCAAAACCATCGACGAAGGCGCCGTGGTGGTATGGGGCTCGCTTATGTGGGACCTTATGAAGCAGGTATGCGGCGCCATGGGCGTGCGCACGAACGTACCGTTTTGCCAGCTCGCATCCGAAGAACGCGACATGGTATTCAGCGGTCCCGCCGAAAAACGACACATTCTGTATAAGTCGAAAAAAGGCGATGACTTCGCTGAACTCGATTTCACGTATTACAACGCGGTGTATACCGTGGAAAACGCGCTTGCAAAAGCGAAAGACGAGAAGGGTCTGCGCCGCGTGGCAAAATTTCTTACGGAAGGCCCCTGCCCCGATTGCGGCGGAACGCGTCTTTCTACGGCTGCACGCGGGCCGCTTGTGCGCGGAATCAACCTGGCGCAAGCTACGGAAATGACGCTTGACCAGGCGGTTTCATGGGTTGCAGGCGTGCCCGAAAGCCTTCCCGAAGAGATGCGCCCCCTGGCGAAATCCATTTGCGAATCGTTTCAGAGCACTGCCAAACGCCTTCTGGAGCTGGGACTGGGCTACTTATCGCTTGATCGTGCGGGTGCCACGCTTTCCACAGGAGAGCGCCAGCGCGTGCAGCTTGCGCGCTCGGTACAAAACCGCACAACGGGCGTGCTGTACGTAATGGACGAACCTTCTATCGGCCTGCATCCTGCCAATATCGACGGCCTTTTGGGCGTGATGCGCGACCTGATTGCCGACGGCAACTCTGTGGTGATGGTCGATCACGACACGCGCATCCTGCGTGCTGCCGATTACCTGGTGGAAATGGGTCCCACTGCGGGTGCGGGCGGCGGCACCGTGGTTGCACAAGGCACAGTAACGGAAATTTCCGCAGATAGCGCATCGATTATTGGCCCGTATCTTTCGGAAAATTCCCAGGTGGCTGCCCGGCCGCAAGCGCAGGCGGAAGCAATGTTCGACCTTGGGCGCATTCACCTGGAATCAAGCGGCTTACACACGGTAAAGCCCTTCGCCATCGACCTTCCCAAAGGGCGCCTTATCGCGGTAACGGGTGTTTCTGGCTCGGGTAAAACGACCCTTGTGCTGGAAACGCTTATTCCCGCGCTTACCGCAATGGCGGCCAGCGAAGCGTTGCCCAAGCATGTGACGGCGCTCGATGCGGAAGGAATCCGACGCACGAACCTCATCGACGCAACGCCTATCGGCATCAATGTTCGCTCAACCGTGGCAACATATTGCGGCGTGCTCGACGACCTGCGCCGCGCCTATGCGCATACCGATGCCGCAAAGGATGCGGGGCTCAAGCTGGGTGATTTTTCGTACAACACCGGAAGTCTGCGCTGCCCCACCTGCGACGGAACAGGGCAAATATCGCTTGACGTGCAATTCCTTCCCGATGTTGACATTGCATGCCCCGACTGCCGCGGGTCGCGCTACAGTGCTGCGGCTGATAGCGTTCTGCGCGTCGAGAAGGCCGCAACGAAAGCAACGGCCAAGGGAGCAAAAGCCAGCGCTTCACGTGCGGCGGATGAAGCGACCGAGACGCCCGTGATGTCCAAAGCCTCCTTCACAGCCGAAAACCACGCGCTCAGCCTGCCGCAGTTGCTCGCACTCTCGGTCGACGAAGCCTTGCCACACGTTGCCGACATCAAGAAAGCGCATGAAAAGCTGAAAACGCTTCATGACCTGGGGCTAGGCTACCTTACGCTGGGCGAAGCAACCCCTGCCCTTTCCGGTGGCGAGGCGCAGCGTTTGAAGCTTGCAAGCGAAATGGGCCGCGGGCAGGAAGATGCCGTGTTCGTATTCGACGAGCCAACCATCGGTTTGCATCCGCGCGACGTGGAAACGCTGCTCAACGTGTTCCAACGCCTTGTTGAGCAGGGCGCAACGGTAATCGTAATTGAGCACGACCTTGATTTCATCGCAAATGCCGATTACGTGATCGATATGGGACCGCAAGGCGGCGAAGCAGGTGGGCGCGTTGTTGCGTGCGGCGCCCCTACGGAAATAGCTGCGAATCCCGAAAGCATCACCGGCCGCTACCTGGAGCTGTAACACGAAGCGGTTCGCTGCCTTCCCGCCACGGACCGTTTCGATGCCCCTTTTCGTCATATGCACGGCTTAATTCGAAGCGACGCTATTTGTTCACGCATTCAAAATACTTAATATTTCTTATCTTGCAAAAATATTAAGTATTTTGTATATTTGTTGCAATCGTTAAAATATAAAGTATTTTGAATATTGAGTAGACAGGGCTGCTATGTGGACAAATGCTTTTTCATTTGAAGGAGTCGGCGCTTTTCTCCAGGAAGCGCGGCGCGAAAGAGGAATCACTCAAGCCGAAATGGCAAAACAGCTCGGATTTTCCACTGTTACGCTCTCTGCACTGGAAACGGGCAAGAATGTATCAACGAAAAAAGTTGAACGCTATCTTCAAATTCTTGGTTATCGCATGGTAATTGTGCCAAAAACAGCTCATGTGGAGGTTGAAGAATGAGAACGCTCGACGTCTATCTAACCAAAGCAGACGCAAATTGGGCTGGGACGTTTCCCAGCCCAATCCATAAGGAACGCTTTTAGGCTTACGCTGCATACCGTAACGCCTCGCAGTGTCATGCAGTGTTACGCAGCATTGCGCACGCGATATGCTGCAGCCGAAATGAGCGCAAGCAGCATCATTCCCAGAGCAACCGCCGCACCTCTACCCGCAACATCGCCCGTGGCTGGCACGGAGCCCGCACCGGCAGCAGTGCCATCCGCCGCGGCACTGCCACTCGTGCTACCCGATGCGTCGGTGCCGCCGGAAGGCTCGGGGTCGGGACTGGGCGTCGGATCTGGGCTTGGACTCGGATCGGGCCCGGGTCCGGGGCCCGGGTCAGGGTCCGGGTCAGGGTCCGGGTCGGGATCGGGCGATGGATCGGGTCCAGGGCCCGGATCGGGAGCTGGCGCTGGCTCGGGGTCTTCCCATTGCGCGTAAAGCGTTATCGAATCCCCCGCTTCGCTGCAAAGATTTATCACACTCGCTTCATCGGCGAAGCCTTCACCCGAACCGTCGCGCTCGGTATTCCACCCCAGGAATTTTGAGCTTTCAAGTCCTTCGTTCTCGAAAACATACTGGCAAGGCGGCAAGCTAAATGCCTGGTCGTAAGCTATTTCGAGTGATTGCATGGCAGGACCGCCCGCCAAGTTGCCGTCAAAGTGCACGAAATACTTGATAGGCTCCCATTGGGCGTACAGAGCAAGCGTCCCCGGCGCATCAAGCAGACTCGCCACTTCTTGCTGGTCAGCATAGGCCGCACCCGAACCATCGGCAGCGGTATTCCAACCAGTGAAAACATAGCCAGTTCGCGTAAAAGCGTTGGCAGACAAACTGCCCTCAAAGCCGTAGTAGTACTTCTGATCCGCCATTTCGCCCAAGGCATCGGGCGCATTCGGGTTAAACGAAACAAAATAATCAATGGGTTTCGAATCGGCGCGCATGGCTACCGCACCGCGCATGATAATGGTAGTGGGATTCGAGGCTTCCGTCGTGCCACTGGCATACTGCACAACGGAATCGACACTTGCCCAGCTATCGAAGACGTAAGACGACAGACGCTCATGCACCTGAAGCGAAACCTCGGTTCCCTCCAGATAAGCTTGTCGCGCATCAACCACCGCAGTCCATACGGGCACTACGTCAACGCCGCCAAGATTGCCGTCGAAAGCAGTTGCAAGCGTATAGAAGTTGAGCAGGACAACTTCTGCTCCGTCACCTAAAGAAACATCCTTGCCAGTATCTTTCCCATCAAAGAACAAATCGTACGTTCCCGCAGGCATAAGCCCCGCGTCTTTCAGCGCATAATAAGGCTTTCCTTCCGCGGTGGCCTTCTGCTTAAACGGCGCGAAAGAAGTGCCTTCGGAAACCAGCGTCAATCGGTCGGCCATACCACCCATCGCTTGTCCATCAAGCGTGACCGCCACTGTTGCATCGTGCTCTGCATCTGCGGTTTTAATCCATAAAGCACGCAGCGTCAAGCCAATCGGCGAGCCTTCCGAATCCAGAGCAATGCTGCCATCGTCGTTCTTGGCGCAAAGATTCGTTACCCACGCCTGATCAGCGATAACGCCGCCAACCGATGCTTGCGGCGCCCATCCAACGAACGTGTAGCCGTCCTTCGCAAACGTATTGGCAGGCAACTGCACGGTGGCGCCGATTTCCAGTCGAAGGTCATCCATAGACCCGCTTTCGGCGCCTGCGCCATCGAAGCGGATCGCATACGGCCTTGGCTCCCATTGAGCATAAAGCGTTACCGTGGCACCATCGGCATCGGCGGAAATCGCGGCCCAATCCAAGTGCTCGTAGCTCGTGCCCGAACCGTCTGCTTCAGTGTTCCAGCCAGCTATCTGGAATCCAGGAAGGGAAAGCGTGCATCCCGCGCCAACTTCGGTGAGATTGCCCGCTTCCGCGGATACATCGGCGGGCACGCTACCAGTAGAAGTGGCGCTTGTGCTCGCGGGGATGTTCGCATCGTAGTGAATGGTGAACGAAATGGGTCGCGTTTGCGCGTACAGCGTATAGAAGCTTCCCGCGCCTGTTCTGTCGGCGCCGCCTGCGTACGCCCAATTGCCGTTTTCGTCGGTGAGACGTACGCCGTGGACAACCACATTGGAAGCAAGCTTGCCATTTGGCTGCAGCACAACAGCACTGGTTCGTCTTGCCTCATCGGTGTAAAACTCCAGCACGCGACCGGGGGTCACCGCGTTTTCGAAACCCTCAAGGCTCTGTCCGTACAGGGCGATTGCCTGGCCGTTCGTCCCTTCACCATTTGCATCAAGCGTCAGTTTCGTAGAGGAGAAGAACGTTTTTCTTTCGCCAGGCGCAACCGACCCCGTATAAGGGACGTCCACGCCGTTTACGCGCGCAGTAACGCGTTGAAGCGTTGTGCCACTGGGCAGCCAAGGGCAGAACAGCACTTCCTGATTGCCCGTGCCGAACTCGCTGTCAAGGCTTACCGCAACAACGCCATTCATTCCATACCCGCTGGTCAGACCATCAACAACAGCCGATGCTCCGCTCAAA
>CAKUOV010000038.1 GCA_934670115.1 uncultured Eggerthellaceae bacterium
AGCCTTCCCGAGCACATACGCTCAGTGACTGCGGGCCACACTCACCCGCTGCTGTTGCTGCCAAAGCGCTTACAGTGGCGGGTACCGTCCAGGTCTTTCACCTGGTTCCCTTGCCGGCCGCAAGCGCACACGCGCTGTCGCGCCGACCACCGTATGCTGCGATTTCTCGCAGCCACAATGCGCTGTATGGAGTATGAAATTGTCAACTCGCTTCTTATTTGTCGCCCGCTGCTGTCCGATTTCGTCCGCTGCGACAATCTGCTGGACAGATGCACGCGTCTGTCCAAAGATTAGCACATTTGCCTCTGCAGCAATGCGCTTTTTAAGCATATCTTTAACATAGGACGATGAATGTAAAAAACGCAGAGAGCTTCGACGACATGTTGTCGTTTTTTTCGCCCTAATGCGCAAAATATTCCTGTTCGGGGTACTTCGGGGAACGCCTGCAGACCGACCAGCGCCGTTTGAGACGAAGTGGACCCGCAAAAGCCCAGGTCGCATATCGCAAACGCTGGAGGAACAAAGGTCAGTGCCCCTTCAACCTACCCCGAACAGGAATATTTTGCGTTTTGCCGCCCGGTTTCCGACAACATGGCCTTCGCTTCGTTTCTCGTCGCGGAGTCGTGAGGCACGCCCTTGCCGGCGAGCGACGTAGGAAGGTTGCGTATTGATTACAATGCGAAACCCCATCGCTTTTCATTGTTTCGGCCGCTTTCAGGGCATGTTGTTGAAAAACCAGGGTCAAATTCGAAGTTGATGCAGTTTGGAAGTAGGTCGGGCTTTCAACGGTGTTCCAGCATTTCGATATATTCCAATCGAGTATAGTTGTGAACTGGTATTTTGAAAATTTTTACCTTGTCAGGAAACGTCTTCCGTTGAAAAAATCCCCGATTCGCGCTCTCAACCTACTTCCAACCTATCACAACTTCGAATCTGGGAGCCATTTTGCAACAACATGAATGAAATCGGAGACAGTAGTACCCCCAGCGCGCAACCCCCAAAGAGGGGGTGGCAGTGAGGTCGTGAGGCGACGACAACTTTTGCAGGGGATAGCAACCAGCAAGCAAACAGCCCCAAAGGGGCTTCCGTTGGCAAGGGCTGAGCCGAACTGCGACGCTTTGGATAAGTTGAGCGAGACACAAGCGCAAAGAAGCATTATCCAAGCGGAGCCGTGAGGCGAACCCTTGCTGACGGATGCCCTGAATCGCATCGCAAATTGTTGACAAAAGGTGGGGTAATTTGTCAACAAAACGGCTTGGGAACCGAACTGTTAGAGTCGGACAGGAATGCCTTGAGAGCGCATGTACTCCTTGACCTGACGCACGGTGAACTCACCGAAATGGAACACGCTGGCGGCAAGCACGGCGTCTGCCTCCCCTTCCAGGACCCCTTCGGCAAAATGCTCGATCTTGCCCACACCGCCGCTTGCGATAACGGGAATGTTCACGGCGCGCGCAACCGCACGCGTTAGAGCACAGTCGAAGCCATCGCGGCTTCCATCGCGATCCATGCTGGTCAGAAGGATTTCTCCCGCACCGCGACGGCACGCTTCAGCCGCCCATTCCACCGCATCAAGGCCGGTATTGTTGCGTCCGCCCGCCGTATAAACTTCCCACTTGTTGGGGTTTCCCGGTACCGCTTTCGCGTCGATGGCGCACACAATAGCCTGGCTGCCAAACGCCGCCGCCGCTTGCGTGATCAGCGACGGGTCCTTCACCGCCGCAGAATTCACAGAAACCTTATCGGCACCAGCGGCAATCATGGCGCGGATGTCCGCCACGCTGCGAAAACCGCCGCCCACGCAGTACGGCAGACGCAGCTGCGCGCTAGCATGCGACGCAAGCTCAATGGTGGTGGCGCGGTTATCGCTGGTTGCCGTGATGTCCAGGAAGATCACTTCGTCGGCTTTTTGCTGGTCATAGCGTTGCGCCAGCTCAATGGGGTCGCCCGCATCGCGCAAGTTCACGAAGTTCACGCCTTTGACAACGCGCCCGTCCTTCACGTCCATGCAGGGAATCACGCGCTTAGCAAGCACAGGAGCCTCCCATTCCGCAGGGGTCTTTCGCCGCTTGCGCAACATTGTAGGCAAGCGTCACTTCATGGCATTTCGCAACGCCTTGCGCCAGGTCAAGCGAGCCTTCATAGATGGCGCGCCCCGTGATGATACCCTCAATGGAGCCCGCAACAGATGCCAGATTCTCGATATCCGCAAGCGAAGCAACACCACCGCTTGCGATAACGGGGTTGCCAAACGCCGCCGCCATATCGGCATACATCTGCGGGTCGATACCCGTCTGCATGCCGTCGCGCGCAATATCGGTGTAAATCAAATGCCTATACCCCATCTTCGCCATGCGTGTTGCCAAGTCGGTAGCCGCAACGCCCGAGCCTTCAATCCAGCCCGCCACAGCTACTTCGCCATTTTTTGCATCAATACCGGCTGCCAACGCATTGCCGTATTTCTCGATGGCCGCCTGCGCAAAATCGGGATCGCGCACCAACGCAGTACCCAGCACCATGCGCGTAACACCCGCCTGATACAGACGCTCGCACGCCTCCAAGCTGCGCAAGCCGCCGCCAACCTCTACCTTAAGCAGGGTCTTCGCCAGAATTTTCTCAATGATGGCAGCGTTTTCGGGAATGCCGCTTTTCGCGCCATTCAAGTCCACCACATGAAGCCACGTGGCGCCCAGCTGCTCGAACTGCTGCGCTTGCGCAACAGGATCGGCGTTATACGTGGTCACAGCATTGTAATCGCCCTTGGAAAGGCGAACGGCGTGGCCATCCAGAATGTCAACAGCGGGAAGAAGATACATTTAAGCCTCCTGGGCAATCGTCACGAAATTCCTGAGCAGCGCCAAGCCCGCATCGGAGCTTTTCTCGGGGTGAAACTGCACGCCGAATGCGCGTTGACCCAGCTGCACCGCGCACGGGAACGTAACGCTATGCGTAGTAGTTGCGATGGTCGCAGCGCTATCGGGCGAAACGTAGCTATGCGTGAAGTAGAAGTACTCGCCTTCGGGGATGCCGTCGAACAGGGCGTTTTTCGCGAGGGATGCGGCAGACACGGACGCAGCGGCGGCGGTGCCTGCGGAAGGGGTCGGCTGCTGCTCGCTTGCAGCAGGGTTTGTCGCAGGAGGCAAATTGTTGACAAAAGGTGGGGTAATTTGACAACAAGTTGCGGGAGCGGCAGCAGGTGTTGCGGTGAAGAACACTTCGTTCCAGCCAACGTGCGGGATTTTATAAGTGTTCCCCTGCGCGTCTTCGCGCGGAAGCGCCGCCACCAACCCGGGAAGAAGCCCCAGGCCCTGCGCGTATTCAGCGCTTGCAGCAACGGGCGCGCCAGCCGCAGACGCACTGGCTGCAGAAGCAGCGTCCACGACACCAGCGGCGGCAGCGGGAGCCGCAGCGGCGTCACCAGCGTCACCAGCGTCACCAGCGCCACCAGCGCCAGCGGCACGTTCCGCTGGCGAGCCTTCCACACCGTGCTCGAACATAAGATGCATGCCCAGGCAAATACCCAAAAAGGGAACGCCCGCAAGCACGCGGTCGCGGATCACGTCCATCTGCCCCAGCTCACGCATGGTGGCGGCAGCATCGGCAAACGCGCCCACGCCGGGCAACACAATGGCATCGGCGGCAGCGATTTCGGCAGGATCGCTTGTCACAACCGCCTGGCCGCCCACGGCCGCAAGACCACGCTGCACGCTCAGCAAGTTGCCTTTCTGATAATCAACAACCGCAATCATTACAGCGCGCCTTTCGTGGACGGCAGCTGGTCGGCAATACGCGCATCAACGGCAACCGCAGCACTTAACGCCCTGGTCACAGCCTTGAAGCTTGCCTCAAGAATATGATGCGAGTTTCCACCCGCCAGCTGACGCACATGCAGCGTGATACCCGCATTCGCGGCAAGCGCAATGAAGAATTCCGCACCTAGTTCTGTGTCGAAATCCCCTACCTTCTGAGCAGGGATGTCCAAATCAACGTATGCCGCACCGCGTCCGGAAACGTCAACAGCCGCCAATACGAGCGTTTCGTCCATAGGCAGCGCAAGAGATGCGTACCGCGTGATACCGCGCTTATCACCAAGCGCCTGTGCTATGGCCTGCCCCAGCACAATACCGCAATCCTCCACCGTGTGATGGGCATCGACTTCGATATCGCCTTTGCAACGCACAGTCAAATCGAACAAACCATGGCGCCCAAACGCATCAAGCATATGGTCGAAGAAGGCAACGCCTGTCTGGATGTCGGTTTGGCCCATGCCGTCCAGATTGATTTCAACCTGGATATCGGTCTCCTTCGTCGTGCGTGAAATCTGTGCTGTACGCATGTTTTCTCCTTATAGTTTCGCGCAACCAAACATCGGCCACGCGTCATTACCGCATGTCAACGCCATATATCGGCATCCAACCGCACGTGCGTATCGCACGTTTGCAAGTCTGAGTGCACCACCCTGCACCATTATCGCGCTATCGCGCCCGCAGCGCATTCTCAAGCGCGTCCAAAAACTTCAGATTCTCCTCGGACGTGCCCGCTGTCACGCGCAAGCAGCCCTCGATTCCCGGGCATCGCGAGAAATCACGTACTAAAACACCCTGGTCATAGAGCATTTGCCATACTAAATCCGCGCGACCCACTTTGAACAGCACAAAATTTGCATCCGTCGGATACACCGCCTGCACCTGGGGCATCTTCCCCAGCGCCGCAGCCAAATCCTGAGCCGCCTGCGCCAGCTCACGCGCATTCTCCAAGAATTCGTCGCGATGCGCATAGACCACCTTCGCGATTGCCTGGGACACCGCATCCACCGAATACGGCTGACGGAACTTGATGAACTCGCGAATGACCGCTTCCGAGCCTAAAAGATAGCCCAAACGCACGCCCGCCAACGAATACGCTTTGGAAAACGTGTGCAGAATGAGAAGGTTCTCGTGCTCTTTCAGCAGGTCAAGACACGTTTCTCCGGCGAATTCGCCGTATGCTTCGTCAAGAAGCACCAACGTATCCGTGGTATTAAGCAGCCGCTCCACGAAATCATGGGAAGCAACCGCGCCCGTGGGGTTGTTCGGGCTGGTCACCACAATGTACGAGATATCGTCTTCCGCGGCGCGCGCCAGCACCGCTTCTTCGTCAATGGAAAGGTCGGCCTTGCGCGGAATGTCAACGACTTCCGTGTTATTCAAGCGCGCATTGAGCGCATACACGGAAAACGTGGGCGTGATGTTGATCATCTTGCGGCCCGCACACCCATATGCCAGCGCAACGTCGAACAGCAGCTCATCGCCGCCGTTGCCCAAAAGCACCTGGTCACGCGTGAGTCCATTCGCTTGCGCAATCATGTCGCGCAGCTCGTTTGCCAACGGGTCGGGGTACCGATTGAACGGCACCGCAGCAACCGCCTGGGCAATTTCCGCACGTAGTTCGGGCGAAATGTCGTACGGGCTTTCGTTTGCGGAAAGCAGCGCATCGGCCAGCAGGTATTTCGGGTCATAAGGTTCCAAGCCGTCAAGCTGAGGGACCGTTTTCACTACACTTTTCATGCAACTTCCTTAAACGCTTACACCTGCATTTTGCTCAAGCAGCGCGCCTTCTCTTACGCCTGAGCCTTGCCATCGATGATTTCTTTGCGCAGCTCAACGCTGTGAGCATGCGCCCACAAGCCCTCGTGATGCGCAATGGTGATAACAGCGTCGGCATCGCTTGCCAGCGCTTCCGCAGAATAGCAGATGACGCTCGACTTCTTCACGAAATCGTCCACGGAAAGCGGGCTGGAGAAGCGCGCCGTGCCGCCCGTGGGAAGCGTGTGATTCGGACCGGCAACGTAATCGCCCACGGCTTCCGCCGTCCATTCGCCCACGAAAATCGCGCCGGCGTTGCGCACCGCACCCAGCTTGTTCATGGCGCCTTCAAAGTGCAGCTCCAAATGCTCGGGAGCAATAACGTTGACGGCCTCGAGTGCAGTTGCCATGTTGGGGCACACCACTACCGTGCCGTGATCGTTCAGCGACGCCGTGGTGATTTCTGCGCGCGTGCTTTCCTGCATGCGCTTGTCAATCCAGCGTTCCACCCGGTCAACGTACGATTCGCTCGTGGTCACCAGGTAGCACGTTGCCAGCGGATCGTGCTCGGCCTGCGCCATAAGGTCAATGGCCACCAGCATGGGGTCGGCCGATTCGTCGGCCACAACGCATACCTCGGACGGACCGGCAATCATATCGATGCCGCAATCGCCCGACACAATCTTCTTCGCAGCGGCAACAAACGCGTTGCCCGGACCCGTCACCTTGCACACGGGCTCGATAGTCTGCGTACCATACGCCAGCGCACCGATAGCTTGGGAGCCGCCCACCGTATAAATCTCGGAGATGCCGCACAACTGCGCTGCCTTCAAAATGGCGGGGTCAAGCGAGCCATCCTTCGTGGGAGGCGTGCAGCATACAATGCGTTTCACGCCGGCAACCGACGCCGGCAGCGCGTTCATCAGCAACGATGACGGATACAGCGCTCGACCGCCCGGAACGTAAATGCCCACGGAATCGAGCGGCGTGTACTTCGTGCCCACGAACGCGCCGTTTTCACGCTCTTCGAACCAGCTCTGCTTCACCTGGCGCTCATGGAACTCGCGAATCTGGGACGCGGCGTGCTCCAGGCACTCCGCCACGTGGGGGTCGCATTTCGCCACGGCCTCGTCAATAGCAGCCTGGCTCACGCGGAAGTCTTCGATTTCAACGCCGTCGAACTTCGCGGTGTACTCGCACAACGCTTCATCGCCGCGCGTGCGCACGTCTTCGATGATAGCCGTGGCCGATGCCATGGCCTGCGCGTTAAACGCGCCTTTGCGGGAAAGATCCGATTCCTTCAGCTTCTCGCCTTCTTGCAGAATGATTCTGCGCATGATAGTTCCTCCTCTATCGTATCCGCTGTTCAGCGGCCTATTACCTGCTTCGTATTGCCAATGCGGGGCTTCTCGCAACCCCAACGCGCAACTTCTATGCGCTCCTTCGCACGCACGGCTTCAATCAGCCATACGCGCACCAACACGCAAGCACTAGTTGCTTGAACCCGCAATCACCGTTGCTTCGCCAATGGTTTCGCTCATGTTCTGCGCCAGCTGCGCCACGCGCGAATCCGTGCGAAACGAGCACACATTGGCAAAGAAACGCGCCGTTGAAGCGCACACCTCATCCACGATGACCAGGTTGTTCTCGCGCAACGTGGTTCCCGTAGCGGTAATGTCGATGATACGCTCAGCGATGCCCGTAAGCGGCGCCAGCTCGATATTTCCCTGAAGTTTCACGATTTCCACCTGCATGCCGTGCTTTGCGTAGAAATCGCGCGCGATGCGCGGGTACTTCGTTGCCACGCGGAACGACCCCAGGCGCTGGTAGCGCTCTTCGGCAACGCCGGCGGCCAAAGCGGGCTCTGCCACCACGAAACGGCACGCGCCAAACGTTAGGTCAACAAGCTCCACAACGTCAACATCGGCCTCTATCAGGGAGTCTTTTCCGCAAATGCCGCAATCAGCAGCGCCCAGGCTCACCATAACGGGAGCATCCGACGGACGCACGATGATGTACTCCACGCCCGGATTACTAATGCGTAGCAAGCGACCGGGATGCTCCAACCCCGTGGTGTCCAGGCCGGCGCGCTGCAAGGCGGCGATAGAATCGGGATTGAGCGAGCCCTTAGGCACGGCCACGCGCAGGGGGCGTGCAGCTGCGGCGGGTGCTGCGACTGAGGCGGCACCTTCACCTGCGCACGCGCCCGCACCCACGGCGACGGCACCTGTGGCGGCGGAGGCACCCGAGACGATGCCCGCGACCGCAGCACCAGCGCCTGCGACCGCAACACCAGCGCCTGCAGCATCCGCACTCGCGGCGGCTTCTCCTTCTCCTTCGCGCTGAAGCTCGCGCGCTGTCATGACTTGCTCCAGGTAGAACGCGAAACCAGCAGCGGGACGGTCCTGCCCGTAAGCCGCCAGCATGTGGTCGTAGCGACCGCCGCTGCCCAGCGACGTTCCGATTTGAGGCGCATATGCCTCGAACACCACACCCGTGTAGTAATCGAACGAGCTCATGACGGAAAAGTCAATCATGATGCGTTCGCGCAAGCCGCGCGCACACAGAAGGGCATACGTTTGCTCGAATTCATCCAGGCCATCGGCGCATTTCAGCGGCTCAACCAGCAAGCGCGCCGCCGCAATTGCATCTTGGCCGCCGCGAATGCGCGCCAACAAGCGAATGGCGCGGGCGACATCGGCCCGAGCACCGCTTGCCGCAAATCGCGCGCTTTCACTCTCGGTCAAGACGTCCAAATCAACGAAATTCGACGCGTGATATGCTTGCAAAATGCTTTTCTGCCACGCTGGCGAACCCTGGCTTGCCGCCAGCAGCGCGCGCAAAACACCCACCGTGGCCAGCGCCAACTTGAAACCAGGAACGCCCGCAGCAATAAGCGCTTCGGTCATAAGACCAATCACTTCCGCATCGGCCGCAGCACCTTTCTGCCCAATGCACTCGATGCCTATCTGGGTCATTTCGCGCGTGACAGCTTGCAAGCGCGTATCGGCTTCGCGGAACACACGCTGCGTGTAACGGAAACGCAGCGGCGCCGTGCAGCCTGCATAACGAGTCGAGCACATGCGCGCGACCTGCATGGTCACGTCGGGACGCATGGCCAAAAGCTCACCTTGCGAGTCGAACAGCTTGAACGGCGATGCCGGCACGTGCCCGCCTGCCTCCAGAACATCCATGATTTCAAGCGTGGGCGTCTCAATGGGCGTGTAGCCGCTTTTCGCGAAGAGCTGCTGCACGTTGTATGTTATTTCCTCGCGAAGAGCGGCCTCTTCGGCAGAGAAATCGCGAAAACCCGCTGGTGTTACATAGTTCATCGTCGTTCCTGTTTCATATCGTTCCGGTTAATTGCTTTAACCGCAAGTGTTCCTATTATTCCCGCTTTATTTTGCATCTTTGTTTCGGGCAGCATTATCGGCTGCGCTTTTCGTGCTGTGTCTTGCCCGGCATTTCGTCGGCCGCGATTCGCCACGCTTCGTCGGCCGCGTTTCGTCGGTCGCGTTTTGCGCGGCATTTCGCCAGCCTCGTTTTGCGCAGCATTTTGCCAGCTGTGTCTTGTCCTGTGTTTCGCCGGCTGCGGCTTACGGGGTACTTCGTCGGCTGTGTCTTGCGCCACGCTTCTTTCACCGCGCGGCGTGCTGCTTTTTGTCAACCCAACCGCCTGCCGTTAACCGCATTCCATGCGAAAACTGTTCGTCTTCTTATCTTCTTATCTTCTCGTCTTCTCTATACTTTATTTCTTTCCTTTGCTCCATCTCTTTTTTCATCTCGTCCTTTTCTTTGCGTTACTTTATCACAGTAGAGTGATAAAGCAATAACTTTTCTATGAGATACCGTAAATCCATCCGTTTAAGGCAGTTTTGACTCCCGGATGCCCATAAACAACCCCCGCTTCGCACAAACGCAACCAAAGATATCCGCAAAAAGCCCGCCCTGCATGAATCACATCTAAAGTGCCAGCAAGATGGTTCCCTAGAGTGCAAATCCAACCCCATTCACCTCCCAAGCACCCGCAATACGGTCCCGTTTCGCTCAATCCAAGGGACCTCTTGTTGGAAAAACAGGGGTAAACTCGGGCAAATCGACGATATTCGGTAGTTGAATTGCCGCCTTAAACTGAACCTGATTTCAACACAACTCTATGACCTGGGAAAACGAAAAACTCATCTCGAACTGCTCACTCGAAATACTCCAAAATGGCCTCCGACACAACCCAAGCAAACCACCGAATATCGTCGATTTGCCTGCATTTGGGGGTCGTTTTCCAACAAGCGCCCCTCCAAGAACGCATGCCACGACACAAAGCGACCGGGAAGGCACGAAACAACCCAAAACAATAGAGACGCAAGCGAGAAAAACAGCGGACCCACCGAACCTAGCGATCCAGATATGGAGAACCGCAGTCGCAAGCGCAGAGGCAGCGCGAAAACCCCTGCTGCCCAGAATAGAAATGGAACAACAAACGCCCAACCCCAAACGGAAACGACCTAAAGAACGGAGCACTCCGAAGGCTCAAAAGGAACAGGGGAAATCAGAAACGCGCGCAAAAGACCCGATGTCTCAGGATAAACACGTTTGCCAGCGCCCAACCCCACGCGCGTCACCGTGAATGTCTCGGGCAGACGCGACGCCGTTCGCGCAGCAGCAACAAAAGCCGCACCCGTAGGTGTGACCAACTCTCCTTGCGCATCGATGACGCTCAGCGGAATATCGTAAGCCGCGGCGATATTAACCACCGCAGGCACGGGAACAGGGATAACACCGTGCTGGCAGCGAACCATCCCCTGCCCCTCGCATAACCGAGAAACAATAACGCCGCTTGGCGCTAAATCATCCAAGCAAACAGCGGCGGCAAGAATATCCACAATGGAGTCTACCGCGCCTACCTCATGAAAATGCACTTCCTTGGCAGGAACACCGTGCGCTTTCGCCTCGGCGCTCGCAAGCACCGAAAAGATGCGTTTCGCCAGGTCTTTTGCATGCGGCGTGGCGGCGCTGGCATCAATGATAGCAATGATTTCCGCTAAGGTGCGATGCTCGTGATGCTCGTTGTGGCCACCAGCTGCATGGCGGAAATGACCAAACGCAGCATCGCTCTTGTCGCTGCGACCTCCACGCGCATCGGGGAAAACCTCGGCAGCATTGCCTTGCGCGCCACAGGAATGTCTCGAAACGTCATCGTACGTCCCGCAGGAATCGTCGTCAGCACTGCCGTAATCACCGCGCCCGTACAGATACGCCATATCGTGGTCGTGGCCATCGTGGGCTGCGTCTAAAACCACGTTGAAATCGCAGGCATCAAGCCCCGATTTCTGCACACGTGAAATCTCAACCGCAAATCCGCCCAGGTCAAGGCTGCTCAAAACATCGCGCAGCTTCTGCTCACTGGCGCCCGCATCCAAAAGCGCCGCAACCACCATATCGCCGCTGATGCCAGCGCTGCACTCCAGATAAAGCAACTGTTCCATCTCAAACCTTTCCTGCACGTTATCGTTCGCCATTGTACCCGACTGCCCAACGGCCCCTAGTTGTCGCTTCTATAAAAATCGTAGGATTTCCCTTGACAGGTATCTGCGTGTTCATTATTGTTGTCGCTGCAACTGTTGCAATGGCAACTATAAACAGCGAGCAAGTACCGACATGCGCCGGTAAACACCCGCAGCAACCCAAAGCATCAGAAGCCAGGTGAGCGCTCCAGGAGCAATTCTCCAAAGACACACCACCGAAACAACCAACTCGTTCGAAAGGGCAGTCTTATGTTCATGGCAGATGTTTCCATAATCGTCCGACGCATGCGCGTGCAATCCGACCGCGCCATGAGCGATTTGGGCGTAGGCTTCCCCGAGCAGTCCGTCCTTATGATCCTGCGTGCATATGGCGCCGCGAACCAGGACGCCATTGCGTCGCGTTTGGGCATCGATAAAGGCGCCGTTGCAAAAACCATTGCTAAGCTTGAAGAAAAAGGTCTGGTGAAACGCGCCGTCAACCCGAAAAACAAGCGCGAGAAAATCGTAGAGACTACCCCTCAGACCGAGCAAATCATGAAAGCCATGGAAGAAACGCTCAAGGACATGGAAGCAATGTTCTTCGATGGATTCTCCGATGAAGAAATCAAAACAGCCACCTCGCTTCTGGCACGCATCGCGCAAAACGTCCAGATGAGCGGGAACAACGAGTAGCAAATAACGCCGAAAGCGAAGCAAGAGAGGGCTTCGCGAAACGGCGCGGGTGCGAAGACGAGAGCAAGGCGAACGGCAACAAAAGCAAGCGAAAACAGCTGAACCGCCAAGCGAACGCAAAAACCGAACCAACAAAACAACAACAATAAAAGAGAACCGAAAGAGACAAGAGGAAAAAAGGAAGCACCAAAATGATGAAACGCAAAGTAAAGGACCTCGAACAAGATCCAGAAAACAAGGGCGCGGGGAGCGCGAGTGCCGCCGCTGCGGGCGCAGCCGCTGCAGGCACCTCGGGTGATTCCTCGCGCGGACAGAGCAAAGGATATGTCCTGGTAGCAGTCGTGTACCTGCTGGGTTTGTGCATGGGCGCTCTGGACATGAGCATTGTCAACCCGGCGCGTACCGTTATCCAAAACTCCCTGGGCGTCGATGACAGCCTGGGCGTTTGGATTCTTACCATCTACACGCTGGCCTACGCGGTATCCATCCCCATCATGGGCAAGCTGGCCGACCGCCACGGCCGCAAGTACATCTACTTGCTGTGCATCTTCCTGTTTGGCGCTGGCTCGGCACTGTGCGGCCTGGCCAACAGCATGGGCAGCTTCGAGCTGCTACTGGGCGCACGCGTCATCCAGGCACTGGGTGGCGGCGGCATCATGCCCGTGGCAACCGCTGAATTCGGCACCGCCTTCCCCGAGGAAAAGCGCGGCATGGCGCTGGGCCTGGTCGGCATGGTCTATGGCCTAAGCAGCATCTTTGGCCCCTCGGTGGGCAGCGCCATTCTGGACATCTTCGGTCAAAGTCAGTGGCAGTTCATCTTCTTCGTGAACATCCCCATCTGCCTGATAGTGCTGATCATTGGCCTGAAGAAACTGCCGAACTCCACCGCCGAAGAAGTAAAACCCATCGATGGCCTGGGCATTCTTCTACTCACCATCATGACGCTGTCACTGATGTACGGCCTGAAGAACATCGACTTCTTCAACTTCGTGGCATCCATCAAGGGCACCGACGTGTGGCCGTTCCTGGCGATTTTCGTGGTGCTGTTGCCGCTGTTCGTCGTTCGCGAAAACAGAGCGGAAGACCCCGTTATCAACCTGCATTACTTCCGTAACGTGAACATTTTGATCACGCTGATCTGCGCCGTTATCTCGGGCATCATCATGATGGGCACCATCTTTTTCCCGCAGTTCTGCGAGAACGCCCTGTTCATGAAATCGGGTTCCGGCGGCTACTTTATTGCATTGCTAGGCGTTGGCAGCGGCGTGGGCGCCATGATGTCTGGCAAGCTTATTGACAAGCACGGCGTGAAGCCGGTCATGGCCCTTGGTTTTATCGGTTCGGCCGTTGGTTCGCTGTTCATGGCGTTTGTGGCCTGCGATAACCCCACCCTGTTTAACGTGTGCCTCATGTTGATTCTGACCGGCCTGGGCCTGGGCTTTACCATGGGCACGCCGCTGAACTACATGATGCTGCAGAACACGCACGACTCCGAATCGAACTCCGCACTGGCAACGCTTTCGCTGGTGCGCTCCATCGGCACCGCCGTGGCGCCCGCCATTATGGTCGCGTTCATCGTGCACGCAAGCGCTAGCATGCAAACGAACCTCATGAACGAGCTGCCCGAAGAAGTGACCGTGAACCCCTTGCCGTACGCGCAGGTCATTGACAAGAAGATGGACGAGATGCGCGCGGACGAAGACACCGCCGCCATGCTTGCGGACAAGGATATTCCCAAGCTGATGAGCTACACCAACATTGCCGTGAACATGAGCGACACCAGCGAAAACGGCGACGTGAGCGTGACCATTAGCCCCGCTATCATCGACGAAATGCAAAACTCCGACGTAACCACCATTGTGGGCGTGTGCAAGGAAATGACAACCGACATGTTCGACCAGCTCAAGCCGCAGCTTATTCAGAAGGCATCGGACGGCATGAACAGCGGCATTACCGCTATGGAAGGCGGCGCTGCGGAAATGCAGGACGGCCTGAACGAAATGGCTTCGGGCATTGAAGAGATGAACACCGGCCTGGCGGGTTTGGAAGGCAGCATTGCCAATATGGACTCCCAGATTAGCGAAGCAAGCGCGAAAATCGACAACTTCGATGCGCAAATTGCCCAGATGCAGACGGGTTCCGACAAGATTGAAAACGGCATTGAACAGATGAAGGCCGCGTTGCCAGGTATGAAAGTGCAACTGGCAACGCTGACCGAAGGCACGCCCGAATGGGAAGAGCTGAACGGCAAGATTGCTTCCGTGGAAGAGAACATTCCCGCTATGGAGGCCCAGAAGGCCGAGCTTGACCAGGGCATTGCCGGCTTGAGCCAAGCGCGCGCCGGCGTGAGCGCAGGACGTTCCGGCATGACCGAAGGTCGCAATGAGATGCTGTCCGCACAAAGCGAGATGGAATCTGGTCGCAGCGAACTGATGGGCGCGCAAGCCAATCTGCAGTCCGCTTACGACGATTTGAGCGAAACGATTGCCCAGATGAAAGCCGCGCGCGACGCTATCCCCGCAATGTTCGATGAAGCGGAAGCGAACTACTTGGCCGAAGTGGACGATTGTGCCAGCGCAATTCAGGCAACGTATCAGCAAACGCTGAACAGCGGCTTCAAGGGCATGGCGATCTTCGTGGCTATTTGCGCGCTGGTTGGTTTGGCGCTGCTGCTCCCCTACAACGAAAACCGCAAGGAGCACGCCGAGCAGGAAGAGCACGAAACCGCAAGCACCACGGTAGCTGCGTAACGCTACGAAGCTGCAAAAGCGCGACACCTAAAGCACCTGAAAACGCTGCTGTTAGGCGCGGGGTTTGCGCAGGTGGACAACGGTTGCAATGAAACGCACGTCTTCGGCACTTTCGGCTGTTTCCACGGCGTAATTGGACTTATACCCTTGCTGAGGCAGCACGTCATGTGCATCGTTGTACTCGGGACGCGCATAGCCAATCTTGGCAAGCATGGCCTCGAACTGGCTCTTATACGGTGCCGCCTGAATGCTGTTGCCCAGCTCACGCGCATGCAAAACAACATCTTCATCGCGCGGCGCATCGGCAACCACGGTCTCGCAAATCAGCAGGCCGCCGGGCTTCATAACCTGGAACATCTGCTGAAAAGCACGTTTGGGATCAAGTGCCAAGTTCACCACGCTGTTGACGAACACCATGTCACAGCTGTTTTCCTCTACGCCGGCACCCAGCAAGTCTTCCGGATAGCCGTGCAAGAACGTCATGTTGCTCTCGGGCAGGCCCGTATCGTGCCACGCGCGCTCGGATCGCTGACGCGCCTCTTCCAAATGCTCCTGCGCCCACTCAACGCCAATCACGGAACCCGATTCGCCCACGCGCGACGAAAGCTTGAACACGCCCTTGCCGCGGCGGCAGCCAATGTCCAAAACGCGCTTGCCCACCAGGTTATCCGGCAGCGTCATTTTGCACAGCGACGCAAACCCGTATTCGAACTGCGCTCCTGAATAGTACTCCGCTAAATCGATGCTATCGCAGGCAGGTTGCGCAGCCTTTCCGCACGTGCACTCTGCCTGAGCCGCCTGGGGCGCGGGCTCACCCGCAGAAACCGAAGTCGTTTTCGCCTGCTCGCGCACCGCCGGTCGCTTATTGGCCGCACCCTCAAGCATGCTGGCATCGATATTCAGCTGCGCCGCGCGCTGCTGCAGCTCGCGCGCATGCTGATCGGTCTGCATGCTTTCGTTGTGAGCATAGTAGCTCTCGTTGCCAAAGTGGTTGATGAACTGGGATGTTGCCTTGCGCGCCGTGAGCTCGGTCACGAACACAAGCGATTCCCTTCCCTCGGGGAACACGTCATCAACAAACGCGAACGCAGCATCGATCTTCGCGCTTGCCGCCTTCATCGCACGCTCGAAATCGCTCACGCACGTGCGGTAATCGCCATGAATCACGGCGAAGGCATCGGGGCCGCTTTCAACCCCTGCCAGCGCACAATCGGAAATGAAGCCCTCCAGCGTGTCAATGAAACGACGCACGCGCCGCGCCGCCAGAGTTCCCGCCGTCTTCGCACGCTTCAAGGCCTCTTTGCGCTCGCGCACCATGGTGCCCAGCACGTCATCCACGCTTGAGCCGCCTTCCACCAGCGGACGGGCATCGCGCAGCGCATCGCGCGTGCGCGCCAACACGTCTTCGGCCAGCAGCACATCGGAAGCATAGCCCGAAAGCGCATCCAACATAAGGCCCATAAGCGCAAGACGCTCGTCAAACTTGGCATCCTGAGCGCGTCGTACAATATCTTCGCTCGCTTGACCAGCCAAAATAGACTCAACTTGGTAATCGGAGCGGTACTTGTTGAACAGCAAGTAGTAGGTGGCAAAGCGGTCGGAAATGTCATCGTCTTGCAGGAACTGCTCGATCAAATCGCGGTCAACTTTCTTGCCCATGCGCTCGAACAGCTTGATGATTTCCGACAAATCCTCCCAACCGCGCGCCGTCACAAAACGCTTACCCGCCGGCGTGGATACCACGGAATAGAAGTTTTCCTTCTTCAGATCCAAAAACGACAAAACGGCGGGGTGAATGTCGTGGTCAATGGCGTACGCGCGCCACGCATCAAACGACGGCTCCACCACCACTTTGCGCAGACGGTCAAGCGTGACAATATCGAACTCATGAACGCTCTTGTTGTATTCGGGCGGGTTGCCCGCGCACACCACCACCCAGTTATCGGGCACACGATGACGCCCGAACGTCTTGAACTGCAGGAATTGCAGCATGCTGGGATACAACGTTTCGGAAACGCAGTTGATTTCGTCCAGGAACAAAACGCCACGTGAAACGCCTGTTTGTTCCATATAATCGTATACGCTGGCTACAATCTCGCTCATCGTGTATTCGGAAGCATCGTATTCAGTGCCTTCGTAATTATGATGGACGATAAGCGGCAACCCCAGCGCGCTCTGACGCGTGTGATGCGTCATAGAGTAGCTGACCAGGCCGATGCCCAGCTCTTGAGCAATCTGCGACATAATGGCAGTCTTGCCAATGCCCGGCGCGCCCAAAAGAAAAACGGGTCGCTGCTTCGATGGGTCAATGCAGTACATGCCTTCGTCGTCTTTCGCCAAATACGCCTCAACCGTATCTTTTACATGCTGTTTTGCTTGCGCTATATTCACTGTGCGCTCCTTTTCTTGCCTAAAACGCCCGCTTAAACCTACAACCCGAAAATCTCCTCTTCGTCCATCACGACTTTCATTGCCCACGGGGGAACGTCAATGCGCGACGCACCATCATCCATAAACACAAACGCCGTCTCATACGCGGGCGGCGTCGTAGGAAACGTGCCCAGCCCATCAGTGAAGTAGATCAGCCCGCGCAGATTTTCAAATTCTCCCTGGTCACACAACTCGTTGACATATTCGAAAACAGGGCGGAAATCTGTGCCGCCGAAGCCGAACGCCTGGAACTGCTGGCAATATTTCTCCAGATCCTGCACGTTTTCAATCTTCAAATCCGCTTGTATCTTATTGTCGCACTGGATAAGGTGAATGTTAACTTTATCGCCGAACCCTTCGCTTTCGCGCAGGATATCGTAGGTGCGCGTCACGAAGTTGCGGATGAGCTCGCCCGAACACGAGCCGGACGTATCCAGCGCAATCACGAATTCGCGCACGCGGTTGCTTTCCTGGTACTCCAGCGGCTCCACGAGCGGCATGTTCCCATACGTATCCATGCCGTACGTGTAGTAGATGTAGTCGAATTCGTCGTCGTTTATCTTCATGTCCTCGCCCATGGTGGCGAATTGCCGCAGGAAATCGTGGTAGTTTGCCAAGCGACGGTTCGCAATGACAAGGTTCTGCGAAAGCGCCTTACTGTTATCGCCTTTGCCTTGCGAGAATGACTGCAGGTCCATTTCTATTTGCTTCGCAATATCTTCCCACTCCTGACGCTGCTGCTCAAGCTGTTCGCGAAGCTGTTGCTCCTGGGCAGCGCGCTCGGACTCGTCAGGGTCATCGGGGTCGTCCGCGTCGGCCGCGAAAGAGTCGGAGTCGTCTGCGCTGGCATCGGCGGCTTCGTTGTTGGGAGCGTCATCTCTGGGCTGAGGCGCACCTTCGCCTTCGGAATCGGAAGCCTCTTCTTCAGCCGATGTGGGTTCCTGGGGCGCCGACCCGCCCGCAAGTTGCTCATCGCTTTGCTCGGTATCTTCCGCCGTATCGCGCGGCGTCTGCCGCTCGCTTCCCGTTTGCGCGCCACCTTGGTTCGCAGCATCGTCTTCTTGCTGATCGCCTTGGCTTTCGCTTACAGAAGCGTTTTCTAAGTCATCAAGCGACGTAGCATCGCCTTCGCCGTTGCGCTCTTGCTGGTCGTCCTCAAACGTATCTTCGGGCTTATCTTGCAACCTATCCGACAAGTTTCGCTTACGAATCCCCTGGTCATCTTCGCTTTTCTGTTCACCTTCGCGACTGTGCCGCACGTTTGCCCATGCATCGTGGCAATCGCGCTGGAACAGCTGACGCAAATCCCAAACACGTGCAGGATTGAATCCCGCCTGGCGCGCCCGCGCGCCACCTGCCTCGGCATCGGCGAAAATACGGTAGAGCTTCGCGGGCGAAAGATGCCCCAAATCCTTCTGAATCGCGGCAATCTCTTCGCGCCGCTGCGCGTCGTTGGCACACACGCACCGCTGCTCCGTCATTTCCAGCGCAATGGACTCAACCACCACGTCACACGCAAGCGACCACGCCGCCGCATTGATGTGCTCTTCATCAAGCGGATGGCGAAACACGCAATGCAGCAGCAGATGAAGGTAGTCGCGCGTAATCTCATTCATGCCCTCTTGAAAGCGCGCGATGGTGTAAAGCGGGCTTACCACCAGCTGTTTTCCATCGGTGGCCAGCGCCATGGGATGACTGCTTACCACCGTTGGCATCTTCCATAGCGCCGTGTTCAGAAAGCGAAACGCCATCATGAGCTTCATGCGCGCCTCGCCAACAACGTCAAGCGCCAAGGCGTTGATGACGTCATCGTACGTAGGCCCGTCATAGGCGGGCTGATTCTCGCCAGCAGGTTGACCTGGGAGCGACGTCCCAGCGAACGCTTGACCCGCCTGCAACGACTGACCCGCAGGCGCCTGACCCGCACCTTGCCGCGGCCCCAGCCCCACATACTGCTGATGCGCCTCTACCGGCAACGAGAAATGCAGTGTTTCGTTTTCATGCGCCATATACGCCGCCTTACCAATCGAATCCCCTACCAGGAATACGCCGTCTTTGTGCTTCGCCCGTAAGTGCCTATAAATCGAACTCCGACATCACATCGTAGCCGAAAAAGCGCCGCCGCAACTCGAACAAATGGCTTGTCACTTCTACGTTATCAACGTTTCCCGCAACGTCAATCATCTCAACCACATTCTCTTTCGTGATGAATTCCAAAGAAAAGAGCTGATCAAAGCCTTGCAGGTAATTATTTCGCGCGAAGATGCGCACTACTTCGCCCAATCGCCGCGCAATCATCGGCTCGAAACGGGTTCGTGATTCCTCCCCCAAGAAAAGCGGATCGCTCAAGCGTCCCAGTGCGTATGCCATTGAACGCAACGTGCTGGGACACCAATACATCGCCTCGTCGGAACATCTCAGGGCAGCAGCAGCGTCCCACGCGCCTGCCTCAAGCTGCGAAGAAGTTTGCGTTGCCGACCCCCCTTCGTCTGCCGCGGACGCATTGCCCGTAAGAGCCTGAACAAGAGACGACAGACCGGGAGCCCGATTGTGGGACAAAGACGGCAAGCAAGTCTCATCCTTGTCGTTGTCGGGCGAGCCACCCCACATCATCCGGGAGAAACCGTGTTCGTTGAACCCGGCGCCTGGCAGGTAATTACGCGAAGTGAACGATTGTCGCAGCGCATCACGCCCCGTTGAGTTATTCGGGTATTGCAGCACAATACGACGATGCCCCTGAAGAGGCTGCTTGTTCAGATTCACGGTCACCGTATGCGGAATCTGCGTGTTCAAAAAGCAGTTCGTGCCGTAAAACGCAATGCCGTCATGCGTCTCAATTGACTCCAGATTATCAACGTTTACCAGGCAAAACGCTCGGACTTCCGTTGCGCAATCGGGAATATGCACGTGCCTGTCTTCCCCACAATACATGATTGCCGCAACGCCGCCCGATGCAAGGCGCTGACAAAGAAACTGATTATCGAAGAAAAACGTCGGGCATTGCGGATCAAGTTCCACCTGGGCAATCAAACGCGGCGGCACAAATCCGGTCCCTTCGCGCACGACAAGCGCATTTTTTCCCAAGCGTTCCATGGTGACGGGAAGGTACAACGTTTGCAGCGCCGTGCCGGAAAACGCACCGTTTCCAATGCTGCGCAACGCCGGAGACCCTTCCAAGCGCGCAAGCGACGAGCAGCCCGAAAATGCCTGCGCGCCAATATCCTGAAGCGAAGCAGGCAGCTCAACTGACACAAGATTCGCCTGACGTGCGAAGGCGCCGGGCGCGATGGCCCTGGTGCGCGGATCAAGAGCGTACTCCTTTGCGCTGCTGTTCAGAAGCTCCACGAAAATCAAACCCTGTTCCGTGCGTTGATACAAGCCTTGCTGGTCATCAATAAGAAAATGCGCGTTACCAGGCGCTATGCGCACTTCGGGAAGAAACTTCTCACTGCCGTCTTCGCAAACGACCACGTGCGGAGTGCCGCAAAAACGCCCACCCAAGGCTTGCAGCGAGGCCGGCAGCTCAATTTCGCGCAATGCCGTGTTTGCGAACGCTTCTTCATCTATTGCATGCAGCCCTTCGTTCAAGCGCACTTCCTGCAGCTGCTCGCACAGCGCGAAAGCGCGGCGCTCGATCGCACGCAACGACACAGGCGCCGTAAACGAGCGCAATCCCGAACGGAAGAACGCAAACGGCTCAATCACGCCCACGCTTTCAGGCAGCTCCACCGAAAGCAAGTCTTCCCTGTTCGCGAATGCTTTATGGCAGATGCGCGGACAGCCCTTCCTGACCCGATAATGGGACACGTTAACCGCAAGCGACAGCAGCGCTCCATCGCTTTTGCGGTAAATGCCCTGGCCATCGGTAGAAAGCCACGGGTTATGGGGGTCAATTTCCACCCGCTCGAGCGTTGTATCCGCAAACGTTCCTTGGGCAATATCGCGCGTATTTCGGCCAATGCGCAGCACGCGGATGCTAGTCGAGCGGAAAAGTCCCATGGGCACGCGCGCGAGCATTGCGGGCAACTGCAGCGTTTCTATCCGGGAAAGCGATGAGATCAGCGCCGCATCAAGCGATGCCATGGCATCGGGCAAAACGAGCGTCTCAATGCTGGGAAGCCGCCGCAAAAGCCCCGCTTGAGCGCGACGAACACCTGCCGGAAGCGCCAGGGTGCGCAGGCTGCTGACTCCCAAAAGCGCGCGCGAATCTATTTCAGATACAAGTTGTCCTTCGACATATGCATCACATATCACCTGGTCAGCAGTGTTTTCGCAGCTCATCATGCGCAGTGTGCCATCGGCAAGCTCGCGATACGTAAAGCGCGCACCCGTGTTGTCGGTGTACGTTTTTTCGACAACGGTGGCACGTGCGGCAGTCGTGTCGTCCGCCGCTGCGCTTGCCACCTGCGCGTCTACTGCATCCGTTGCGCCTGCTGCCGCAACCGTCGCACTCGCCACCGCGTCTTTGGCGGCACCCAGCGCGCCAGCAGAAACATTGCCGGCAGCACCACCAGGGTCGGAGTCGTCCGAAGATGCCTCGCTGTCCGTTTTCCGCGATTCGGCGAAACGAGCCCCCTTACTACTGCGCCCCTGGCAAGGAATGGCCGTTATCCCTGGCGTACTCACGTCGCGTGCATATGCCTGCAAGTCAAGGGGACTCAAGTCGCGCGCAACCGCTTCGGCAACGCGAATGCCATCAACCGCAGCGCTCATGATGCCACCCGCATAACCGGCTCCTTCGCCGCAAGGATACACGCCTGCTGCAGCCACTTCGCCGTTATTGAAAAACGCCTGAAGCGAACCGCTATCGCGCACCAAGCGAACAGGGCTTGAACTGCGCGTTTCCACGGCAGTCATAACGGCGTTGTCGCTGGCAAACCCCTTGATTCGACGGTCAAATTGGGGAAGCGCCTGCTCCAAGGATTGCGCCACGAAATCGGGCAGGCATTCATGCAGATCGCTCCACGCAACGCCGCGCGCGTACGTGGGCGTTACCGGTGCGCAGGACACATGCTCGCCTTTGTGCGCGGGAGTCTTTTTCGACTTCCTTGCCTGCGATGCACGCAGGAAATCACCTACGCGCTGGGCAGGTGCCGCATACGGTGCTCCCCCGTTTTTCTGCGCCAGCTGGTAAGCGGCTTGCTCCAGGTCGCGTTGGAACGCCACACCCGCCAGGGGGTCCGTTCCCGGGAAATCGGCAGGCTCAACGCTCACCAGAACGGCGCTGTTCGCATTTTCGCCATCGCGCGCGTGCACGCTCATGCCGTTGACCACCACGCCGCCCTCTTCGCTGGCAGCCGCCACCACCTGACCACCCGGGCACATGCAAAACGTGTACACGCCGCGTCCGTTCGGCAGGTGCGCCGACAACTTGTAGTCAGCGGCACCCAATGCGGGATGATCCGCGAAATCACCGTACTGCGCCTGGTTGATCATGCGTTGCGGATGCTCGATGCGCACGCCCACCGAGAACGGTTTACGTTCCATGAACAGACCTTTTTCCTGCAGCAGCGCAAACGTGTCGCGCGCAGAATGACCGCACGCCAAGATAACGGCCGAAGCGGGGATGCTCTGACGCGTGTCGCGCACCATATCTTCCAACACGACACTCGTAAGCACGTTGTCGCAAAACTCCAGGTCAACCAACTGGCAATTGAAATGCACTTCACCGCCGTGCTGGATAATCTGCTCGCGCAGCGTTTTTACCACGGCACGCAGCTTATCGGTGCCAATATGGGGTTTTGCATCAACCAGAATCTCTTCCGGCGCCCCCGCCTGGGCAAACCACTCCAGAACCGTCTTTGTAAGCGGGTTTTTCGTATTCGTGGTCAGCTTGCCATCGGAAAACGTGCCGGCGCCACCTTCGCCAAATTGGATGTTTGTCGAAGGATTAAGCTCGCCCGTTTTCTCGAAGTGCTCCACCGCGGCAACGCGCTCATCCACACTTGCACCGCGCTCTACCAGCAACGGACGCAAACCCGCGCGCGCCAAATAAAGCGCTGCGAACAGACCCGCCGGACCCGAGCCCACCACCACGGGTCGCTCGTAATCCTGCGGAAGCAGCGATTCCGGCAAGCTGGAAACAACAAATTTCGAGACGGGGACGCTCGCTTTCACATCGCTTCCTGCGCGCATATCGAACATGGAAGCAGGACCGCGACGCTCGTTGATGACAATCGCGGAATCCGTTTTAACGTTTGCCTGGTAGATAAGCGCCATCTCCTGGCTTTCCGAGGTAAGCGCGACCGCCAGCGTCATAACGAAATGGACGGCACTCTTCTTGCGCGCGTCCACGCTTTTCTTCAGGATGCGCACCGTATCGATGCATTCAACCGGCACCTTCAGCTTATCCGCCACCGCCTGGAACAACACGTGCTTGCCCTGCGGAAGCGCCCCATCTAGAGGAACGGAAACATTGCTTACCTCAAGCATTGCCCCACCTTACTCACTCAAAACCAACATCCATTGTTGACAAATTACCCCACCTTTTGTCAACATTTCGCCCGCGCGAAGCGACATCGCCAGTCACAGCCACGGTCGCAGCGCGTTTCTCCTGGTCACACTATCGGGAGCAAGTCGCACCCCACGCGGCAGCAGCCGACAATCGCACCGCCAGTACCAGCCGCAACCGTTCCCGCCGCCCGCCGGCCTACGAACGCCGCGCTCCACCGTACGCCGCGTTCTTGCGATTACCGAACGCACTACCCTTGCGGGCGTTTTTCTTCAACTTCGCCAGCACGTCCGCTTCGCTTTCGCCTTCCACCTGGGAACGCAAGCGAACCACCTGGTCACGAAGACGCGCTGCTTCCTCGAAATCCATACTTGCCGATGCCGCCGCCATTTCTTCTTCCAGCGACGAAATCATGCGCATAATCTGATCGCGCGAGAATTCCGCCAACTCGGCATTCACCTCATCGGCCGAACGCGAACCCGCCTCGTCGGTCACGTACGACATAATGTCGTTGATGGCCTTGCGGATGGTCTGCGGCTGAATGCCATGCTCCTGATTGTACGCCATCTGAATCTGGCGGCG
>CAKUOV010000039.1 GCA_934670115.1 uncultured Eggerthellaceae bacterium
AACATCGGGCGTCGAGACGTTCGTTTATCCGCAGACAACGGAAGGGTGGACCCTGTCCGGCTCTTGCGAATGGACGATTGATGATACTGCGACGCTCATCTTCAGGCCGGTGCCCGGCGTGCCTCGTGGCACCCTGGAAGCGTGGTCGTGGAAGGAGACGTGTCCCTGGGATTACGGTGCCAGCTGGGTCACTTCTGCGCGAGTTGAGCCCGGTGTATCTACCGTCACCTGCGATTATATGTTTTGGAAGTTCCGGAAGCTCAGCTCTGCGGACCTTTCAGGCCTTGATGCCTCCCGTGTAACGAGTGCATACCGGATGTTCTTCAACTGCGAGTCGCTTGAGACGGTCGATCTTTCTGCTCTGGATACCTCGAACGTTACAAATATGAAGGAGATGCTCGCAGGGTGCTCATCGCTGCTGGCGGTCGATCTTTCGGGTCTCGATTTCTCCCAGGTGGCGGACGCGTCGATGATGTTCGGCAACTGCGGCGAGCTCAGGAGGGTCTACGTCGCGGAAGGGTTCCCGGGCATCCCCGCGGCGGCGGCTTCCGAGAACATGTTCCAGGGCTGCGCGGCGCTCAGCGGCGGCGCGGGCACGGCATTCGACGCGGCGCATGTGGACGCGGCGTACGCCCGCCTCGATGACGGCGCAGTTCATCCCGGGTATTTCGCCTTGGGCCGCGGCGACGTCAACTGCAACGGCCTGCTGAACATCGTGGACGTGCAGATCGCCTACGATATCGCGAACGGCGGGCACGCCGAGCGGCACGATCTTGCGTGGATGCGCTCTCGCGCCGATGTGACGGGACCGGCGGGTGCGCCCGACGGCGCGGTCGACGCGCAGGACGCGTTCGCCATCCAGCGCGCCGCCCTGCTCGGCTGGGGTGAGGCTATCTAGCTCGTTCGTTTGTTGACAAATTACCCCACCTTTTGTCAACAATTCCTTCCTTTTTCGAGGTGGCTCCGGGCCAGCCTGCTCTGGAGCCGCCTTCGTATCGTTGACAAAGGCAGGGCGCGCGTACTTGGACTTGTTGGCGGCATGTTGGGCTTTGGCGCGCGCGATTGGGCTTGTTGGCTGCTTCGCCGAGTTTTATTACTTGTTTTTGGTTCATCGACGGCATGTTGTCGTTTTTTCTGTCCAAATACGCCCAAATCGACGATTCGGGGCAGGTGGAGAAGGGAATGTCGTGTTCGAAGCCGCCAAGAGGATTTTGCGACCTGGGCTTTTGCTGGGTGCGAGGAGGCTGAAGGGTTCATGGCGGCCTTATCCGCACCCCTGACCTGCCCCGAACCGTCGATTCCGGTGTTTTCGCGCTCGATTTTTGACAAGATGCTCTGCTCTTCAGGGACGCTTGCACCGGCGGGGATGCGCGAGGTTAAAAAGACCCCGTCACTTTTTAACGCCATCACTTTTTAACGCCAAGCGAGACGCCCACTGCTTGACCGTAGCGCACAGGCGTTTCCTGGCCTTGCGCGGTATTTTGGAAATACGTTTCGTCTATCTGCGCCACGCCCGGCTCAAGCAGCACGATGATGGTGGACCCGCCGAACTCGAAGTGCCCTTTTTCGCAGCCGCGTTCAACAGCGCATGCTTCGGGGCAGTCGTTCACGATTTTTCCCACCATGAGCGCACCGACTTCCATTTGAAGCAGCGTACCAAACTTCTCGGTTTCTACCAGGCCATATACGCGCGTGTTCTCTTTATAGAGCGGACGCGTGGCGGCAGCAAGCGGGTTGACCGTATGAAAGACGCCGGGGATTAGTACGTTTTCGCTTTTCGTGCCCGACGCCGCATAGCAGTAGCGATGATAGTCGCGCACCGTAAGCCTGAACAGCAAGAGCGTGCCACCTGTGAAGCGCTCGCTTAGCGCATCATCGCGCAGAAGTTCGGGTAGCGTGTAGCAACTTCCCTTGATTTGAAAGCGCGCGTTGTGCTCTATGGCATATGCGGAAAGAAGCGCGTCGCACGGGGAGATAAGCGTGCTCTCATCGGCGCAGATGGGGCGCTTGCCCGGCAGAATCTTGCGCGTGAAGAAGTCGTTGTATGATCGATACGAGCGCTCTTCAAAATCGCTCATATCAATGTTGTTGTTGCGAATAAAGCCCGGAATCGCACGTTTCGAAAGCGCGCTGTTCATCACGGCACCGCCCAACTTCGTTATGAAGGGGCGCGTGATCAGGGGCAATAATGCGCGTCCTGGCACCGAGGTGTACAGCCAACGCAGGAAGCGCTCCTGCGCGTCGGGCTTTTGCGGCTTGCTTGCCTCTGCCGCGGGGCCGCACGTTGCGGCGTTCGTGTTCTTGCGGGTTGTTTCGCAGGTCGCCGTTTCGCAAGCGGCGCTTGCTTCCGTTGCGGATCCCTTCGCTACGCCTTCGCCTGCGCCAGCCGCAGCTCCTGTCACGGAACCCTTCGCCGTGCCTTCGCCTGCGCCAGCCGCAGCTGCCGTTGTTGTATCCGTCATGTGCTCGCGTTTCCCGTCTACAGCTCAAAAATCAAGTGCGGGAAGTCGATAATCGCAACTGCAGCAATAGCAATTGCCACCAACACGCAGAAAATAATGAGCGTGCGTAGTTTCGGCTTGTGCACCTGGAAGTTTCCAATGAACAGCGTTCCTACAATAAGCAGAACAAAATGCAGCACCACAATGAATGCTTGGTCGGTCATGAACGTGCTTAGGAGATAGACCAGGGGCAAAACCACGGCGATTGACGTGATAGGCAGACCGATAAAAATTTTCTCGTGGACTTCTTCCGAGAAGAAATTATTCGTTTCGCGCACGTTGAAATATCCCAGGCGGATAACGCCGCACACCGCGAAGTAGATGAGCACGACAAATCCAATGGGGCCCTTTACGCCCAAGTTGAAGCAGATGACCACAGGGAACACACCGAACGCCACCAGGTCGCACAGCGAGTCAAGCTGAATGCCGAACAGACGCTCGTCGTGGCTGCGGTCGCTTTTCGTACGCGCCACGGGGCCATCGAGCATGTCGAAGAAGCCGGAAAGCGCCAGGCAGGCGATTGCGCCTAAATGGACTCCGTCGATGGAAAGCGTTATGCCAACCAGAGCGGAAATCAAACTCATAAACGTCAGGACAACCGTGTAGTTATAGTAGCCGATCATTTTTCATTACCTTTCTTTGCGCCAAAGACCACCAGGTATGCCACGGCGGAAAACACCGCGCATACCAGCAGCTGGGCGTAAAAACTGAGCCCTCGGCTTATTACCAAGGTGGGGGCGGTTAATTGCCCGCAAATGGGCTGGAACATTACGTTGTAAAGATGCTCGGAAATGCCTAATCCGCCCGGCAGGGGAAGCATATCGGCGGAAAGGGAAATGCTGCCTTGCAGCAGCGTTGCATCCAAAAGGGAAAGGTTGCTCACGTCAAACGAGAGCAACACAACATACGTCACGGCGAACAGCAAAAAACGCTGCACAATCGTGATGAGCATAACGTTGAGCGTGACAATGCGGTGCTCGCGCACGAAGCGCGAGGCTTCCTTGTAGTTCTCAAGCGATTGCGTGAGGTGCGCTTGCCAACGGTTAACGCGTTCTTCCGCTACAAATTTCCGTGCGATTCGTAGCGCGGTAAACACGATAGTTTTCGCAACGGAAGGGGCAAGAACCAGCGCAAGCATGGCGCCCACGCAGATAACGTTCAATACTATTCCCAGGTAGATCCACCCCATGGCGGGCTCCAGCAGGGGAGCGATATACGGCGGACAGGCGAACAATACCAGGATGCCAACTAAAACAAGCACTGACTTGTACGCGATGGTCACAATGAGCAGCGCAATAACGCAGCGGGTAAGGCTTAGGCCGTCGCGTTTCATGAACACGAGCTGCATGGGTTGTCCGCCCGATGCAGTGGGTGTGACCAAGCTGAAAAAGAACCCTACGAAAGAATACAAAAAGCAGTGGGAAAGCTGCGGAGCATCGCCGAACGCGCGCAGCAGATAGAAGATGATAACGGACTCGCATAGGATAAACGCAATGACCAACGCAAATCCGGCAATCCAGAAAACTTGGGACGAACTGCGGATATAGCTCACTAAGGCGCCGAAATCTTCGCCCGATAACACGAAGTAGACCGACACGCCAATGCAAAGCAAAAGGAAGGCCCCATTGCAAAGAATCTTCTTCAGTTTGCTATTCATGCCTGCGTATTAATCCCCCCTGTTTTTGTGCAGCATCTCATTATAGCTTATAGCGATTTTTTGTCCTATTGCGATCTTTCATATTCTTGGGTGCATAACGAATGCGTCTCGGTGTATTCTTAAACTATATGTGTCGTTTCGGGTTTATCGATGCGTGACCGATGGATGGCCGTATGACGGATAGCCATGTAAAAAGGGATAAGGTACCATTGTTTCTATATGAATACAGGCCGTTTTGCGGCAGTTTCCCGCCAGCCGTTCCATACGGGTTGAAACTGGTGTGAAGAACAGGTAGTATGACGTCTATCATTTTGACGAAAGGGCTTTTTCTCCATGACATTACTTGAACTCCTGCAGCTTCTGCGCAAGAGGCTGGCGCTGGTCATTGCGCTTCCTGTTGCCTTTACGCTGGCAACGGGCATTTATGCTTTTGGTTTTATGGAAGATGTTTATACCTCTGAAGTGCAGCTTTATGTTTTGACTCAGTCGCAAATTTCGCAGGATCAATCCTATGCAACCAGCTCCGATACAGCGGCGTCTCAGCAGCTTGCAAACGACATTGCCGTTATTGCCGATACGCCTAAAGTGCGCAACGCCACGGCGAAAGCCCTGGGAATGAAGGATTTGAAGGATTACACGCTGGGCGTTAAAAACGCCACTACGAACCGCGTTATCACGCTTACGGTTACGGCGAACGATCCCGCGGCTGCGGCGCGCGTTGCAAATGAATTTGCCAAGAACACGGCCTCGTGCTCGGTGGAGACCATGGGCTTGAAGGCGGTCAACATTGTTGACGATGCAACGTCGTCTGACATTCCGAGTGGCCCCAATCGCAAGATGTATCTGGCCGTCGCCTTTCTGGCGGGCCTGTTTGTGGCCGTTGCCATTGTGGTACTTATGGACATGCTGAACACCACGGTAAAATCGCGCGAAGAAGCCGAAGAACTGTTTGGCCTGCCTGTTTTAGGCACCATGCCTGAGCTGAAGAAGGTGAAATAGCCATGGCGAAGAAGAACCAGAAGAAGTTTCTTCCTATAGATCTCAACGAGCTTTCGCATCAGAGCGAAACGCTACTTGCCAATATCCGTTTTGCAAGCGTGGACGAGCCGGTAAAGACCATTGTGATTACCAGCACGGGCGTTGACGAGGGTAAAACGACGACCGCCATTGCCCTTGCCATGGCCATGGCGCGTTCGGGCAAGCGCACGCTGATTATGGATTGTGATATGCGTCGCCGCAGCGTGGGACGTGTTTTGGGTATGCGCACGAACGCGGGCATCTATGCGGTTCTTTCGGGTCGTGTTCCGCTGAAACGCGCCGTAACGCAAACGGCGCAGCCGAACTTGTACCTGCTTGACTGCGAGCCGAATGTAGCGAATCCTTCGGATATGCTGTCAACAAAGCGTTTCGCGGCGCTTATGGCCACGCTGCGCAACGCGTTCGATTACGTGGTTATCGATACGCCGCCGTTGTCGCTGTTCGTGGATGCCGCCGTGGTCTCTACGTTAGCCGATGGCGTGGCACTGGTCGTTCGTCAGCGCATGGCAAAAAAGCGCGCTGTTGCGGATGCGCTATCCCAGCTTGATGCCGCGAATGCGCGTGTTTTGGGCTTGGTGCTCACGTTTGCCCAGAAAGGCGACGACGATTACTACTATTATTACTACTACAACGAAGAGAACAAGCGCATCAAAAAGAAGCGTACGCACGCAGCGGGCGATGACGCTTCGGAACAAGATACGCCTGCACCCGCAAGCCGGCGCGAGTTCGACGAGGATAACGTTGTGGAGTGGGCGCGTCGCGTTGGCGTAAGTGTGGATGCGGCGCAGGAGCAAATGCAGGCGCCGGCGAGCCGTCGTGTTTCGTCGCGTGCAAGCCATTCCGCCGAGAAGCTGGGCGTTGCGGGCGCAACGGCTGCGACGGGCGCTGGTGCGGCTGGCGGTGCGGGTGCCGCAAGAATGGGCGCTGGTGCCGCGGGCGCGAATGCTGCGGGTGGTGGCGCGAAGTCCGAAAATCCCTTTGCTCCGGGTGCGTTCAAGAAATAGCGCTCCTGCTGGCACGCGGGAAAACGGCAAAGGAGCACATGCGTGTTCGACCTACATTGTCATATCCTTCCGGGCGTCGATGACGGCGCGCGTTCTGTTACGGAGTCGCGCGATATGCTGCGCGCGGCAAAAAAGCAGGGGATTGACATCATCATGTGCACGCCTCATTGCCGTTGGAGTTCTTTTGATCGTTTGCTTATCCGCGCAGCTTTTTCGGAGATGGAAAAATATGCCAATGACCTGGGGATTTCGTTGCAACTTGGGTATGAGGTGAATTGGCGCAAGCTTTTTGAGTTGGGCATTGAGCGCGCCCCCGAGTTCACGCTCGGGGACACGAACTTGTTCTTGCTGGAGCTTAGCGACGATGCCATGCCTACGAATTGGCAGCGTTTCATCTATTCGCTGCAGAGCATGGATTTGCAAGTGATCATCGCGCATCCCGAGCGCTATCGCGCTGTGCAAAAGAATCTCGATATCGCCCGGGAATTAAAAAATATGGGCTGCTATCTGCAACTTTCCGCCAACTTTATTGAAGGTAGCGCGTTCGACGCGCGTCGTCGCACTGCTTCCGCCTTGCTACGCGAAGATCTTGTTGATTACGTGGCAAGCGATGCGCACCGCGTAGGTGATTACGCAACGTTCGCGCGCGCGTTGGCGTTTTGCCGTCAGTAGACGTGCGCCTATGACAGCCGAAACACGACAGGCGCTAAAGAGCTTAACGCCCGTCGCACTGACGTTGTCCTACAATTTTACCGTGACAAGCTCGGTGCCTTCGGCATCAAAATCGCCCAGAGCGCACTGCTTCAGCGCAAAATCGCTGTACGTGGTGTAGTAGCAGCTTCCTGTTTCTGTCGAATAGCCCGAGGTATAGATGGTTTTCTCAAAGTTGCCGTTCTTCATGCGGGAGGCGCCTTCAATCATGGAAACGCCCTGCAGCGTGCGGAACAGGCGCGTGACGTTTTCCTGCTCGGATGCAACAGCGGGGTAGTGGGCGTTCAAGTATGCGGCACGTACGAAACGCGAGGTAGAATAATAATCGCCAGGAAGCGCGCGCATGCCTGCGCCCGTTCCGTAGGCATCCAGGGTTGCGTTGCCCCACTGGGCTGCTTGCGGTACATCGGGTGAAACCATGTAGTACGAGCGCAGATTCTCCAAGTGCCAATCGAATGTCGGCTGGTTCGCCAAAACGTTCACCGGATTATTGTGGATCTGCATGCCGTGTTTGGTATATTCCGCCACAATGCAGCGGTTCTTATCCGCGATCATCCAATGCAACGGCGTGGGGTCCATGCCGGCGATAGGCGCGCCGATAATGGCCACCTTGCTGAGCAGTTCAAGCACCTGGTCTACGGTGGAGAAGTTGCGCGTGACCCACAGGGGGAATTCGTACGATGCAATGTTGATCTTTCCGTCTACGGGTTCTGATTCGTATTGCGCGAAGCCGGCAAACAGCAAGCCGCCCATGGCCAAGCCGGCCTCGTTCATGCAATCGAAGTACAAAGGCGTGTTCTGTGCGGCAATGCCGATTCCGAGCACGGCATGCGGCGCGTCTGCATGAGCCGAAGCAGCCTGCGATCCCTGCGTAGCTGCTGGTGTGTCGTTTCTGGACAGGTCGCCATTAAAAGCCCAGGTGCAGCTCCAGTTTCGGGGTGTAAATACGGGGACTTCGCCAAATCCGCTTTCCCAGTCAAGGTTTCGTCCGAAATACAATGCTCCCGATGCTCCATTGAATGCGATTGATGTGCACATGGCATGCCTTCTTTACTTGTTCGTGATTCTCTTTGCAATACCTTCGCCTGCGTGATGCTTTTCCCACGGTATACCGTTTTCGCGCTTGCATTGCGGCTGCGCGTGATTCGTTTCGTTTCTGTTGACTGGGGCCGCTGATTGTTGCTTTCTTGTCGATTTCGCGGTCAGCAGGAATTTCTTCTCACGTGCGCGAAAAAGATACCTACAATACGGAAGAGCAAATGCGGACGTATCTCATTCAAGCGAATCAGGTACAGGTACAAGTACAAGGAGAGGTTTTCATGGATTACTATGCCGAGGCACTGAAACTGCACGAGCAGCATCATGGCAAGATTTCGGTTGCCAGCAAGGTTCCGGTTGAGACGGCTGACGATATGAGCGTTGCGTACACTCCTGGCGTTGCCCAGCCGTGCGTGGAGATTCATAACGATGCGAATAACGCGTATAAATACACCGCCAAGGGCAATCTTGTTGCTGTTGTTTCCGATGGCAGCGCTGTTTTGGGCCTGGGCAATATCGGTGCCGCCGCGGCCATGCCCGTTATGGAGGGCAAGTCTGTTCTGTTCAAACGCTTTGGTAACGTCGATGCGTTCCCGATTTGCCTTGACACGCAGGATACCGAAGAAATCATCCATGCCGTGAAGCTTATCGCCCCTGTTTTCGGTGGTGTGAACTTGGAAGATATCGGTTCGCCGCGTTGCTTTGAGATCGAACAGCGCCTTGAGGCCGAACTGGATATTCCTGTTTTCCACGATGACCAGCACGGAACCGCCATTGTTGTTACTGCCGCTTTGCTGAATGCGCTGAAAGTTGTGGGCAAGGACATTGCCGATATCAAGGTGGTGCTGAACGGACCGGGCGCTGCAGGTACGGCTATTATCAAGATGATGCTTACGGCGGGCGTGAAGAACGTTGTTGCTGTTGACCGCAATGGTATTCTGCACCACGGTCGTAAGGGCTGCACGGAAGGTTACAAGAAGGATCTGTGCGACATCACGAACCCCGAGAACATTGAAGGCGATCTGGCGCGCGCGTTGCAGGGTGCCGATGTGTTCGTAGGCGTTTCGTCCGCAGGCGTTTTGAAGCCCGAGATGATTGCGACTATGACGGCCGATCCGATTGTGTTTGCTATGGCAAACCCCGAGCCCGAGATTATGTATGACGACGCCATTGCCGCCGGTGTGAAGGTTATGGGCACGGGTCGCTCCGATATGCCGAACCAGATCAACAACGTGCTGGCATTCCCGGGTATCTTCCGCGGTGCCTTGGATGCTCATGCGCGCGACATCAACTACGATATGAAGCTTGCCGCCGCATATGCCATTGCCGGCTTGGTTTCCGATGAAGAGCTGAAGCCTGAGTACATCATTCCTTCGGCGCTGGATATGCGCGTGGCCGATACGGTTGCTGCTGCTGTTGCCGAAGCTGCCCGTCGTACGGGTTCCGCAAAGCAGCTCTAGGTTGCGCTGACCTGCGGGTTTTAAGAAGCTTGGTGCTCGATTTCGAACTCGAGCACCAAGCTTTAGTAAATAAAAACTAGGCTTTTGCGCCGTAAATCTTGTAGTACTCGTCAATTGCGGTCTTGATTTCATCGTTGATGACCACGCGACCGCAGCATTCCTTGTTGTACAGGTACTCGGTGACTTCGGCCATATCCACAATGGCAGCAGTGGGGAAGCCGTATTTCTCGGAAACTTCTTCCAGCGCGTATTTCACGCCGCCCTTGCCAACTTCCATGCGGTTCAAAGACACCATCAGGCCTTTTACTTCAACATCGGCAGCAGCCTTCAGAATAGGATACGTCTCATCAATGGATTTGCCCGACGTAGTGACGTCTTCCACGATAATCACGCGGTCGCCGTCGTGCAAATCGCTGCCTAAAAGCATACCCGCATCGGCACCGTGGTCTTTCGCTTCCTTGCGGTTCGAGCAGTAGCGAACTTCCTTGCCGTATAGCTCGTGCAGGCCAATGGCGGTAATAACCGACAGCGGAATGCCCTTGTAAGCAGGTCCGAACACCACGTCGAAATCCAGGCCGTACGTCTTCTCGATGGCTTGCGCATAATAGCGGCCCAGCTTCAGGAGCTGTTCGCCCGTCACGTAAGCGCCCGCGTTCATGAAAAACGGCGATTTACGTCCGCTTTTCAGGGTGAAGTCGCCAAACTTCAATACGTCGCTTTGAACCATAAACTCAATGAACTCTTGCTTGTACGCGTCCATAGGGCACCTTTCCGTTGTTTGTACACATATGCTCTTATTGTATCGTAGGGCAGCCGCTTTCACGGGGAAGAGGTTGGTGGATTACAGCAAGAGCACTTTGCGATGCCGGACAAAGGGCTGCTGGGACTCCGGGCAATCGCTCGCCGGGTGACACCGCGTACCGCCACGTTGCGCGGGGCGGCAGGCCTTGTGCGCAACGGTGCTGCATTGCGATTGCGCGCTGCTGCGCGGGTGCAGCTCCCTCAAACAACGCGGGCAAACGTCAGTCCCTCAACATGGGCGACTCCTTTCTTTTCAAGCGCGTGCGCTGCTGCACGAAGTGTGGCACCGGTGGTCATCACGTCGTCTACAATCAATATGCGCCTGGGCAGGCTGAGCGCTTGTTGCGAAAGGCGCAAGTCAAATGCGTTATCGATGTTGCCCCAGCGCTCTTTTTGCGAGAGTTTTCGCTGGTCTTGGGCTTGCGGCCGTTCAAAAGCGAACAGGAATGGCAAATCAGCCGCGCGGGCAATCTTGCGCGCGATTGCCTCCATATGGTCAAACCCGCGGCGCAGGTAAGCGTCGTATGAGTCGGGAATAAACGTCACCGCATCGAAGGACTCCCATTTTTCGTGGGAAAGAGCATGCTGCATGGCGTCAACCATGAACGCAGCAAGGCGTTGCTCTCCGGCATCTTTATAGCAGCGGATGATCGAGCCGCTTTCTTCGCTGAACAGCACGGCGCTTGAGCAAAACAGCGGCTCTTCCGTTTGTCCGCGGCGCGCGCGTGTGAAAGAATTACATTCGCAGCATTGCCTGAACCCGAAGGGCGCGCCACACGTTGCGCAGGCAAGCCAAGGGTCCCAAAACCGCAAGGCTTGTCTGCAGGTGTCGCAGACCAGAGCGCCGGGCGCGTCGCATATCGCGCAGCGGGTGGGCCAGGCGAGTTCAAGGGCCACGTCTTTGAGCTGCGCGCATGCAAAAGAAATCGAGGCATGCTTAGGTGCCGATCGCTTCTTCTGATATGTGCACTCTGTCTGTAACATGCAAGGCATCTTAAAAAACGTCGCTATCAAAAAGCTATCAAAACGGACGTTTTCGTTGACAAAAAGCTATCAAAACAGAGAGAAATGCTTTCAAAATTCTTACAAACGTCTTCGCGTGGTTATTTTTTCGTGCAAGGCGCGTAATCTACCTACTAAGATGACACCAAACGATTCGTAAAGTGATTTGCGCTTTTATTAAGAGAAAGCGGCAATCAGTAGGCGTATCTGTTAAACTTGAACATTGCTTCTTTCGAGTCTGTAGTTGCGGACAACGTTCGTGCGCCAAAAAAGCGCCGAATGTTTCCAATTCCATGGCAGGCGCGGTCGAAAGGATCCACGTAAGGTGAACTGCATGTTTGCTGAGCATGGCGCGCTCTAGAGGTAAGCCGTACCGCTCGTTGATAGCAACACACGGTTGCGCGAGCGAGAGGGTAAGGGGTTCACGCTCCGCCCCGGTACGCGAGTGTGGGGGCAAAGACTAGGTCAGTCGAAAGAAGCGCTTGACTGGAATAACAGGAGGATAAGAGTGAAAAAGCGTGTTTTGTGCGCAGTGATTGGTTGCGTTCTTGCGTTAGGCATGGCAAGCGTTCTTTCGGGGTGCGATAACCCCCTGAATAAGGAAACGTACGTGCCCGAAAGCAAAACGGCGTCGGTTTCTACTCCGACCATCGGCGTTAATGGCACGTTGCGCGTGGGCGTGAACAGCACGAATCCGCCTATGGCGGGCCAGGCCTCTAAGATTGTGGGCATTGACGTTGACATTGCCGCTGCCATTGCCGACGAATGGGGCTTGAAGCTGGAAATTGTTGATGCGGGCTCCGATCCTCTTACTTCCTTGCAAAACGGCAAGATTGATATCGCTTTGGGCTATGACACGTCCAGCACGAATTCGAACTTGGCAAAGACGTCTGCGTACTTGCAGAAGGGCATTGCGCTGTTCTCGCTGGACGAGAAAGCAAAGACGCCAGCGGATGGTTCGGTGATTGCGGCGCAGTCAAGCTCTATGAGCGCGTGGGCGGTTGGCTCCCAATTTGAGAAGTGCACGCTGGAAAGCTCGACCGATCTGAAGTCTGCGTTTACCGCTTTGAAGGATGGTACGGCGAACTACGTTGCTGCCGATGCCGTTATTGGTACGTATGCTGCGAAAACAGCTGGGGTAGACGCGCACATCGTGGCTATGATGCAACTTCCTACGGGATACTGCGGTGTCACGCTTGCAACGAACAACGATCTGCTTAAGAAGCTGAACACCACGCTTACGCAGCTTGATTCGCAGGGAATCATCGGTCTTATTGAGACGAAATGGCTTGGCACAACCGTTGACCTTAAAAACGTTACTCTAACGGCGGGCGCGAAGACAACAACGGAAACCACCGCCGATACCAAAACGACCGAGTCCGAGGAAAAGGCGGCGAGTAACTAGAATCGAAGCGCGGAGGTTTTTTGGCTTGCGACGTGTCATGAGGCGTTGTAGCGTGCAAAAACCCAGTTCAACGGTTTACAATTTTCGAGCGAATGGCGGCTCTCACCATAACGGGTGAGGGCTGCTTTGCACTTGCGCTTTATTTGCGCACCTTGTTGCATCCTTCGTCTGCTGATTGGTTTTGTTCTTTGTGCCTGTCCCTAAAAAGTATCTTGAGCCAGGCAATGGTAACCACCGAGCACTAAATGTGGATTTTTTGTTTGCGGCGCGGCGCATCTACGGGTACTATAGCTTCATGCAATTTCCATAGAGAGGATTAAAGTATGAAGCAAATCATAGCGAAATGGAACGATACGAGCTTAGTGCTGCGAATCGTTGTCGGTCTTGTTATCGGCTTGATTCTGGCGCTTGCTGTTCCGGGCGCACTCGTCATCATCCCGTTGCTGGGTACTCTTTTCGTGTCGGCGTTGAAGGCGGTTGCTCCTATCCTGGTTTTCTTCCTGGTCATCGCAACCATGGCCAACGCGAAGACTTCGGGCGCCATGAAAATGGTCGTTGTTCTGTACATTGTGAGCACGCTGGTGGCTGCAATCATTGCGGTTATCGCGAGCTTCATTTCTCCCACCACGCTTACGCTTGCTCTTGACGGCGCGCAGCAAACGGCACCTTCTGGCGTGGGCGAGGTTGTGAAGACGCTGGTCATGAACATCTTCACGAACCCGGTTACTGCTTTGATGAACGGTAACTTCATTGGTATCTTGGCATGGGCTATTGCACTGGGCATTGCTCTTCGTGTTGCAAGCCAAGAAACGCGCGATGTGTTCACCAACATTTCCGATGCGGTTTCGACCGTTGTTCGTTGGATCATCTCTTTGGCTCCGTTCGGCGTTATGGGCTTGGTGTACACCTCCGTTTCCGAAAATGGTCTTGAGATCTTCTACGAGTACGGCCACCTTATTGTGGTGCTCGTAGTCTCCATGCTTATCATTGCGCTGATCGCCAACCCCATTATGGCGTTTATCGTTATGCGCAAGAATCCGTTCCCGTTGGTGTTGCGCTGCCTGAAGGACAGCGGTATTACGGCGTTCTTCACCCGTAGCTCTGCGGCAAACATCCCGGTGAACATGGAGCTCTGCGAGAAGCTGGGCTTGGACAAATCGAACTACTCGCTGTCTATCCCGCTGGGTGCAACCATCAACATGGCAGGTGCTGCCGTTACCATCACCGTTATGGCTATGGCTGCAGCTACTACCATGGGTATTGCCGTTGATCCGGTAACGGCCGTTCTGCTGTGCGTTCTTGCCGCTATTTCCGCTTGCGGCGCTTCGGGTGTTCCAGGCGGTTCCTTGCTGCTTATCCCGCTGGCGTGCGGCCTGTTTGGCATTGGCAGTGACGTTGCCATGCAGTGTGTTGCTATTGGCCTGATCATCGGCGTTATCCAGGACTCCTGCGAGACGGCTTTGAACTCTTCTTCCGACGTTCTGTTCACCGCTGTTGCGGATTACGCACAGAAGATTAAGGCGGGCGTTGAAGTATTCCCCGGCAAAGATGCTGCCTATGAAGAAGCGGAGGCCGCCGTTAACGTGGAAGCTCCTGCCGATAATGCGTAATGCGTTGTAAGCGAGTGCTTTGCTGGGCGTACTTCGGTTGTAGCCGAATGCTTCGCCAGGCGATTTCTCTCACAAGCTTTGCAAAACCGAATGCAAAAGGAAAGGGATCCGATCGGGTCCCTTTTTCATTTGGAGAACCTATCACACATAAAAGTTCGGACGTTTTTGTCCTAACTTTTATGTGGTGCGACGACAACGGAATTTTTAATTGTAATTTGATTGATCTGTTGCTTGGTCGGGTTGAGCTGTTCTAGCCCACGTTTTTCTTGCAAGATGCAAAAGGAAAGGGACCCGATCGGGTCCCTTTTTCGTTGAAAGAATGGTGCGGGCGAAAGGACTTGAACCTTCACTCCGAAGAAACGGCACCTAAAACCGTCGCGTCTGCCAATTCCGCCACGCCCGCACTTGAGGAATTCGCTATAATGAAGCACCGTAGCAACGGAAGCTTTATTACAGCGCAAACCATGATAGCAAATAAATTGCTGTTTTGGTACGAGAAAAATGCTTGCATTGCTTAAAAACTATGATAAAATGCAATAGTTGCAAAAAAAGAGGGCTTGAAACCCCACCTGATTCGGCTAAAGCTGATGGGTCGCATGAATACTTCGATTTATGCCGGCCCGCTTTGCGCGGGTTTTTTAATGCGTTGCAACAGGGTAAATAAAGAGAGGTGAGTTCAATAGCAGCTCAGGAACCAAGGATTAATGAGCAAATCACGGCGCGTGAGTGCCGCCTGATTGGCTACGATGGAGAGCAGATGGGCATCTATATGGTGACCGAGGCTCAGCGCGTTGCCGACAATGCGGGACTTGATTTGGTGGAAATTGCCCCGAACGCCGAACCTCCTGTATGTCGCGTCATGGATTATGGCAAGTACAAGTACGAACAGGCCATCAAAGCCAAGCAGGCGCGCAAGAATCAGAGCAAGATCGAGATCAAGGAAATGAAGTTTCGCCCGAAAATCGATGTGGGCGACTACACCACGAAGAAAAAGCATGTGGTTCGTTTCCTGGAAGATGGTTGCAAGGTGAAAATCACCATCATGTTCCGTGGTCGCGAAATGGCTCACCCCGAAATCGGTCTTTCCATCCTCGAGCGTCTCGCGGATGATTTGAAGGATATTGCGGTCATTGAGCAGCAGCCAAAAATGGAAGGCCGCAACATGCATATGCTGATCGCTCCTTTGCCTGGAACGGCGAAGAAGAAAGAAACTGGTAAGAAGCAAGAAGGGAAGGTAGACAATGCCTAAGATGAAGACCCATCGCGGTACCGCAAAGCGCTTCCGCGTAACTGGTACTGGTAAAGTTGTTCGCGCGAAAGCTTTCAAGAGCCACATCATGACCAAGAAGAGCTCGAAGCGCAAGCGTAATTTCCGCCACGAAACTGAGATTGCTCCGGCAGACGCCAAGGTTATCAAGCGCAATCTGGGTCTTCGCTAATTCATATAAAGGAGTGAATATACATGGCTCGTATTAAACGTTCTATTTCCGCTCGCAAGAAGCGTCGTACCGTTCTTTCTCGCGCTAAGGGTTACTATGGCATGAAGTCGCGTTCTTACAAGAACGCTAAGCAGCAGGTCATGAAGTCCATGCAGTATCAGTACCGTGACCGCCGCAACAAGAAGCGCGCGTTCCGTCGTCTGTGGATCACCCGCATCAATGCTGCAGCTCGCATCAACGGTATGTCTTACAGCACTTTCATGAACGGCCTGAAGAAGGTTGGCGTTGAGCTGGACCGCAAGGTTCTTGCTGACTTGGCAGTAACCGATGCTCCTGCGTTCGCCGCTTTGGTTGAAGTTTCCAAAAAGGCACTGTAAGTTGTTTTAAATTTTGTTTAATTTTTCGAAAGAGCCTGGGTTTCCAGGCTCTTTTTGTTGTAACGTAAATTCGTTTGATTCACTATGATTTTTGGAGGAACAGATGGCTAAGGAAGACATCAAAAAGGTTGTCTTGGCGTACTCCGGTGGCTTGGATACGTCGATTATCATTCCGTGGCTGAAGGAAAACTACAACAACCCCGAGATTATTGCCGTTTCCGGTAACGTGGGCCAGGCCGACGAGCTGGAGGGCTTGGAAGAGAAGGCGCTGGCAACGGGTGCTTCGAAGCTTATCGTAGCCGACTTGGTTGACGAAATGTGCGACGAGATTATCGTTCCCGCGCTGAAGATGGATGCCAAGTACGAAACTTACTTGCTAGGTACTGCGTTTGCACGCCCGGTGATTGGTAAGAAGCTGGCCGAGATTGCGCTTGCAGAAGGTGCCGATGCCGTGGCTCACGGCGCAACGGGCAAGGGCAACGATCAGGTGCGTTTTGAGCTTGCCATCAAGCGTTTTGCTCCCGATTTGAAGATTATCGCCCCGTGGCGCGAGTGGGATATCAAGTCCCGCGACGAAGAGATCGATTACGCCGAAGCGCATAATATTCCTCTGAAGATTTCGCGCGAGACCAGCTATTCTAAGGACAAGAACTTGTGGCATTTGTCCCATGAGGGTCTTGACCTGGAGGATCCTTCCAACGAGCCTCAGTACGAAAAAGAAGGCTTCCTTGAGATGGGTGTGTCTCCCATGCAGGCACCCGACGAGCCTACGTATGTGACCATCGATTTTGAAGCAGGCGTTCCCGTTGCCGTTGATGGCGAGAAGATGAAGGTTTCAAAGATCATCGAGAAGCTCAACGAGCTGGGCGGCAAGAACGGCATTGGCATTATCGACATCGTTGAGAATCGCCTGGTGGGCATGAAGGACCGCGGTGTTTACGAGACGCCGGGCGGAACCATTCTGTACTTCGCCCATGAGCATCTGGAAATGATCACGGTTGATAAGGAAGTGCTCCACGAGAAGCAGAAGCTTGCTATCGACTTCGCTGACCTGATTTATAACGGCAAGTGGTATACGCCGCTGCGTGAGGCAATTTCTGCGTTTGCCGATGAAGCTGATAAGTACTGCACGGGCTCGGTGAAGCTGAAGCTGTACAAGGGCAACATCATTCCTGCTGGCACGACGTCTCCGTATTCGTTGTACTCCGAGGATCTGGTGACGTTTGGCGAGTCTGATTACGATCAGAATCAGGCAGAGGGCTTCATCAACTTGTGGGGTCTGCCTACGGTTGTTCAGGCGTATCGCGAGCAGGGTCGTCTGTAAGAGCGTTTCCTGCGGCAAGTGGCGCTGCTGCTGCGTGTTGCAGCCGAGCTTTGCGCTGTGCTGGCGCACGGGCCCAGGTGGGCGATTACGTGGGCAGGGGTGCTTCTTGCGCTGCAGCGCCAGAAATCATACAATAATAAATTGGGCCGCGAATCGCGGCCCAATTTATTGCCCGGTTTAAGCGCGCGATAGCTGCTTAAACGGATGTATATCATCTTCGAATCTCTTTAGAGATTGGCAGAAATCAAGCAAACGTTCGCCCCGGGGGGGCGAGTTGCGCTTCGTTGCGCGCGGGTTTGCTGGAGTCGTTCAGTAGGAAAGTGGTACGTGTGGTGCTGCTTACAGGTGGCAGCTGCTTCCGCTGTATGCATAAGCGGAATCTTCTTCATCATCGCTGTGGCACATCTCATCTGCTCCAATGAGCGTTTTCGTGAGATAGCCTTCTACGGCGGCACGAGCGTTGCCGGAAACTGCGGCAACAACCTCGATATCGGCAGCGCAGAAAACGCGCGCATGATTGATGTTGATCGTGTTGCAAATGAGTGCTACGACATCCATGCTTTTGAAAAACTCCACTACATCCGTTTGGCTTAATGCCTGAAAAGGAATGCTCTGACACTCAACGATAATGCCATTGGTGACTGTGTACAGCGTGAAATTCTCCGAATAATCGAAACGATATGCAACATCTAAACCGGTGCAGGCTACTGCAATCCTCATTCTTCGCCTCCCCCCAGAGACATCGACAATAGATTATCTTTCGTTACAAAATACCTGTTATCGTAAGGATTTTTACGCGCCTTCGATGAACGGGAACATTTCGTGCTTAACGGAAAGAAGGAGCGAAATGTTGTGGAGAAAGCGTTGGTAAACACTGCGACGCAGGGGAATAGTCCGCTGCGTCGCATGATGCATTTATGGGGTAGGCCAAGAAGCAGATTGTGTTCGAACGCTTGGCCGAAGCGATTCAAAACGGCTTGTTTTGGATCGGAAACGCTAGCGTTTGTTCTTTTTAATGGGCTTGCGTCCTTTTTGGGTGAACGGTTTACTGGTGCGGCCCGAAGGAGCAGAGCTTAGCTTTGAGCTGCGGTTTTGTCGTGCAGCACTGGCAAATCTACCAGGACGGGTTGCTTCATTCGCACGAGATGCGCCTTTGCCGCCCTTCTTGCTTTCGCTTCTGCTGATCTGTCGATCGATGGATTTCAGGCGGCTCTTTGCGGCAGCGCGGTTTTTCGCACCTTTTGCGCCTTTGGCTCCGTTGCGTGAGTCAAAGCGCTCGTTTTCAGGGGCTGCCGTGCGACGCTTATTCTTGCTGTCGTTACGTTCGCCACCGCTTCGTTCGCCGGTGCGACTATTGTCGCGCTCGTTGCCGCGTGCATTGTTGCGACCGCTGTCGCGGGAACCTCCGCGGGCGCCGTTGCGTGCGCTGCGAGCACCTTTGCCTTTCGGGGTGTTCGCGCTTGATTCGCGGCGCTTGCTCGTGCGTTTTTCGCGCGGCTGTTCGGAATCTTCGTCGGGCGTGCCGTCAAGCTGCTGGCTGAGCTTTTTCGCGAAGTACTGGGAGCTTTCGGCTTCGGTGTTAGCCAGCGTAAGCTTTCCGCTGCGCTTCTTTTCGGCTTTTGCCGCTTTTTTGTTCTTTGCCGGCTTTGCGGGCTTTTCCGCAGTTGTGTTTATAGACGTTGCCGTTTCTGTGACAGTGGCTTTTTCGGCGTCGTGCGCTTCAGCGGCTGCTTCGCGCGCAGCAGCTTTTTGCAAGTCCTTGACATACTGGTCAACAGCGGTCTTCTTCTTTTTGCCCTGGCGCGCCGCTTCTTTTTCCTCAGCCTTGCGGACTTTTGCCTTCTCCTTGCGCTTCATACGCGCTTTAACTTCTTTTTTCGCCGCGATAATTTCAGGATCTGCTGCTTCCGTAGCGCGCATTGCATGTTCGATGGCCTGCTCTTTTGCTTCTTCTAGATTGAAATTCTCAACGCTGATTTCAGGGATGGATTGCTGCTTTGTCAGGCGCAGAATCTCTTTGAGAATCTTCTTGTTTTCCGGAGAAACAAAAGAAATCGCTTCGCCGCCCTTGCCCGCACGGCCCGTACGGCCAATGCGATGCACGTAATCTTCCGGTGCATCGGGAAGGTCGAAGTTCACCACGTAGGAAACGTCGTTTACGTCAATGCCGCGTGCCAATACGTCGGTGCCTACAATCACGTCAATCTTGCCGCTCTCGAAATCGGCCAAAGCGCGCTGTCGTTTTGCTTGCGAGCGATCGGAATGGATGGCAGCAGCGCGAATGCCAGCTCTGTTCAGGCGACGAGCGCACGTGTCGGCGCGACCGCGCGTGCGAGCGAATACGATAACACGCGGGCTGCCCTTCTCTTTCAGGAGTGCAACCAGCAGCGCGGGCTTCAGCGCATGGGGAATGCGAATCAGGCTCTGTTTTACGGTGTCGGCTACTTCGCCGCGGCGCGCGACTTCAACGCGCACGGGGTTGGAAAGCAGCTTGCCAATGCTCTTTTCCACGGCATCGTCGATGGTCGCGGAGAAAAGCATGGTCTGGCGTTTTTCGGGCAGGTAGCCTGCAATGCGGTGAATGTCGGGAGAAAAGCCCATGTCAAGCATGCGGTCCGCTTCGTCAAGCACAAAGAAGCGCACGCACGACAAGTCAACAAAACCCTGGTTTTTCAGGTCAATCAGACGACCGGGCGTTGCGATAAGAATATCAACGCCTGCCTTTAGCTTCTTGACCTGCGGGTTTTGGGAAACGCCGCCCACAATGGACAAAATGCGATGGTTTGTCAGCTTCGAAATGGATGCGCAGACCTCGGCGATTTGCTGCGCCAGTTCACGCGTGGGCGTGACAACCAGCATTTGCGGTGTGCAACCCTTTTCGCCCGGCTGAAACAGATCCAAGCAGGGAAGGCTGAACGCTGCGGTTTTACCCGTGCCGGTTTTTGCGCCGGCAACAACGTCTTTGCCGGCAAGGATGGCGGGAATGGCTCGCTGCTGTACGGCAGTGGGCTCCTGATAGCCTAAAAGCTCCACGGCGGACAGCATGGTGGGGGATAATCCCAGTTCATTGAATGAAGACACGATAATATTCCTTGTTTACTCGTTTTTAGGTTAGTTCGTCTTGTTGGGTTTGCGAGCATCAAGCAGAAAATGCTCTAGCGCGTATGCGCGGGCTTCTTGCCCCAGTAGAAATGGGCAAAGTAGTGCTTGCGTGTTGACCGAAGCATAGGCACGCGTCCCAGCGCCAAATCCATGGTGCGTGACGCAATGTCGCGTGCGGCGTTCGGCTTGCGCAGCGTGTTTGCGTTCATCAGCAACGATTGTGCCCGCGCGGGCTGCTGATGGAACAGACGCAGCACTTCAAGAAGCTCGCGACCGGTAGTCACGTGAAGAGCGGCGCCGCGCGAAGTGAGCATGCGCACGTTGATGAACTCTTGTCCATACGCACGCCCCAAAAGGATAAGGGGCGTTTTCGTGCACAGCGCTTCGGTGGTTACCAGGCCCCCTGGCTTGCATAAAACGGCATCGCAGCAGCTCATCAGCGCAGCCATTTGATCAGTGAACCCTATAACTGATACGTTTCCCAAGCGAAGATCTTCTATTTGCCGCGTAAGATGGTTTCGGTAATCTTCATCGTTTCCCGCGCAGAATAGAAGATGCACATTAGGCATGGTGTGCATATACGGAAGAATCTGATCCAAGATACCGCGGAACAGTACATAGGGGGACGCCATGGTGGAGCCCGCCAATGCCAGCACTACTGTCTTATCTTGCGGTAAATCGTGGATTGCACGCGTTTCGGTTCGATCGTATTCCTGCGAAAAATCAAGACGGGTGGGAATGCCGGTGATGGCAATGCGCTCTTCTTCCACTTTGCGCGGACGCAATGTTTCGGCCATGCTTTCTGTTCCAACGCAGAACAGGTCAGCGGCGCGATGAGGCCACCACCCTTCCGTCTCGTAATCGGTGGGAACACATACCAGGGGGAAATTCTGTCCGGTCACCATGCGCGCACCAACCGTGGCATTTGCCGCTGTGATGTGCGTGCAGATAACGGCCAAAGGCTTCTTTTCGCGAATCATCTCCGTGTAACGAGGGAACATGATGCGCGCCCACGACCATCCGCCGCCCCAAAGCAGGCGCCCGGTGAAAAGGTAGCGCCAGACAAAGTCGTACCAGGGGCGTGTGGCGCCGGTGAAAAGATGCGCCCAATGATCGCCGTTGAAACGTATGCGTCCGTAATTAAGGATGTCAACAACCTCTACCTGAAGGTTTTCAGGCGTGCCTTCAATGCCTTCCAGGTCTTCGAAAGCCTGGGCAATGGCTTGAGCTGCAAGTTTATGACCCGAGCCAACGGAAGCATGAACCACCAAAACGACAGGAGAGCACTCATCGGGGTTTGCCCGAAGTAGGTTCTTCTTCTCGTTTTCTACTGGGTTTGCTTTGCTTATCGTTGTTGGCGCCGGCGTGTTGCTTGCATCGCACGTATGTTGTGGTTGTGTATCCATGCTGCTCATCATACGGCTTCGCGCGCGTGAAAGAGAGTGCAACAAATAAAAACCAAGGGAAACCACAAGCTTTGCAGCGTTTGTGGGTGCTTGCGTGTAGTTTGGAGGAGGAGGGGGAGTCGAAAAAAATTTTTAAAAAAAGTGCTTGCAAAATAAAAGCCGCTTTGTAATAATATCCAAGCTGTCATTTGCAGCGCATTCGGCGCCATAGTCTATCGGTTAGGACGCGGCCCTTTCAAGGC
>CAKUOV010000040.1 GCA_934670115.1 uncultured Eggerthellaceae bacterium
AGCGACGTGAAGATGAAAATCACGTAGCTGGACAGGAAGATCGAGATGAGCGTGGGAATGTCGTACGTGCCGAAGAACGCAAAGAACGTGAACAGCAGCGTGTTGATGATTTGGCTGATCAGCGTGGAGCCCGTGTTGCGCAGCCACAAAAACGCGCGGCGGTTGCCGGTGTGCTTCTCGGTGAACGCCCACCATTTATGGTAAAGCCACACGTCGAAAGCCTGGCTTAGGGCGTAAACGGCAAGCGAGGACAGCAAAATACGCGGCGTGCTACCGAAAAATGCCTGAACATGCGGCATGGAAACGTCGTTGGGGCTGGGCGTGTAGCAAAGCCAGCTTTGGTTGAGCACCAGGAAAAACGTGCTAGCAAAAACACCGAGCCACACGGCAATTTGCGCGTCGCGCTTGCTTTCGCATTCCGAGAAAATGTCCGTGACCAAAAACGTTACGGCGAAAAGCACGTTGCCCAGTGTCTGCTCCATGCCAAAGCCGACAATCAGAATATTTGCCTCGATGTTCGCTAAAATGCTTGCGCAGGCGCTTACCACGAAAAGACCCGCTTTGCCGAACAGGCGGTATGCTAAAAGCGCCGCTCCAAAAATGAAAACGACAGAAAAAAGTAAAAGCAGTTCATTCATAATGAGTTAATCTCCCACTCCGAAATCGGTGTTGTTTAAAAGAATGTCCACGCGCTGATTGTCTTGGTAGCGCGGCATGATATTTTCCACGAATACGCGTATGACCTGCGCGTCCGGCTTAATGCTGGTGGTGTTTTCCGTCATGACGTTCAAGCAAATGCGCTCAAGATGCGCCAGACCCAGCTCGATATCGCGCTCCATGCTTTCTTGCGTTTGCCCCGCAACGCCAAGCAGGAAATTGCCTTCTTGGAATCCGCGGCAAATCTCTGCGGGATCGGTTTCGGGAATGCCTTTATGCAGCACGTTTTCACGAAATTCTGCGTCGAACGTTTCAATGCCGATTTTCATCTTCAGATTGAACGGGGCGAACTCTTCGCGCAGCGCGTCAAGGCGATTGCGGTAGTTGTAGTGCGCTTCAAAATGAATGGTGGATATGCCGCGATCTGCACAAATTTCAGCAAGATAGGCGCGCGTTTGGCGGTCAAGTTCGAAAACGGAGCCGCTGTTGATGACTTCGATTTCGTTGAATTCGCCCGTTACGCAGTCAAGAACTTGCTTGTTTAATTCGAAATTTGCCTGGTCATCGCTGCATTTGTCATCGTGATAGTCGCAGAATGCGCACGTGGGAAAGGCGCATCCTCTGCCGCGGAGCAATACAATCTCGCGCGGTTGCTTTTCGGTGATTTTGCTGTATCGGTCCATATTGTTGTGCGCTTGCAAGCGCCGGACTTGAGCCGCGTTCGCGTATGACCCGCTGCGGCAAGGTGGATTTTGCGCAGCCAAGGTCAATGGCGGGCGCGCAAGTCCCACTTCTCATCTCCCTTAGTTTTGATTCGAAAAACGGTTATGTCTCCCGGGCAGGATGGTTACGAACTGCCCTTATGCAATTGCTGGAGCAGTGTACCACAAAGCAAGGTGAAGCGACAGGGTTTTTCTGGTGTGGCGTTCGTCGCGATGGCTTCGGGAGCATCGCCGGCCTCTGGCGCAACGCTGTGCACCGCCCGCGCCAGCGATGCTCCGGTTCTGCCTGCACTGCGTGCGCCGTTCGTCCTGGTGCCGCCCGTGGGGTTTTGGTGTGCATGCGCGGCTTCCCTTATAATTGGGCTATCAATAAGAAAGGATTCGGTAGTGAGTACTTTTCTGCGAAGGGGAACGGCGTTCGTTGCGGCGGCTATTGCGCTTGCTGCTTGCGTAGCTGTAGTTTCCCTGACCGCGTTTGCGCATTCCGCTCTTGCCGAGGAAAACGATGTGTACGCCCAGGCAAGCGCTGCGCAGCAACAAGTCGAGCAATCGGCGGCAACATATGACCAAGCCAAACAGGCGCTGGAGGAAATAGAGGCAGAAATCGCTGAAAACGAGCAGCGCATTCAGGAGCTCTCTGCGCAGATTCCGCTTCAGCAGGCGAAAAGCGATGCGGCCCTGCGGTCGCTGTATAAAATGCAGCAAGATGGCGGCTCGCTGATAACGTTGTTGTTGTCGTCTGAAAATTTCAACGAGCTTTTGCTGAACATCGATTACGTTTCCGCTTTCTATAACAGCAAAATGAGGGAAGTCAACAGCTTGTACGATATGAAGTCCGAGCTGGATGCCACTGCTGCGGGTCTTACGGAGAAGCGCGCAAAAGCCGCCGAAGAAGCGCAAGCAGCCGAGGAAGCCCTGGTCCAGGCGCAGCAGTTGCGCGAGCAAGCACAAGCAGCGGCCGAGGCAGCGCGCAAGGCGGAAGAGGAAGCCGCTGCTGCGGCAGCTGCCGCGGCTGAAGAAGAAGCTGCGAAGAAGGCCGCCGAAGAAGAAGCTGCTGGCGGCGAGAGCGCGCCAAGCGAAGGTGATTTGACGAATGGTGATGTTTCCTCGAATCCGGGGAGCGATAACGTTGACTGGTCGGTTGATAAGAGCGACTTCGTGAACCAATGGGCGGGGCGCATCGACGCGTACTTGTCTGGTTCACCGCTGTCGGGTCAGGGCGCCACGTTTGCCGCTGCTGCCTGGGATTATGGTATTGATCCGCGTTTCTCGCCGGCAATTTCGTGCGTTGAAAGCTCCAAGGGACTCTATTGTTTCCGCAGCCACAATGCGTGGGGTTGGGGGAGTTCATCGTGGGACAGCTGGGAAGAGGCCATTAACGTCCATGTGCGCGGCCTTTCGCGCGGCTATGGTTACACGGTAACGGTTGAAGGTGCCAAGAAATACTGCCCGCCGAACTGGGAATTCTGGTATTCACGCGTGTGCGCGGAAATGGCGAAGATCTAGGTTTTGTTGCGGCTTGGTGTGTGGTTCGCGGGGTTGGTCGATGGGGGAGTGCGCTTGGGAACTCCGCGCGACGTGCCCGTGTTTCGCAAAGGATGCTCGGTCCTTCGCGGAGCCGCACACTTGCTGTCGTCGTCTAGCGCCGTCTAGAAGTGGTATCCGTATGAATCGGCCAGCAGCACGTCGAACTCAAAATCGTTGTCAATAAACCATTCGATAATGGTGGGCAATGCCTCTACTGTGGTGTCTTTTGCGGCGGAATCATGCATCAAAACGCAGCAAGAATGGCATCCTTCGGCCTGTTCAAGGGCGTAATCGGCAATGAATTGCGCATCGTGATCGCCGCCATCGCCGCTTGAAACGTTCCAGTCAAAGTAGTGATAGTTTTCGCGTGCCATGCGGTCGGTAATGTCGTTGACAATTGCGCCGTTGAAGCTGTTGCGGCTGCCGCCGGGGAAGCGCACCAGTGTGGGCTCAAAGCCCAGATAGCCTTCGATTGCGGCGCCTGCTTCGTGCAAATCGCTCCAATAGGCATCGGCGCTGGCATACACTTGCTTGTAATCATGCGTGTACGTGTGGATGGCCACCTGGTTGCCGGCGTCCCAAATGTCTTTTACGTATTCCAGCTGGGGCTGGTCGCCTTTCACGAACCAGGTTGCTTTCACGCCGTAGGAGTCAAGAATCTCCAAGATACGGTGTGTGTTGGTCGAAGGGCCGTCGTCGAATGTGAGATACACGGTTTTCGGGCCGGGGGTGACGTTGTTTGCGCTGGTGCTGGTTGCACGGCGTTCTTCAGCGCTGCGTTCGTGCGCGATTGCAAGGTTTCCGGCTTCCGTTTTCTTGGGCTCTTGCTTTTCGGGTGCGTTTACTGAAGTCGCGCCCGCGGATGCCGAACTGCTTGAAGCGCTGGTGCCGGAATCGCCGCCGAAAAGCGAGCAAGCTCCTACGCCCACAAGCGCTAAGAGCAGCAGCGCGATAAGGGCTGCAAAAATCTTTGAAGAGGGTGGTTTTTTCTGCGGCGTACGTCTTCGGGGTGTTGTCATGGCAATCGCTTCCTTTTATACCACCCCGCCATTCTACCGCATTTACACAAAAGCATGCGGTTCTTTCCCCGCTGCGAACCCGCGCTGCTCGTCTTCGCCGGCATCTTCGCCCCCCCTGCGTGCCATCGCCAACGCCATCGCCAGCACCTTCTGTCCCTTCGCCACCTTTTCTTGTGCCCGCGTGGCAGGGAAAATGCAACGTTGCGCGGGGCGGCGCGGGTGATTCGGTATATACTATCTAGTTACAGAAAAAACGCAAGAACCGTGTACCCCAATATCATTCCCCAAAGGAGGGCTCATATGTCCAAGGGAACCTATTCGTTTACGACGCCTATCTATTACGTGAATGCTGCGCCTCATCTGGGCACTGCTTACACCACCATTGCCGCCGATGCTGTGGCGCGCTATCAGCGCATGAACGGCTACGATGTTGCTTTTGTTACCGGCATGGACGAGCACGGCCAGAAGGTCGCCGATACCGCCGCCAGCAAGGGCATGACCCCGCAGGAATGGTGCGACTCCATGGAGCCGGCCTTCCGCGATGCGTGGAAAATGCTTGACATCACATACACCGACTTCGTGCGCACCACCGAGCCGCGCCACGCTGAATCGGTGAAGAAGTTCTGGAACGATTTGTACGAGAAGGGCTACCTGTACAAGGGTTCCTACGAAGGTTGGTATTGCGTTCACGAGGAAACGTATTACGCCGAGAGCGACCTGGAGAAAAACGACGACGGCGAATTTGTGTGCCCCGACTGCAAACGCCCTGTTCAGAAGGCTGGTGGCGAAGAAAACTGGTTCTTCAAGTTGAGCGAGTTTGCCGAGCCGCTGCTGAAGTTCTACGAGGAAAACCCTGATTTCATTCGTCCCGTGACGCGCAAAAACGAGATTGTAAGCTTTGTGAAAAGCGGCCTGAAGGACCTGTCGATCAGCCGTTCTACGTTCGACTGGGGCGTTCCGCTGCCGTTTGACCAGGGTCATGTTGCCTATGTGTGGGCCGATGCGCTGCTGGCGTACTTGACGGGCATCGGTTACGGCCAAGACGACACGCGCCCGGGCGAATTCGAGGCGCGCTGGCCCATGCAGTACCACTTTGTGGGCAAGGACATCACGCGCTTCCACTGCGTTATTTGGCCGGCCATGCTCATGGCTGCGGGAATGCCTATTACGCACACGGTGTTCGGCCACGGCTTTTTGATGGTGGGCGGCGAAAAGATGTCGAAGTCCAAGGGCAACGGCATTAAACCCGCTGATCTGGTGGCAATTTACGGCGTGGATGCGTATCGCTACTACTTCCTTTCCGACGTGCGTTTCGGCGCCGACGGTGGCATTTCCATTGAGCGCATGACGCAGGTGTACAACGCCGACCTGGCGAATACGTGGGGCAATTTGTGCAGCCGCGTTCCCGGCATGAACTCGAAGTATTTCGATGGCGTGGTGCCCGCTGTTCCCGAAAGCGCTGCTGCGCTGGTGCAGGAGAATCCGCTGCGCGCAATTGCCGATGAGCTGTACGCTAAGTTCGACGAATGCATGACGCAGGTTGATTTCACGGGTGCTGTTTCCGCAGTTCAGGAGCTTGCGCATCGCGCGAACCTCTACATCGACGAAACCGAGCCGTTCCGCATGGCAAAGGATCCGGAAAAGCGCGACGAGCTTGCTGCCGTTATGTACAACTTGCTGGAAGCCATTCGCGTTATCGCCCTGTTCATGGCGCCGTTCATGCCGAATACGTCCGCCGAGGTGTACAAGCGCCTGGGCCTGGGCGACATCACGGCCATTACAGACATCCAGGCGGCAAGCGCGTGGGGTCAGTTGACGGCCGGCAATCCGGTGGAGAAGGGCGAGGCGTTGTTCCCGCGCCTGGACGAGGCCGCCATCGAACTGAACATGTAGTTTCGCGTGCGATGGCGCGCGCATGAGCGCGTGGACGTGCGATACGTTGTGAGAAGCTGCTGCTATGCCTTTTGATACTGAAGAAGAGATTTTTTACGATGCGCTGTTCCGTCAGCGACGTAAGCATGGCGTGTATCGCCTGGTAGATGCGCCGTTGATGGAAGGCGCTATTGCGGATACGCATTGCCATACCCATTTGCTGCCCGATCCTGCGCTGGCGTTCGCGCGCTGCGCGGTAAACGGGATCGATTTCGTGTGCAACATAATCGATGTTGTGGAAGACGACCCCCGTACCAGGGAAAACGTGCGCGCTTGGTTGCGGGATGCCGCACGCGTGCGGGATGAAATTGCGCCCGAATGCACGCGGGCTCTGCCCCAGGTGTGCTTTGCTGCGGGGTGCCACCCGCATAACGCGAAAGATTTCGACGCTGCCGCTGAGCAGCGGCTTCGCCAGGAGCTTGAAGACCCGCAGGTGCGTGCGATTGGCGAGATTGGGTTGGATTTCCATTACGATTTGTCGCCGCGCGATATGCAGGAAGAAGTGTTTCGCAAGCAGCTTCGCCTGGCGCATGAGCTGGGGCTTCCCGTTGTGCTTCACATTCGCGAGGCGCACGATGTTGCGTTGCGTGTGCTGCTTGAAGAGGGATTTCCTTCGGCGGGCACGTTGCTGCATTGCTTCAACTTGGGGCCGGAAGATCTTGCGCCGTGGCTTGAGCACGATTGCTACGTGGGCCTGGGCGGCCCGGTAACGTTCAAGAAAAGTGACTTCACGCGCGAAGCGGCAAAAAACGTGCCGCTGAACAGGCTTCTTACGGAAACCGATGCGCCGTACATGACACCCGAACCCATGCGCGGCATTACGTGCTGGTCCGACCATGTGATTTTCACGGCAGATGCGCTGGCGCGCGAGCGCGGGTGCACAACGTCGCAGGAGCGGGCCGATTTCTTCCATGCGCTTCACAACAACGCGCTGCGTTTTTACGGTTTTGCGCAAGAAGCGTAGTGCGGCTCGAAAGGCGCGGTTGGGAGTGCCCAGGCTGGCTTAGATGGGGTTCAGGCGGGCTCGGTTGCGCTTTTGATGCAGCAAAAGAGCAGGTCATTCGGGTATAATGGCTGCGAGAATGCAGTAGATGCTTAGTAGGACGCACACGGGGGATGCGCGTAAACGAAGAAGGGCGGAAACGAAAATGAACAGAGTGATTGTGGTCGGGTCTCCGCGCACGAATGGGCGCAGCGCCGCTTTGGCCGAAGAACTCTTCGAGGCGTGCATTGAAGAATGTCCCGATGACCAGATTTCGCTCATTCCGCTGTCAAGCTTGACGGTGCTGCCTTGCGAAGGCTGCAATTTTTGCATGAAAAGCGAAGGTCACGCGTGCCATTTGGAAGACGACATGATGGATATTCGCGAAGTGCTCGATGACGCCGATGAGCTGACGATTGTTTCCCCAGTGTATTTTGCAAGTGCGCCGGCTACGTTGAAGGCGTTCCTTGATCGCTTGCAGCCGTATTTCTGGACGGATGCGCGTCATGGGGAGTTGCGCCCGGCAACGTTGCACGTTATTGGCGAAGGTCACGACCCGTTTGGGTTCGAGCCGCTGGTGGTAACGGTGAAGTCGGCTGCGTTTACCGCAGGGTTCAAGCTTGAGCGCGTGTTGAACTGGGTGGAAAAGATCAGCGCGAAGGGCGAGATTTTGGATGACGCCCAGGTGATAGAGGTCGCGTGGCCTGAATCGTCCGCGCAGGTTTCTGGTCGGGCTTCGGATGCCGATGCGCTTGTGGAGGAATCTCCGGCTTCGGCTGCGGCCGTTGACAAGGAGGCGCAGGTGGCTGCAAAAGCTCCTGCCGCAGCGGCAAAGGCGCAGGTGGGCGCCCCGAAGGCTGCTGCTCCGAAAGCCGCGGGCAAGTCGAAGAATCCGGGCGTTACTTTGAACGTGCAGGGCGCGTCGAAGGGTGCGCCGAAGGGCGCAGGCGCCTCAAGGGGTGCGGGCTCCTCAAAGCAGCAGGGGGGCAAGAAGCCGCAGCAAGGAGCTTCGCGCGGCGCGAGCGCTTCGAAGCCTTCGGGAACGAAAAAGCCGCAGCAAGGAAAAAAGCCGCAGGGTTCCTCCAAGGCATTCCAAGCATCTAAAAAGTCAGGAAACCGCTAATCATGGCAAAGCTTTCGAAGTACGCAAGCGTTGGTGAAACACGCAAGGTTTTAGAGCGCCATGGTTTGGCAACGAAGCATGCTCTGGGTCAAAACTTCCTGGTTAACGATGATATTCTGAAGAAAATCGTTGACCTTGCCGCGCTGGATGGAGCCGATGACGTTCTTGAAATCGGTCCTGGTATCGGCACGCTTACCGTCGCGTTGCTGCAAAACGCGCACTCGGTGATTTCCATTGAGTTTGACCCCGATTTGCCTGCGGTCCTGGCCGAAACAACGGCTCCTTGGGCTGATTCCTTCGCGCTTATTGAAAACGATGCACTCAATGTTTCGGCGACCGATGTCGAAACTGCGTTCGCGCGCATTCATGCGGGCGCGGGTGCGAACGCAGGCGCAGACTCTGCGGATAGTACCCAGGTGGAGCAGGCGCCTTCTGTGCGCAGCTTCCCTAATAAGCTGGTGGCGAATCTTCCCTATGCCGTGGCGGCAACGGTGGTGCTGGATTATTTCCAGCGCTTCGATGCGCTGGAGAGCATGACGGTCATGGTACAGCGTGAGGTGGCCGATCGCATGATGGCGCAGCCGGGCGTGAAAGATTATGGCGGGTTCACGGTAAAGCTTTCGCTGTACGCGCAGCCTGCGGGGCGTTTTCCGGTAGGGCCGGGTAATTTCTTTCCGCCTCCGCGCGTTGATTCGGCGGTGATTCGCTTAGACCGTCGTAATTGCAGCGATGAACAGGGAAATCCCTTAACAGCAGAAGAAGTGCGCGCGGCGTGTCTTATGGCCGATGCCGCTTTCGCCACGCGTCGGAAAACGCTCTCGAATTCCTGTAAGACGTTCTTCTCGGGCAAGGGGGAGCAAGGCAAGCGCGTTGCTGCGCAGCTTCCCGCATTGTTCGAGCAGGCGGGTATTGATGCGCGCCGACGAGGAGAAACGCTGACTCAGGCGGAGTTTATTGCGTTGGCGCGCGCGTATCTTGCGTGCTGTTAAGTTGCGCAAACGCCGCCGCGTTTCTGCATCCGTGGTTCATCCTTCGCTGCTTCCTTGCGCGCTGCTCGATATGCCCGCACGGGGGTCTCTTCGCGTCTCTGAATGTGTTGCAAACGTGCATTAAGAGAATAGTTGCTTCCAACTACTTGACAAACGTGATAAACTATTTATTCGCATTGTTGTACGTTTTTTCACAAGGATATAGAGAATGGATCTGCAAAAGCAAGCACTGATTATTGACTCAATCCATGATACGTTGAATGCTCTGGTGGGTCAACGTCTGGGTGTTCGCGAGAATATGGGTCGTTCGAAAATCGTTGAGGGTGAGGGTACGCTCACTCAAGTGCATCCGCGTTTGTTCATTATGGAAATCGATCGTAAGCGTGGTCGCACCGCGCGCAAATCGTTCCAGTTTGCCGACGTTTTGACCGGTATGGTGAAACTTTCGCAGAATGGACAGCCGATTTTCGGAACGTTTGTCGTAGAAGATGAAGAAGAAGACTACGGCGAAGACTCCCTTATCGATGACGACCTGGACAAAGAAGAAGAAACCGTTATTTTCTAACGTTTCGATACTCTTCAGCAAGAAAAATGAGCGTCCCATTCGCGGGACGCTCATTTTTTTGTGCGCGTTGTTCATGTTGTTGAAAAACGGGCTTCAAATTCGAAGTTGTATCAAGTTGGAAGTAGGTCAAAGGCGGAAATCGGGGCATTTTTGGGCGGTATCGCTTGTTCTAGAAAATGCGTTACATCAAAATGCCAGTTCATTATTGTGCTCGTTTGAGGTATATTGTGTTGGAGAGATTGAAGTTTCATTTCGACCTACTTCCAACTTATCGCAACTTCGAATTTCGAGCCTAAAAATCAACAACATGCCCTGGAAAGAGATGGTGTTAGGTGCCACTGGCACGTTTTCTTGACGGCGATTCCTCTCGCGGGGTTCGAGCCTCCCCTGTTGACCTGCGGAAATAAAAAAGCAGGCCCGTTTCCGAACCTGCCTGACATTCATGGTGGAGATGGGGGGACTCGAACCCCTGACCCCTACGTTGCGAACGTAATGCTCTACCAGCTGAGCTACATCCCCATGGGCACTTATTTAGTGCGCAGATTATTTTGCCTTTCCTTGGTGCATTTGTCAAATCAAAATCTGAAAGAGGTTATACTGAAACGACAAGATTCGCACAAATGGTTTCGCGCATTGCGCGTCGCTTCGAAAGGATTCTTATGAAAGCGCTTATTCCCGCCGCTGGCTTGGGTACTCGTTTCCTTCCCGCCACGAAGGCTGTCCCTAAAGAAATGCTGCTTGTAGTCGATCGGCCGGTCATTCAGTACGTTGTTGAGGAAGGTCTTGCCTCCGCCGCCGACGAAGTGGTTATCATCAACAGCCGCGAGAAAAAGGCAATCGAAGAGCATTTCACGCCCAATCCCGCTTTGGTGGAGCATTTGCGCAGCGTGGGAAAAGATGCGTACGCCAATGCGGTGGAGCATGCGGGCGATCTTAACGTGAGCTACGTGTACCAGGACGAGCCGCTCGGTTTGGGCCACGCTGTTCATTGTGCGGCGGAAAAAACGGGCGACGAGCCGTTTTTCGTGCTGCTGGGCGATGTGATTGTGCCGGGCAACAACATGCTGCCGCGCATGCAGGAAATCTCCGCCGCCCATGGTGGCGCAAGCGTTATTGCCGTGGTGCCCGTCCCCGATGATCAAGTGAGCCGCTTCGGCATTATCGCGGGCGAAAAAGTGGGCGAAGACGAATGGAAGGTCGAGCGCTTGGTTGAAAAGCCCAAGCTGGAAGATGCTCCCAGCAATTTGGCGGTTTTCGGTCGCTATTTGCTTTCTGCGCGCGTGATGGAGCTGCTGGCGCAGGCAAAACCCACCACGGGCGGTGAGATTCAGCTGACCGATGCGTTGGATGCCGTTTTGAAGGAAGAAGAAATGTATGCGCTTGTTATTGACCCGGCGGATGGTTTTGACACGGGCACGCCGGAAAGCTGGCTTGAAACGAACAACATTCTGTATCAGCGCAAGAAGGATGCTAGCAGCAAATAGCAAGCTGCTAGCGCAAATAATCGAGAAGTAGGAGGGGCGCTCTAGATGGGGCGCTCTTCTTTTTTTGGAAGAGGGAGGGTCTCAGGGGGGCTTGGAGATAGCGCCAGACTTCGGAATGGCAGCGGGCGAAAAACGCCCCGAAAAAAAGGGGATCCGGCGAAGAGGGGAAGTCTTCGCCGGACCGAAAGGAGGGGTTCACAGCGCTGTGCGCTGTACTGCTCAATGCAGATCAACGATTAGGGGGAAGGGGAAACCCTTTCGTTGATGAACTCATTATAAAATACGACCTTGCAGTAATTATGAGCTGGAAGTGTGCATTTCTTGAATTTCTCAACGAGAGCGTAACAATCAGGCCATTTCCAACCCGAAATACGTGCAGCACGCAGGAATAATGCGGCAATCAACGCGTCGAGCCGTGAAAGCGATAGATGAAAACAACGCACAATGATGATTCTTGTTGTTGCCGGTGAGTAGATGTCCTTGCTTCCCTTGCATCGTTTTCCCACGCTGCTTTGTTGGGTGTGGTAGGGTGTAGTCGCGCGCAAGGCGGGAAAAGAAGAAGCCCGAAGAAGGGGATTCTTCTTCGGGCCTATCGGAGGGGGAGCGGCTTGGGGAAGCCGCATTCAGCTTACTTTTGCAAAGCAAGAGCAGAAAAGTAGGGGATCCTTAACTGCTAGAACCCATTATAGGAGAGTATCTATTGATGGGTGTTCTAACTCGCTTGTACGGTATAAAATGGCGCGTAGGCGGCAGGAACGCCGTAAACGGGCTGATAAGAGCGCCGTTCGCCCGCGTTTACGCGCCGCTAACGCGGATGGGCGGTTCCTTCCGTTATGATACGCGTTGTCAAAAGGACTGCGAAAGGATCGTTTATGGCTGATATTCAAATGCGTTTTCATCGCGATATGCTTGTTTTGAGCGCGCCCGTTGCGGCAGCGCTTGCGCGTCAAGGCGTTAATGTTGACCGCGATCTTGAATTCATGAACCTTATTGAGCCCGATTCCGTGCATGATGCTTTGCGCATGGAGAAGGCTGCGGGCGCCCCTGCTTTGGTGCTGGCAACGCGTAACATGACGCCGGCGCAGCTGGCGCAACGTAACATGGAAGAGCGCGCATTCGAGCTTTCCGTGGCGGCGTTCACTGTTGCCGAGTCGCTGCATCCTCAGCATGTTTTGGTGGAGCTGGCGCCGTGCGGCTTGCCGCTCGATGCGTCCAGCAAAGACTCGCTGCTTGAGAACAAAGATCAGTACGTGCGTGCCGCGCGCGTGTTCGAGAAGAGCGCTTTTGATGCGTATCTTCTGACGGATTTCGACGATACCGTTGCGCTGAAGTGCGCTTTAATGGGCATCCGTCAGGTGTCGGATCGTCCCGTGTTTGCTTCTGTGACGGTGGATGCGCAAGGCGCGCTGGCTCGTCGCGGCACGCTGGAAGAAGCCCTGGCCATTATGGAAGAGTTCGGCGCTTCGGTGGCGGGCTTCACGACCGGTGCTCCGTTGGATGACGTTTGCGCTTTGACGCGCCGCGCTGCTCAAGCGACCGACTTGCCGCTTCTTGTGCAGCTTTACGTTGCGTGCAAAGATCCCAAGCAAGGTGAAGCGACCGTTGAGAACCCATATTACTGCGCCGACACCATGGTGCAGGCTGCTGTTCGTCTGCGTGCCGAAGGCGCGCAGTTCCTGCGTGCGGTGGGCGATGCGTCCCCCGCGTATACGGGTGCCCTGGCGGCAACGCTCTCTGGTCTTGACGTGATTCCTTCGCGTTTCGCGGAATAGGTCGGCGCAACGGAGAAGCTACGGCGGTGGCGTTACACCACCGTGTGGCTGCAATACGATATCCCGAAGCGGCGCAGCTCTTGAAGTGTTGTGATTGCCTGATCAGCGCGGCAAGGAAGCAAAAGAAGGCGAAGAGAGGTCGAAGGGTCCAGATGGCGGCAACACGCGCGAAAAAATTTACAAACAAAGATAAAAGCCCCTATTACGGGGCTTTGCAGGTGCTTGTCGACGACTTGTTTCAATACAACGAGGAAGTGCGGCGCTTGGATGTTGTCATAGCGGCTGAGTCAAGCGATCTTCCCGATGACCTGCGCGAAGTCGTGAATATTTTGCCGCCGGGAACGTATACGCGTGAGCGCTTGTGTTCTCAGATGAACTCCATCATTGGCGGCCACGCTTGGGGGCAGGTGTACGGAACGGTCGTTTAGCTGCGCTGCGTAGCTAAACCGCTCTGTTTCTGTTTAAGTTGTCGGAAAATTGGCCCCAAAAACGCGCAAATCGACGATACGGGGCAGGTGGGTTGGCGAATATCGAGTATTTTGCCGTTACTATTGGCTCTTTTCGCTCGGCACAATAAAGAAACCCCAGGTCGTGAGAATGAAACCGACATGGGGTTTAATTTTGTCTCCGCTGACCTGCCCCGTACCGTCGATTTGAGCGTATTGGGGCGGTTTTTTTGACAAGATGGGTTTTTGGCCGCAGCAACGACATTTTGGGTCGCGGCGGCGATACTGTCAACGAAAACAATAGTTGCAGTTGCGCGCCGCCATCGTGCCCACCCGCCGTTAGCAGGCGTCGATGTACTGGTTGATGATAACGCGCAACTCGTTGATGCCCGTGCCGCTTTCCGATGAGACCGCCAGCATGGGAACGTCTTTGCCCAGCTGCAATTGCTTGCGCAGCATGGCCGTTTGCTTCATGCATTGCTGCTTTGACAGCTTATCCGCCTTGGTGAGCACCACTATGAAGGGCAGGCCGCTTTCGCGCAGGAACTCAATCATGTTCAGGTCCAGCGCCGATGCCTCGTGGCGGATGTCGATCAGCGACACGACCAGCGCAAAGATGCGTTCCTGGTTGAAATAGCCCTCAATGAGCTCGCTCCAGCGGTGCTTTTCCGATTTCGCGACCTTCGCAAAGCCGTAGCCAGGCAGGTCAACAAAATCGTATCCATCCACGTCGTAGAAGTTGATCGTGGCGGTTTTTCCCGGCGTCGATGAAACCTTCGCCAGGCTTTTGCGGTACATAAGCTTATTTAGCAGCGATGATTTGCCCACGTTCGAGCGCCCCGCGAACGAGACTTCGGGCAGGGTGGAAACAGGCAGCTGCGAAGAGGTGCCGTAGGCTGCTTTGAATTTCACGTTATGGTAGTTCATGGGTGTCCTTTGCTAGAAAATAGCTTCCAGGGCGGCTGGCTGCGGCTTTCCTCAAGCTCTGAGCAGCGCACATGTGGAAATTATCGCATATTTTGCCGAACGGAACGCACGTTTTCGCTTAAAACACCTTGAAAGAAGCATATAATACACGTTTACCTGTGCCGCGTTACTATGCTGCGTTCACGTTGCCGCGTGTTCGCGCGAGCTGCGTAATTGCATTGCACGTTGCCTGGGCAGCGGTGGTAGCGCGGACAAAGAAGTCGAAAGTCAAAGAAAAAGGAAGACGCATGAAGGAATACAATCCTCACGAGCTTGAGCCGCGCTGGCAAAAGGCTTGGGCGGACGCTCAGATTGACAAGGTGAGCGAAGAATCCGACAAGCCCAAGAAGTACGTGCTTGAGATGTTCCCGTATCCGAGTGGAGACATCCACATGGGTCACGTGCGCAACTACACCATTGGTGATGTTATTGCGCGTTACTCCAAGATGCAAGGATACGACGTGTTACATCCCATGGGTTGGGACGCCTTCGGCTTACCTGCGGAAAACGCCGCCATTAAGCATAACAGCCACCCTGCCATCTGGACATACGCGAACATTGATACGCAGAAGGCCAGCTTTAAGCGCATGGGCTTTTCCTACGACTGGGATCGCACCGTTGTGGCGTGCGACCCCGAGTATTACCGCTGGGGCCAGTATATTTTCCTGAAGTTCTGGGAGAAGGGCCTGGTGGAGCGTCGCAATTCGCCGGTGAACTGGTGCCCGGGCTGCCAGACCGTTTTGGCAAATGAGCAAGTTATCGAAGGCAAATGCTGGCGCTGCGATTCCGAGGTGCAAAAGCAAGACCTTACGCAGTGGTACTTCAAGATTACTGATTACGCTCAGGAACTGTTGGATGACCTGGATAAACTTCCCGGTTGGCCCGAGCGTGTGAAGCAGCAGCAGGCAAACTGGATTGGCCGCTCTGAAGGCGCTGAGGTCGTGTTCACGTTGTGTGACAAAGAGGGCAACGTGCCCGCCCAGCCCACCGACAACGATTTGATTACCGTGTTCACTACGCGCGCCGATACGCTGTGCGGTGCGAGCTTTTTCGTGCTGGCGCCCGAGTACAAGGGCCTGAAAGACCTGGTAGCAGGCACGGAATACGAAAAGCCCGTCATGGATTTGGTGGAAGCATCCAAGAAAGTGACGGCAGTTGAGCGCGCACAGGGCAACCATGAGAAGCACGGCGCGTTTACCGGTCGCTATGTGGAAAACCCCATTAACGGCGAAAAACTGCCCATTTGGGTTGCCGATTACGTGGTGGCCGATTACGGCACGGGCGCCGTTATGGCGGTTCCTTGCGGCGACCAGCGCGACTTTGAGTTCGCACGCAAGTACGACCTGCCCATTATCCCCATTATTTGCACCGAGGATGACCCGCTGTACGAGCAGCTCAAGGATGAGTCGAATCGTGTGGTGACCAGCGTTGATTGGGATGCCGCTATGGCAGCCGAAGGCGTTTTGGTGCAGTCGGGCAAGTACACCGGCCTGCGTGGTGGCAAGCATTCCGAGGGCGAGGCCGCTGTAGTGGCCGATCTTGAGGCCATGGGTCGCGGCGGACGCAAAGTTGAGTTCCGTCTGCGCGACTGGCTTATTAGCCGCCAACGTTATTGGGGCAACCCGATTCCTGCTATCCATTGCGAGGACTGCGGCGTTGTGCCAGTTCCCGTAGAGGATCTGCCCGTTCGTCTGCCCAAAGATATCAACCTGTCGGCTGGTGAAACACTGGCAACGCACGAGGAATTTGCGAAGTGCACCTGCCCGAAGTGCGGCAAGCCGGCACGTCGCGAGACCGACACCATGGATACGTTTACGTGCTCAAGCTGGTATTACATGCGCTATACCGATCCTCACAACACCGATGCGCCGTTCGACAGCGCCAAGGTGAACCGCTGGATGCCTGTTGACCAGTACATCGGCGGCATTGAGCATGCCATTTTGCACTTGCTGTATAGCCGCTTCTTCACGAAAGTGCTGCGTGACCTGGGGATGCTCGATTTCGACGAGCCCTTCACGAACTTGCTGTGCCAAGGCATGGTGCTTGATGGCAACGGCGAAGTTATGTCCAAGTCGAAGGGCAACGTGGTATCGCCCGAGGACATGATTGTGGAGTACGGTGCCGATGCGTGCCGTGCGTACATCCTGTTCATGGCGCCGCCTGACAAAGAGTTGCTGTGGAACGAAGACGGCCTGGCGGGCGTTTACAAGTTCCTGAACCGTGCTTGGCGCATTGTGAACGACCTGGCGGGTGTTGCCAACGACGCAACACTTTTCCAGAAGAGCGTGGGCGAGGAAAAGGGCGCCGAGCTGGCCAAGACTCTGATGCGCGAGCGTCATCGCGTGGTGGGCAAGGTGACCGACGACTTCGGCCGCAACAACTTCAACACCGCTATCAGCGCCGTTATGGAGTTGTGCAACGCTGCGGGCGATTACCTGCGCGGCGTTGACGCGCAGACGCGCAAGGGTTGCGAGCACTTGAGCGCGCTTGATGCGGAAGTGGCAAGTGTTATTGTGAAGTTGCTGGCACCGATTGTTCCGCACTGGGCAGAAGAGCTGTATCGCGACGTGCTGGGCAATGAAGAAAGCGTGCATTTGAGCGCATGGCCCACGTGGGACCCCGAGAAGGCTAAGGCCGACGAGGTTGAGATTGCTGTTCAGGTTTGCGGTAAGGTGCGCGCGAGGCTGGTTATTTCTGCCAGTGCGACCGAAGACGAGTTTAAGCAGGCTGCTTTGGCTGCCGTTGCTAAGGACATCGAGGGCAAGAACGTGATGAAAGTGATTGTTGTCCCTGGTCGTTTGGTTAATGTTGTCGCGAAATAGCGTTTTGTCTGACATCGGGGCTTGCCAAAGGGAATCGGCAAAGCCCCGATGGGTTTAAGTGGGAGAGTATTGGGCTGGAAAGATTGGAAGAAAGTAGGTCTGTGTGAGTTCTGATTCAACCGAAAAGCGTTCTACGTGGTCAAATAAGACTGCATTTATTTTGGCCGCTGCTGCCTCGGCCGTTGGCTTGGGCAACCTGTGGCGCTTCCCGTATTTGGCCGCTAAATTTGGCGGCGGTACATTCATTTTCACGTACTTCATCTTGGCCTTCACTTTTGGTGTTTCCTTGCTGCTGCTGGAGATCACGCTTGGCCGCAAGACGCGTCTTTCTGCTATCGGCGCATTCAGCGCTTATGGCAAGAAATTCGCACTCATTGGCGTTTTGGCATCGTTAGTGCCGTTCATCATTACGCCGTATTACTGCATTATTGGCGGTTGGGTTGTCAAGTACATGGTTTCGTTTCTGTCGGTTGACCCGAACACGCTTGCCGATGGCGGTGCGTTCTTCACAAGCTTCCTGTATGGCCCCATGGAAAGCTACGCGTGGATGCTGGTATTCATGGCGCTGGTGTTCATTATTGTTGCGCTGGGCGTGAAAAAGGGTATTGAGAAAGCGAACTTGATCATGATGCCGGCGCTCTTGATTATGGCGGTTGCTATTGCTGTTTACGTTGCAATGCAGCCAGGTGCTATGGAGGGCATTGCGTACTACCTGATCCCCGACTTCAGCCAGTTTTCTGCTGACCTGGTGCTGAATGCTATGGGTCAGATGTTCTACAGCTTGTCGTTGGCTATGGGCATTATGATCACGTATGGTTCGTACGTGCATCGCGATGAGTGCCTGACGTCGTCGGTCACGCGCATTGCTGGCTTTGACCTGCTTGTTTCCCTGATTGCGGGCTTCATGATTGTTCCGGCCGCTTTCGTGGTTATGGGTGGCGCGCCGACTTCTGCCGGCCCCTCGCTGATGTTTGTCACGTTGCCGCAGGTTTTTGCGGGTATGGGCAATGCGGCGGTCATTTTGGGCTTCGTTTTCTTCCTGTTGGTTACGTTTGCCGCTTTGACCAGCGCCATCTCGCTAACGGAGACGTGCGTTTCCATTATTTCCGACGGTTTGAAGTGGTCGCGCCGTAAGTCGCTTATTGCCTGCATTCTGTGGGTTGTTCTGGTGGGCTGCTTCGTGAACGCGGGTTACAACGGCCTTTCGGACATCCGCATCTTCGGTATGGAGATTCTGGACTTCTTCGACTTTATTTCCAATTCGGTTCTGATGCCCATTGTGGCGCTTTTGATCTGCGTTTTTGTTGGATGGATTATTACTCCGAAGGATCTTATCGAGGAAATCAAGCTCAACTCGCCGTTCCGTGCGGAAAAGGCATGGGTTGTTATGATTAAGTTCCTGGCGCCGGTTTTGGTTATTGCTATTCTGGTTTGGAACATTATCGGCATTTTGGGATAGTTGCGTTTGACGGTTGTCTGAACTCGGGCGTTGGCATTGGTTGCCTGAAATCTGAGTGTTCTGATTGGGGTTGCTTGCCATATCTGCCAACGCGAAGAATGCCGACTGGTCTGAAAGCTGGGTATTTTGATTGGGGCTGCTTGCTTTATGCATGCGGCCTCGGTTTTTTATAGGCTCGCGAGTCCGCCCGCCGCGCGATGTGCAGCGGGACCCATCGCCCTCGTCCTGGCTTGCATATCCGAGCCCGCCCGCCGCGCGAAGCGCGGCGGGAAAAGAACCGCCCTCTATGCGGGTGTATGACGAGTTTATGTTATGCGGCGCATGGCGAGTTTGTTGCCTTCAGGTTTGCATGCCCCGTGTGCTGATCTGAAGATTTTTTGCCGTTCAAATTCGAAAATAGGAGAAAATTCAAAAAAATGTAATTTTCTCCTATAAATTTATGAGACTGACTATATCAAATAGGAGATTTTGTGAAAAAATTTAAAAATCTTCTATAAATGATGACTTGTTTTGTATGCATGAGGGGCAAAAAGCTATTTTGCGCTTCACTTTGCATCGAATAACCCTTTAAAAATAGGAGAAAATGATAATAAAATCAAAATTCTCCTATTTATGCTTAGCGAGGTATTTAAAAAATAGGAGAAAAATTAGAAAAAGTTATTTTTCTCCTATTTTTGCTTTTTTAATGTGCTGTTAATTACTTTTTACGCGAAAAGTGCAGCGTCCCACGAGGAAAATGGTGCTTTGCATCTTTTGTTTTGTCGCTCACGCGTGCCCTGGTACGTGGCAATGCGGTCTTTGCTCCCTATTGCGATCTCATTCACGATGCAATAAGTTTAATTGTCTTTGGCGGTGAATTTATACCAGATGAAATTCTCGTTCTTGGCCGGTATCGATTTCTTGCGAATGAGATTTGCATTGCATCGCGTGCGTTCTGTGGGCAGACGCATAATGGGGTACAATGAAAGTTAACATTTTCGCGGCGTCTTGCTGGATATCGGATTGATGCAAGGTGCTCTTTTTGCACAGATAAGGATTTGCTATGTCTCTTTCTATTGGTATTGTCGGCTTGCCGAATGTGGGCAAGTCAACGTTGTTTACTGCTTTGACCAACAAGCAGGGCTTGGCTGCCAATTACCCTTTTGCAACTATCGAGCCGAACGTTGGTATTGTGCCTGTTCCCGATGATCGCTTGAAGGAGCTTGAGAAAATCGATCACCCCGCGCGCTTGGTGCCGGCAACAGTCGAGTTTGTAGATATTGCTGGTTTGGTTGCAGGCGCAAGCCAAGGCGAGGGCTTGGGAAATCAGTTCCTCGCGAACATCCGCGATACCGATGCTATTTGCGAAGTTGTTCGTTTCTTCGGTAACCCGAACGTTGTGCATGTGGCGGGGCGCGTTGACCCGCAAAGCGACGTTGAGACCATCAAGATGGAGCTTATCTTGGCCGACGTTGCGACCTGCGAAAAGGCGATTCCGCGTTTGGAGAAAGAAGCGAAGCGTGATAAAGCGGGTGCGGCAAAGCTCGAAGCGGCAAAGAAGGTTCTGGCGGGGCTCTACGAGGGGCATCGCGCACGCACGCTTGATTTGACCGAGGACGAAATCGATGCCATTTACGAGCTGCATCTGCTCACGATGAAGCCCATGCTCTACATTGCCAACATCGACGAGGACCAGATGGACGCGGAGCTTCCGGAAATTGACGGCTGCACTCCCGTGCCGATTTGCGCGCAGGTTGAGGCCGACTTGGCGGAGCTCAACGAGATGGACCCTGAAGAAGCTGCCGAATTCTTGGCTGATATGGGCCTGAAGGAAAGCGGTCTTGCGCGCTTGGTGCGCGAGGCATACAAGCTTTTGGGCTTGCAGTCGTATTTCACCAGCGGCGAGACCGAGAGCCGCGCGTGGACGATTCCCATTGGCGCGAAGGCACCCCAGGCTGCAGGCGTGATTCACTCCGACTTCGAGCGCGGATTCATCAAGGCAGAGACGGCATCGTACGAGGATTACGTTGCCTTAGGCGGCGAAGCGGGCTGCCGTGCAGCAGGCAAGTTGCGTCAGGAAGGCAAGGACTACGTGGTGCAAGACGGCGACGTTATGCACTTCAAGTTCAACGTGTAGTATTTTGGAGTAATCCCAGTTCACAGA
>CAKUOV010000041.1 GCA_934670115.1 uncultured Eggerthellaceae bacterium
ACCGCCGTGTACGGAACCGTTCGCACGGTGGTGTGAGAGGACGGCACGCCGAATAACGACGTGCCTCCTACTCGATTCTGGCGCCGGCATCGGTGGCGCCGACTGCGCGCGCAACAGCGGCGCGTGCCTCTTCTTCGCTCCTGCTTCGTCTTGGGTCCCTTCGCCTAACTTCGTGCTCAATTTTGTATCGTTACGTTTAGCTATTCTCGGTTTTGTATGGTCAAATCATGTATGTTCAGCGCGCTTGCAAAAAGAGTGCAAAAATGAGGAATTAGCTGTAAGCCTGCTCTTAATCAACAGAACAGGTAGGAATAACGCGAAAGGGAATTATGAAACTTAAAGCTTTTGCGGCGGCGGCTTGCACGGTGGCGCTCTCGGCGTCGCTTCTGTGCGGCTTATCTGCCTGCAGCGGCGAATCGGTCGCGGCAACGGTTGGAACGAAGAAGATTTCGGAACAGACCATCACGGATTACATCACGAATTACCGCACGTCACAAGGGCTTGATGACGACAGCACTTTCGCCATGGTTCTTTCTATGTACGGCATGACCCCTGAGTCGTTCCGCGAGAACATCATTGACATGTTCGTGAACCGCGAACTGGTTTTGCTTGCTGCTCAGGATAAGGGCATGTCGATTGATTCTGCGACTATCGACGAATACGTTGATCAGATGAAATCGAATTACAGCGATGATGCCGCTTGGCAGACCGCTTTGCAAAACGCTGGCCTGACCGAGGAAGAGTATCGCGAAAACATTGAGTACGCGCTTCTGAACAAGCAGCTTTCGGCAAGCTTTGCTGTCTCCGACGATCCCACCGATGAGCAGGTTTTTGCTGTTGCCCAGGATAACTTGAAGTACTTCGAGAAGGCAAAGCGTTCTTCGCATATTCTGTTTGACGCAAGCGATGAGAAAACCGCGAAGGAAGTGCTTGAGAAGATCAACAACGGTACGTTGGACTTCGCAGATGCGGCTTCTCAATATTCGAAGGATACTTCGTCTGCTGTTAACGGCGGCGATGTCGGTTGGGATTTGCTGACTAGCTTTGTTTCCGAGTATCAGACTGCGCTTGACGGTTTGGAGCTGGGTCAGGTAAGCGAGCTGGTCGAGAGCCAGTTTGGATATCACATCATCAAGTGCACCGAAGTCATGCCCGCTGACGATAGTGTGAAGTCGCTGTCGGATCTGCCCGAGGCATTCCAGACGTACTTTAAGCAGCTGGCAACTACCACCAGCTCTTCGTCAACATCCACTTCGACCGCGTTCTCTGTTTGGCTGAACGGCTATCGCACCACGGTTGACGTGAAGATTAACGACATGCCGAAGGGTCTGCCGTACGACGTTGACATGACGGCTGCTACCACGAAGTCCTCTTCGTCTTCGAGCGACTCTTCCACAACGGATACGAGCTCGAACACCAATGCGGCAAGCGAAGAAGCTGGCGATTCTGCTGCTTCCGATGCTTCTGAGAAGTAAAAACGTCTGATTTCGATATTTTTAGAGCCGCAAGCAAAAAAATGTTTGCGGCTCTTCGCTTTCTGAGTTATACTCTTTCCTCGCTACGATGCAAATAGCATTGTGCAATATTTGGCGAACGGAGAGATGTCCGAGCTGGCCGAAGGAGCACGATTGGAAATCGTGTATGCGCCAAAAGCGTATCTGGGGTTCGAATCCCCATCTCTCCGCCATTTGTTTACTCCGTCCCCCCAAGTTTACGGGGGATTTTTTATAGGCGCGCATCTGCCTGCGTTTGCGAATGGTGCACCTAATTGAATATGGAGGGATGGCAGAGTGGTTGAATGCGGCGGTCTCGAAAACCGTTTTACCTGTAATCCAGGTAACGAGGGTTCGAATCCCTCTTCCTCCGCCAGAAACTAAAAGGTCGTTCTAACGAACGACCTTTTTTGCTGCCGCTGCGCGCAGGGTTTTGATGACTTGATGCTCTGCGAAATTCATGTTGTTGAAAAATCGCTTCCAAATTCGAAGTTGTGATAGGTTGGAAGTAGGTTGAAGGTGCAAATGAGGGCAATTTTTGGGTGCATGGCCGATAATGAAAAATGCGTCTTTGCAAAACACCAGGTCAAATCTCTTCTTTATTGAAGTTAGTTTTGTTTCCCAATTGAATTAGAAGTTTGACCTACTTCCAACCTGCATCAACTTCGAATTAACCCCCGTTTCTTTAACAACATGGTTCTGAATCACTGAATAAAAGGCTGCTTTTAGGGCTTGGCATCAAAGCAATGCGGGCTGACCCCGATTTTACGAACATTCAGAATCAAATCAAGGTAAAAGTGAAGTCGGATATTGCGTTTTGCCTAAAAAACCGCGCCCCAAGTGAGGCGCGGCTGGAGTTCTCGGTTTCTCGTTGCTTTGTTCTTATCCTGTTGCTTAATTGCCATTCGCCTTTGTGTTTAACGGATGCGCATCAGACAATCTCAGCCCCCGCGTCTTCTCCGTTGTCCATTACCTCTTCTCCTTCTTCTCTGAGTATCTGAATGAAATCGACATGGCCGTTACTGTCTATGTTGGCGTACCCAAGCACAACTCCATTATTGCATATCACAAAATTTGAGCAGTTACGTACCATGGCTCCATGTGGATAAGTGCTTGCTGGATATGCATAAGAATAATTGTCGTCTTTAAAGAAATACTGATAAGCCCCTATAGTGTGCAATCCTATGATCATTGTTCCGTAATCGGAGCTGTAATAGCTCGTGCCAATCTCGCTGCCGCATAAATAATAGGTATAACCATCGCTATCGAGCCAGTTGGTGTTAAGCCTGCCAGAAGGATAGTCGCTAAAGTGATAATAATCCCAGCGTCCACTATGGTAAATTTCTTCCCATCCATAAACGCATGTTCCATAATTATCGCTAGAGAAACTTACGTTCTGTCCATAGCTATCTCTGAAATAAAACCAGCCGCCGTCCCAATCGAGCCAACCGGTTTGCATACATCCATCGATAAAATAATACCAGTTCCACTGACCATTGCTATAGATTTCTTGCCAACCAGAGGCAGGAATATCATCGTTGTAGTAGTATCAGTAACTGCCATCCTCATCCCAACCGGTATATGCGTATGCTTTTGTCCCCAAACCATTTTCACTCTGATCCAATGCGGGCACGGCGGCACAAAGCACGACAGCGGCCATGACGCTTGCCAAGAAAAGAAGTGACCTTTTCGTAGCGCTCAAGAAAACAGAACTAATAGACTTTTTCATTCCAACCCTCCTTTATTGTTTGATGGATGATTGGCGTTTGCTAGCAAGCCCTACACTATTGTGCGCTTACAGATGCGGGGTGCTTATGCAAAAAGCGGATAGCCAATCCGCAATCCCCATAAAAGCAGCCCGCATGCGATAGGGATTAATGCTATCGTAGCATGAGGGAAAGAAAGGGGAGGAAGCCAGTGAAGATCGAGGTGCTCAGGGAGTTTCTGTGCCTTTGCGAGGAGCTCAGCTACACGAAGGCCGCGCAGCGGCTCTTCATCAACCAGTCCGCGCTGAGCCGCCACATGGCAAGCCTGGAATCGGAGCTCGGCTGCGCGCTGTTCGATCGGGACCGCCGCTCCGTGGGCCTCACGGGCGCGGGAGCGCTCCTGCGAAACCGCGCTGCCAGGCTGGTGTCCCTGTATGACGGCATCGTGTCGGAGGTGAGGGCGGAAAGCCTCAGGCACGGCGATGCTATTCGGGTGGGGTATCTGCGCGGCGCAGCATCGGACATCCTGCCAGCCGGCAAGAAGCTGTTCCGCCGCAGGTACTCCGACGTGTCGGTAACAGTGAAGTCACTTCATCCCGATGAAATGCGCGGCGCGCTCAACGGCGACGAGCTCGATCTCATCGTCTCCATATTCCCGAAGGACCGCGTGCCGCACACGTACGACTCGCGGCTGGTGTTCGCCGACGAGTTCTCGCTCATGGTGCACCCCTCCAACCCGATTGCCCGCCGCGCTTCCGTTCCCGCCGGGGAAATCCCGCGCCCCGTGCGCGTGCCCGAGGGCTTCCCCTACGAAAAGGAGCTCGCCGAAAATCTTCTCGCGATGCTCTCCGAGGCGAACATCCCCTTTATGGTATCGGAACCCATTGATGAAGCTGGATCGATACCTATGGCGTTTGATGATAAGCGTTGGATATTCGTTCTATGCGATCATTTGAGAGCGATGTTCAAGGATCGCTTCTCCTTCGTGAGAATCGAAGGGGTCGATTTGAGGTTCGACGTGCGCGCGGCATGGAAGAAGTCGCACTCGAATCCGGCCCTTGCCTTCTTCGCCGAGTGCCTCTGCGATGCGCGCGAGATACAGGCCCAGGCGCTGAAAGGCTAGCATATCCAACTAACACCCATCCTGCGCGAAGGCGGCAAGATGCTAATTGTAATTGGCAAGAAAAAACGCGCCCCTAGTGGGACGCGGCGGGAACTCTTGATTTCTTGTGGCTTTGCTCTTGCTCCGTCGCACGGCCCTATCCGGCATCGTACACGGAGGATGCGCGTCAGCAGCCTTCGGAGGGTTTTGCCTCATCGCCAGGAGCGGACTTGCTGGGAAGCGTCTCTTCCTGCTTCTCTCTCTTGGGAAGATAGATAGCAATAATCAGCGTTGCGAAGAACGAGATGTAGGTGACCAGGAAGAACACCCAGAAGCTGTAACCTTTCTTGTAGGCGAAATAGGCAATTGCATAGGGGATGACGCCCAGCAAGATGAACCATATCAGGATGTTCTGAAGATTCATGGGGTCGAAAAGAAAACCGAGGTCGAACAATCCGTTGATACCGATCATGAGCGTACCTCCTTCGAATGCGAATTAAGCTTCTACCTCATCATACTCCGTTATTCTGAGATAATCTCACTCGTTTTTATGCGAATTGCAGACGAGTTATCCATTTTTTGCATAAGTGCATTTTGATGCATTTATGCAGAGGAAACATTTACCCGCGGTCGATTTTGATAACGCAGAAATACTGCGGGAACTTCTCGGACACATGCTGGGAGATGATGGTTCTCAGCTCATCTTCGCCAATTTCAACCGCATAAGGCTCGTAGCAATCGAAAATCACATTAGTGCGATTTTCACCAGGCACAATGCGTAAATCGTGAATGCTCAGGCGTGGGTCAATCTGCGCCACGTCTTCCGAAATCCATTGACGCAGCTTGCTCACGCGCGCATCGCTTGTCACAATGGGATCAAGGTGGATGACCACCGCAAGACCTTCGTTCTCAAGAAAGTCCTGCTCAATGGCATCAATAAGCTCGTGACTCGTCAAAATGTCAACAGCCGAATCAACTTCCGCGTGAATGCTTGCGAACACACGACCAGGACCGTAATCGTGCACGATCAGGTCGTGGATGCCTAAAATGCCCTTGTAAGAGAGCATCTTGTTCTCGATAAGCTTTATGGTTTCGGGGTCGGCAGGCTTGCCTAAAAGGGGGTCAACCGCATCGCGAACCAGCTCCACGCCGCTCCATAAAATGAAGGCAGCCACCGCAAGGCCAACCCATCCGTCCAGTTCAAACCCGGTAAAGTACGAAATACCCGCCGCAGCAAGAACCGCTGCCGTTGTTATCACGTCGTTGCGGGAATCCACCGATGCCGCCGCCAGCACGCCCGAGTCAATCTCTTTTCCGACCTGCGCGTTGAATAACATCATCCACAGCTTCACCGCAATAGAAAGAAGCAAGACCGCCACCAGCACGGCGCTGTATTCCACCGGCGCGGGGTTCAGTAGCTTTTCGATGCTTCCGCGCGCCAGTTCCACGCCTACGACCAGCACCAACACGGCAACAGACAATCCCGCCAGGTACTCATAGCGGCCGTGACCGTAGGGATGCCCCGCGTCGGCGGGCTTGCTCGCCAGCTTGAAACCCAGAAGGCTGATAATGTTCGAGGCCGCGTCGGACAAGTTGTTTACAGCATCGGCGACAATGGAAATGGAACCCGCAGCAAGGCCAATGGCCGCCTTCGCCGCGCATAGCAGCGTGTTCAGCGCAATGCCCACAACGCTCGCGCGCATTCCAACGGCCTGGCGCCCTTTCGTGGTGGCCGCGGCTTCCTTGTTTCCAACTATTTTATTCACCGAGAATAGCATGGTGATCCTTTCAAGACGTCTTTGTTAGCCATTGTATGACAGTTTCAAAAGAACCTCGCTGTTTTTTGCGCTTTAACGTACAATGGTTATTCTTGGAGCGGGGAAGCTTCAAAGCTTGAAATAAATGAAACCGAGAAAGGATTTCTTATGGCAGAAGAAGAGATCTTGGAGGAAGAGGACGTTGTTATCTCCGACATGCTGGAGCAAATCCTGTTGTTTGCCGTGCAGGAGGCGAAAGAGCGTCTGACTGAAGAAGGGGAATGCGCTCCTTTTGCTGCAACGTTGGTGCGCGATTTGATGTATTTCGATTCCATTGTTGGCGAAACGCCTGATGAGATGTACGAGAAGGCAGAAGAGCTGATTTCTGGCCTTGATGGCATTACGGGTTATGCGTTCTGCTACGATGGTTGGATGGACGACGAGCAGACCGATGCTATTATTGCCGAAGGCGGCCTGCCGGGTGATGAAGTTGGCGTTGCGATTGGCTGCCCTTATACGGTGGACGAAGACGGTAACTACACGTTTGACGAAGAAGTGCTGTTCTTGGGCGATGCCCCCAACTATGCCATCAACCTTGAGCCGGCGGAAGACTGGATGCCCGAAGAAGAAGAGTAGTCCTGCGCGCTCGCTGCGGCCGTTTTGATTTTGCGTTGCGAACTGAGCCCGACCGATGCTCGTGCAGTGAATGGCTGCATTGGACGATTAAAGTATCAAGTAGTAACCCCGCTGAAGTAATTCGGCGGGGTTTTTCGAGCAATTTTGCATTTTGTAGCTTTTTGTAGACGGATTGATAGCGTTTTGGCCCGATTTGATAGCTTTTTGTTAGAACGTGAAGGTATGGTGAATCTGCAAAAGTTCAGAAAAATGCAGCTTGAACGGCAGATTCTAATTTGCTAGAATACTTAGGCTAATCCTGCTTCGGGGGTTTTGCCTTTGTCGCCCGAAGCCGTACAGTCCAAAGGAGGTGAGCTGATGAAGGCTTATGAACTGCTGTTTTTTGTCGCACCGAATATCGACGAAGAATCCCGTCTTGCAGCAATGAAGCGTGTTGAGAACACCATCGCAGAAGGCAATGGTGTGATTGATACCGTCACTGACTGGGGCAAGCGTAAACTTGCTTACGAGATTAACGGCCAGACCGAGGGTGAATATACTCTCGTCGATTTTCATGCAAATCCCGCTAGCATTGCTGAACTGAATCGCGTTCTGCGCATCACCGACGCTATTGAGCGTCACATGATCGTGGCCCGCGCTGATCGCGACTAGTGATTGATTAGGTGAAATTTCACCAAGCATGAAAAGAGGAAGACATGAGCATTAACAGAGTAATCATCAGTGGTAATTTGACGCGCGATCCTGAGCTTCGCAACACGGCTGGTGGCGTTTCTATTCTTGGTTTCGGCGTGGCGGTCAACGATCGTCGTCGCAACGCCCAAACAGGTGAATGGGAAGACTATCCGAACTACATTGACTGCACCATGTTCGGTGCACGTGCGGAAAGCCTTTCTCGCATTCTGACCAAGGGTATGAAGGTCTCCATTGAAGGAAAACTTCGCTGGAGCCAGTGGGAGAAGAAGGATACGGGCGAAAAGCGCAGCAAGATTGAAGTGATTGTGGATGAACTGGAGTTCATGAGCAGTCGCAACAGCGGCGGTGCTGGTGATTATAGCAACGGCGGTTCGCGTTCGTATGGCGCTGCTCCTGTTGCTGCCCCTTCTGTGAGTGCTGAATCTTCCATTTACGATGAAGATATTCCATTCTAAAGAAACGAAAGAGGTTTGAATATGGCCGATTATTCAAAGCAGCCTCGTCGTAAATACTGCCAGTTCTGCAAGGACGACACGCAGTTTATCGACTATAAGGATACGCAGTTGCTGCGTAAATTTGTTACCGATCGTGGCAAAATCAAGCCGCGTCGCGTGACGGGTTGCTGCACCCAGCATCAGAAGGACGTTGCCAATGCTGTAAAGCGTTCTCGTGAAATGGCATTGATGGCTTACGTGGTTCCCGCAATCAGCGGTCGTGGCGATCGCCGCAAGCGCGATTAAGAAGGAGGAACCATGAAAGTTATTTTGACGACTGAAGTTCAGGGCAAGGGCGGCGAAGGCGACGTTATTGAAGTCGCTCGTGGTTTCGCTAACAACTACCTGATTCCCCAGGGATTTGCTATCCTGGCTACTCCGGGCAACCTGAAGCAGCTGGAACAGCGCAAGAAGAACATCGCAAAGCGTGAAGAGAAGCGCGTTGCTGAAGCAGCCGAGCTGAAGGCCAAGTTGGAAGCAGCTCCTGTTTTCGTAGCAGCCCAGGTTGGCGACGAAGGCCAGCTGTTTGGTTCTGTTACTTCTACCATGATCGCCGAAGCTGCAGCTGCTAAGTTCGGCATTGAGCTTGACAAGCGTCGCGTTGAGCTGAAGGCTCCCATCAAGACCGCTGGCGAGTTCGAAGTTGCTGTTTCTCTGTACCGCACCGCTAAGGCGACTCTGAAGGTGCTGGTTGGTGCAGAAGAGCCTGTAGCTGCTGAAGAGCCTGCTGCAGAAGCTGCGCCCGAGGCCGAGGAAGTTGCAGCTGAGTAACATAAAGCTGTAAACCTTCGCGAGCTTATCGCAAATTGAAGAGTCCCTGCTCAGGCGAGCCAGGGACTCTTTTGCAAGTAAGACCCTCTTATGAGAATGGGAGAACGATATGTCAAATCAATTTGAAGAAGATGGCTGGGTTGAGTCATCTGCCGCACCCGTGCCCGCGCAACCTGCGGCACCGGCGGGTCCGTCTTCATCGGATTTGGCGCGTTCTCGTCGCGCGCTGCCCCAAAATATCGATGCTGAGCAATCGGTGCTGGCGGCGTGCATGCTTAATACCGAGGCCATGGAGGAAGTAGCAACGCAGCTGCAGCCGCAAAACTTCCACAGGCCTGCTCATGGCATTATCTTCGAAGCCATGATGGATTTGTATAAACGCAACATTCCCGTTGACCCCATTTCTTTGGCAGAGAACTTGCATGGCAAGGGCCAGCTGGAAGCTGTGGGTGGTCGCAGCTACTTGATTGAGTTGTCCGACAACACGTTTGCCCTGACCAATTGGAAAAGCCATGTTTCCGTGGTGAAGCGCACCTCTGTTTTACGCGACTTGGTTCACGCGTCCAATGCTATTAATGCGCTGGCATTCGATGCTCCCGACGACTTGAATGTGGTGGTCGAGGAAGCTGAAAAGATGCTTTTCAACGTGACCGAAAAGCGCGTTTCTTCTGAGTTCAAACCCATGAATAAGCTTCTGGAAGGCGCGTTCGAAGAGCTGAAAAAGCTCAAAGAGCAGCAAGGCGAAATGGCTGGCGTTCCCACGGGCTTTGTGGACGTGGATAATCTGTTCCACGGCTTCCGCGGTGGTGACCTGGTAATTCTTGCGGCTCGACCTGGTGTTGGTAAAACATCGTTCGCTTTGAACCTGGCGGTCAACGCCGCAAAAGCGGGCGTTTCAGTGGCCTTCCTTTCCTTGGAAATGAGCGCATCGCAGTTGGTGCAAAGAATCTTGTGCTCCGAGGCTCGTTTGAGCTTGTCAAAAGTACGCAGTGGCCACATTGGCAAGGCGGAATTTACTGCGTTGCGTGAAGCTGCTAAGGCATTGTCGAAGCTTGATATTGTGATTGACGATACGCCGGCGCTTTCTATTTTGGAGCTGCGTGCAAAAGCTCGTCGCGAGCTGCGCAATAAGGAAAAAGGTCTGATTGTTGTTGACTATTTGCAGCTTATGCAGCCGGCAACGGCGCGCCGTGATGGCAACCGCGCTGTGGAAGTTGGCGAGATTTCCCGCGGCTTGAAAGTTTTGGGCAAGGAGATGAACATGCCGGTGTTAGCATTGTCCCAGTTGTCGCGTAGCATTGAGCAGCGTGGCGGTAAAAAACGCCCGATGCTTTCTGACCTGCGTGAATCGGGCTCAATCGAACAGGACGCCGACATTGTTATGTTCATTGACCGAAGCATGAACGAACAAGAGGCGGAATCGCGCGACCGTTTGCCTTTGGGTGAAGCTGAGCTTATTGTGGCAAAGCATCGTAACGGTGCAACGAAAGACATCCGCCTCTCCTTCGAGGCAGAGTTCACCCGCTTTGGCGATTACACCGGCGGCGATTACGATGATTACGGCGAGGGCTACTAATTTCTTGACCCCTTCGCCTTCTTTTACCTGAAAAGATAGTGCTTTTTAACGCAGCGATGTGCGCTCACGCGCCTTGCTCGAAATCGTTCGTACTATAATAGTAATTTGGATTATTACGTATCTAAATGTGCATGCACACGAACGACGATAGAGAGGGTGCTTCCATGCCGAGTACAGTTTTGGTAGGAACTCAATGGGGCGATGAGGGCAAAGGTAAAATCACCGACCTTATTGCTGGAAAGTACGATTATGTCGTGCGCTTTCAGGGCGGAAACAACGCAGGACACACCGTTGTTCATGGCGATGTAAGCCTGGCGTTACACCTGATACCATCAGGTGTTATGTACGAAAACTGCGTTCCGGTTATTGGCAACGGCGTTGTTATTGATCCTGGTGCGCTGGTCAAGGAAATGGCCATGCTGCAGGCGGAAGGTATTAGCTCCGAGCGCCTGAAGATCAGCTGCAACGCTCACATCATCATGCCGTATCACAAGGATCTTGACGGCGCCGATGAAAAGATGCTGGGCAAGAACTCCATTGGCACCACGAAGCGCGGCATTGGTCCGTGCTATCAGGACAAGGCGGCGCGCAAAGGCATTCGCGTGCAGGATTTGATGGACGAAAAAGTGTTCCGCATGAAGGTCGAGGCCGCGCTTGCTCAGAAAAACCCCATTTTGGACAAGATTTACAACCTGCATACCTACACGGTTGATGAGATTTGCGATGAGATGCTGCCGTACGCGCGTATCCTTAAGCCGTACATGGCCGAGACCACGCAGCTTCTGAACAACGCCCTGCGCGAAGGCAAGAACATCCTGTTCGAGGGCGCGCAGGCAACCATGCTCGACATCGATCATGGCACGTATCCGTATGTGACGTCTTCTTCTTGCAGCGCGGGCGGCGCAGCAATTGGCACGGGCGTGGGTCCTATGGCCGTGAACAAAGTCATTGGCATTATGAAGGCATACACCACGCGCGTGGGCGGTGGCCCTTTCCCCACGGAGCAGTTGTTCCCTGAAAACGGCGGCTTGGGCGAAGAGGCCGAGGTCGGCGAAGCACTGTGCTCGGTTGGCCACGAATATGGCGTGACCACAGGTCGTAAGCGCCGTTGCGGTTGGTTCGACGCCGTGATTGGCAAATACGCGGTTGACGTGAACGGCTTGACCGATATCGCCCTGACGAAGCTTGACGTGCTTTCCGAGTTCGAAACCATCAAGGTGTGCGTGGCTTACGAATGCGATGGCGTGCGCTACGATTACCTGCCCATGCAGCAAAGCGTTTTGTTCCACGCCAAGCCCATCTACGAAGAACTGCCTGGTTGGAAGGGCTGCGACATTACGGGTTGCAAGACGTTTGACGAGCTGCCCGAGAATGCCCAGAAGTACATCAGGCACCTGGAAGAGCTGGTGGGCGCGCCCATGACCATGATTTCTGTTGCTCCCGAGCGCGATGCGACGATTATTCAAGACGAGGCGCTGCGCTAGAGAATTGGTTGCGAGCGGTACGACCACGGTTGCGCAAGGGCGGTGCGCGTTGAGTGCAGCGTAACAGGTGCCGGCAAGGATCCCCCGTTGCGCTGTGGATGTGCCGTTCGTTTCGCTCAGGTAGTAAGCGCTTCGGCGCAATTGATAAACGGCAAATGCAGTTGATTAACCGAACAAGGCAAGAGAAACAGACGAAAGGAATGCTGTGAATATACTGGTATTGGGCTCTGGTGGTCGCGAACACGCTATGACCTGGGCACTTGCAAAGTCGTCTCAGGTGGAGGGTTTGTATGTTGCGCCCGGCAATGGTGGCACGGCGCGCATTGCGCAGAACGTGACTGGTCTTGATATCAACGACGCGCAGAGCGTTCTGGCGTTTTGCCAGAAGCCGGAACACGCAATTGACCTGGTGGTTATTGGCCCCGAGGCTCCCTTGGTTGCGGGTGTGGCCGATGATTTGCGCGCGGCGGGTATTCTGGTATTCGGTCCCGATTCGTATGGTGCCCAGCTTGAAGGAAGCAAGACCTTCAGCAAGGAATTTATGGATGCGAACAATATTCCCACGGCGCGTTATGGCAGCTTTGACAACGAGGCCGACGCCCTTGCTTACGTAAACGAGCTGGGTGCCCCCATTGTTGTGAAAGCCGATGGTCTTGCCGCAGGTAAAGGCGTTATTGTTGCCGAAGAGCTTGAAGATGCTCTTGAGGCCGTACATGATTGCTTCAGCGGCGCATTCGGTGCTGCCGGCGCAAAAGTTGTTATTGAAGAATGCCTGGTAGGTCCCGAGTGCTCGCTTTTGGCGTTTGTCTCGAACGGTAAAGCGTTCTGCATGACCACCGCGCAGGATCACAAGCGCGCCTATGATGGCGACCGCGGTCCGAACACGGGCGGCATGGGCGTGTATTCTCCGGTGCCCATTCTGAACGAGGGCGAGCTGCCTGAAATGCAGCGCATCATGCAGGTGGCGGCGCAGGCAACGGCGCGCGACCCCTTCCCCGTGGATTATCGCGGTGTGCTGTACGGCGGCTTCATGCTCACCGAAGAAGGCCCCAAGGTTCTGGAGTTCAATGCGCGTTTTGGCGATCCAGAAACGCAAGTTATCCTGCCGCGCTTGGAAAACGACTTTGCCCAGGTAGTTCGTGCAATCGCCGAAGGAAGCACCGATGATTTGAAGCTTTCGTGGCGCGACGAGTGGGCCGTATGCGTTGTTTTGGCAAGCGAAGGCTACCCGGGAGCCTACGAAAAGGGCAAAGTGATTCTGGGCATTGACGAAGCCGAAGACATTGAAGACGTTACCGTGTTCCATGCGGGCACGGCTTTGAATGCCGATGGCGAGCTTATTACCGCAGGTGGCCGTGTGTTGAACGTGGTTGCGCTGGGCAAAACGTTCGAGGAAGCACGCGATAAGGCGTACGAAGCGGTTGATTTGATTAATTTCGAGGGCAAGCAGTACCGTCAGGATATTGGCAAGCGTGCACTAATCGGCAGAAGTGCCTGGTAGGGTTGGGTTACGTCGTTCTGGCGAACGCCGTAACTGCTCGACGCTGCGAAGCGCCTAGGCCCGTCATTTGACCCTTTCGCGCTCCGCTTCGCGTACCGAAGTACGCTCGGTCGCGCAACGGGCCAACTGCCTGGGCCGATGCGCTTCTCGCTGACTTTGGTGGGAATGTGATTTTTTGAACGGAAAGCAAGAAGGAGAGACGAAATGTTATCTGAGCGTATGTTAAGCACGATGGTACGCTGCTGCTCCGATGGCTATTTGAAGCTTTCGCCCACGGCGCAAACGCGTATGCCTGCGCCTACGCCCGGTAAGAAATACATGCTGTATATGCACGTGCCGTTCTGCGAGCGTTTGTGCCCGTACTGCTCGTTCAACCGCTTTCCGTTCAAAGAGGATCGCGCGGTTCCGTATTTCAAGAACATGCGCAAAGAAATGCTCATGCTCAAAGATTTGGGCTATGATTTCGAGAGCGTCTACATTGGTGGTGGCACGCCCACTATTATGATTGATGAGCTGTGCGAAACCATTGATTTGGCGCGCGACACCTTCCCCGGCATCAAGGAAGTTTCGAGCGAGACGAATCCGAACCACCTGATTCCCGAATACGTTGAGAAGCTGGAAGGGCGCGTGCAGCGTCTTTCCGTGGGCGTTCAGAGCTTCGATGACGGTCTTTTGAAGCAAATGGATCGCTACGACAAGTACGGCTGCGGTGCGGAAATTATCGAGCGCATTAAATATGCCAGCCCGCATTTTGTGTCGATGAACGCCGATATGATTTTTAATTTCCCTGCTCAAACGGCTGATATTCTGATTTCCGACATCGAGCGCGTGGTTGAAAGCGGTGCCTCGCAAACCACGTTCTATCCGCTTATGGCGTCTCCTTCCGTGGAGAAATCGCTTGCGGCTACGGTGGGCAAGGTCGATTACAACCGCGAAAAGCAGTTCTACGAGATTATCTGCTCGCTTTTGGCGGAAGGCGAAAACGCGCCGTTCGAGTTTGGCTCTGCGTGGACGTTCAACCGCAAGAACGTGTATCGCGCTTCGTGCGATTCGGATGTTGCGGCAGACGCAAGCGCCGGCGCGGCTGAAAATGAGGCGATGATTGACGAATACGTAGTGAATTACGAGGAATATCCTGCTATCGGTTCGGGCGGCATTACGTATTTAGGGCACGATTTGTATGTGAATACATTCAGCGTGAATGAGTACAATACTGCTATTGAGGCGGGCAATATGTCGCTCATGGGCAAGACGAGCTTCACGCTGCGTGACCGCATGCGGTATCGCTTTATGATGCAGCTGTTTGGTTTGCGCTTGGATAAGAGGGCTTTTGAACGCGATTTTGGCATGAGCGTTGAGCTGGGGCTTCCTATGGAAATGGCATTTATGCGTTTGAACGGGGCTTTTGCTACCGATAACGCGGAGGAATTGACGCTTACGCCGAAAGGCCGTTATCTGACGGTAGTTATGATGCGCCAGTTCTTCATTGGCGTGAACGGTCTGCGCGATCAGGCGCGCGCTGCTCTTCAAGGAGAAGAGCGCCAGTTGATTTTTGGTGAGTAGCGGGCAAAAGGATATAGAGGGAAGTTGAGCGAATAAGGATAGCTCACGATGCAGTATGGTGCAGATGAACGGAACATATTACGTTGGTGCGACGAATGATTCGTCTACCCCGAACGAAGGCTTCGATGCAATTGATGCCGTTTGCGGTGTCGTGTTGTTTTTGAGCTGGATTGGTGTGTTCCTGCGCTACGGCATTTTGCTTCCTTCGTTCGTGTTCGCGCTGCTCTTTGCGCTGCTTGTTGTTTCGGGCGCTCTTGATCGCAGGTCAAACCGCGCGCCGTCGATTTTAGCGCTTGCCGTGGTAGCGCTGTGGATTATCTCGGTCTGGTTCATGCCATACGGCATTGGACCCGAGGTTTCGTCGCTGGGCGCTGGCGGCTTGGTGCCGATTTTTGCGAACATTTTCGGTGTGGGTGCGCTCCCGGTTTTCTTAGATGGCCTGGTGGGCGCGGTAATCATGTTTGTGTTGGGTGCGCTGGCAGTTATTGTCATTGGCTTGCTTACCGGCTCTGAGCTTTTGAGTCCTGCAACGTTTATCACGTCTATGGCGTTGGGCCTGTTCATGGGGTCAACAGGGGCTTTGGCGGTTGTTGCGCTCATGCTGGCGGTTCTTTTGGTGTTGTTCCTGATCAGGAAGATTGTTCTGTCGCACCGCGCCGATGGAATGCTTGTTCCGCAGCTCTATACGAGCGGCTTTGGCAGCGGCAGAAAAGAAGAGCCTTTGCCCGTTGGGTTGGCGCTTGCCGCTGCGGCCATGATCTTTCTTATTTTCCTGTAAGGATTGCGAAACGCAGGTGCTCCGGGCGCTGCACTTCGCCGCTAGAACCCAATGATTACACGTGCATAAATGCGCAGCGCTTCTTTCAAATCCTCTTCGCGCATTCCTTCATTAGGGCTGTGCATTCCGCCCACCCAATCAGGCATGGAAACCCAGGGTTTCTCGGGCCCGAAACTTGCCGCGTTGCTGAACAAGCGCGCATACGTGCCACCACCCATGGTGAAGGGTTCGGCGTTCTCGCCCGTTGCTTCGTTATAAGCGCGCAGCAGGGTTTGAATCTCGGGCGATTGCGGGTTAACCAGGAACGGCTCCATGCAAGAGTCGCGCAAAATCGATGCTCCGCATGCGCACGATGCTCTGCGGATGCGCATCTCAATTTCATCGGCGGAAATGCAGGTGGGGAAGCGACAATCGATGGTTTGCCGCATGCATCCGTCTTGAAGCGAAATCATGCCGCCAACCATGGTCAGACTGCCAAAATCTTTGTCTGAGCAGACGCAATCGAAACAACTTCCATCGGTGCAACTGAGCAGCTGTTGCTCAAGCTGCAAGAATGCGCGCTCGTCTTCCGTGCAAAGATCGTTTGCTAGAAGGTAGTCAACCAAGATCCCAATGGCGTTGATACCGCCTTCGGGGATAGACGCGTGTTGGCATTTTCCATGAGCGTCAATGCGCGCGGTTCCGTTGCCCAAATCCGTTACGGTAATGCGCTCTGCTGCGGGAAGCGTGTCTGCGGTAACAGCATTATCGCAGCTTACCACTGCAAAAGCGGAGCCAGGAACGGCGTTGGGCGCTGTGCCACCTTGAATGTCAATGATTCTACCGTTTCGCAGAGGCCTGCTTACCAGCGTGCCATCGTAGTGGCCTTTTTCGCCATAGCACACGGGAAACTCTGCATCGGGTGTGAAAAGAAAGTCAGGGTCTTGGAAGCGCTCGCGGTAGTAAGGAACATCTTCCATGCCCGTTTCTTCTGCTGCACCGAAAAGAAAGCGCAGGTCATAGGGGAGTGTCACGCCAAGCCGTTTCCAAACGTTCATAGCATGCAGCGCAACAACAACGGGTCCCTTGTCATCGGCAATGCCACGCCCCAGCAAAAAGCCGTCTTTACGGGTAACGGCATACGATTCCACATTCCAGCCAGGACCTGCGGGAACAATGTCCACATGGCCGATGATGCCGATTTGGCGACGTCGGGTTTCTGTGCCCGTGCGCTCGTCTGCGCGCGCACCCCCGCTCGCTTCAGCATTCGGAGCACCCATTGCGACCGCAACGCCGGCATCTCCCGCCGTGCCCGTAGCGCCAGCGCCTGTATCCGCGCCGCCTTCTTCACCCAAATAATCCGCGTACCCGATATAGCCATCCACATCGTGCGTCTTGAAACCCATGCGACCTGCGATTTCAAGCGCAGCATCAAGCGCGCGACGCGGCCCGGGCCCAAACGGCGCTTTTTTCTGCGGGTTCGCCTTACTATCTTCGCGGAAACTGGGAATGGCAATGAGCGTTTGCAAGTCCGCCAGCACGTCTTCCCAATGCTCGTTTACGTATGCGTCGATAACCCGATCAATTCTCTCGGGTGAATTCACCAGTTCAGAATACAGCATGGCCTGTCTTACGACCTTTCGGTGCTATAGGAAGAATATCAGGGTGTCAATTATGAAAAGCGGTACCAAAACCGCACATGACCAGCCCATATAGCCGAAGAAACTGGGCATTTTCACGCCACCGGAACGCTCGGAAATGCTCTTGACCATGAAGTTCGGTGCGTTGCCAATGTAGGTGATGGCGCCCATGAACACAGCACCTGCACTAATGGCTAGAAGGATTTCGGGCGCAACAATGCCTACCGTGGTTGCCACGCCTTCGGTGGCACCCAAAGCACCTGCTGTGGTTAGGAATACCACATAGGTGGGCGAGTTATCCAGGAAGCTAGACAATGCACCGGTAATCCAGAAGAACTTCACGGGGGAATCGATTCCCAGCTCGCCGCCGTACGTGCGCAGCAACGCCAGAGCCGGAATCATGGTGATGAAGATGCCAATGAACAATTTGGCAACTTCCGCAATGGGGCCCCACTCGAAGTCGTTCTTTTCGCGCAACACGGGTTTCGTGGTGTACCAAGAAAGGCCCGCTGCAATTGCAATCAGGATAATTTGTAGGAAGTAATTGAAGCCCAGATGGATGCCTTCGTAGACGTCAATGCCAATGACCTGGCCTTTTGCGTCCAGGAAGGAATTGATTTGCGGGATGGTGCCGTTCAGGATAACCGCAAGAATGATAAGGGCCAAAAACGCCACATTGTGGCCGCCCTCAATGCGGAAGGGAACGCGACCCATGGCTTTGCGCTCGAGCTCCAAAGCTTCCAGGCCTTCTTTACCTTCTTTCTTGACAAAATGATTGTCGATCAGGGCAAACAGCACCAAAAGAAGGACGGTATTCAAAATCAGGATGTGCCAGATATGCTCCATAGTCCACAGGAACGGCACGCCGCGCAAAAAGCCCAGGAACAGCGGCGGGTCACCCAAGGGGGTCAGGCAGCCGCCCATGTTGGCAACAAGGAAAATGAAGAACACAATGATGTGCGTCTTGTTGCGACGCCACACGTTTGCGCGCAGCACGGGGCGAATCAATAGCATGGCCGCGCCCGTGGTGCCCACCCAGCTTGCCAGGAATGTGCCGATGGCCAGCATAATCACGTTGTTGCGCGTGGTGCCGGGAATGGTACCTGCTACGTGGATGTTGCCCGTGACAATGAACAGGCCCAACAGCAAAACGATAAAGGGAATGTAGTCAAGTACAACCGATTCCATAAGCTCGTGGCCGGTTTCGTGCATTCCGTAAGCAATGGTGAACGGAATCAGGAAAACAAGCGACCAAAAAACGGCAACGTGCAGCTGGTGGTGTTCCCACCATTCGGCAAGTTTCGTCAAAGGCAGAATTGCAATACAAAGAAGCATGCCCGCAAAGGGGATGATGCTCCAGATAGGTAGGGTAGCGCCAATGTCCATGGAAGTCCTCCGATAGTTTGCATACTGTCTTAGTTTACTCTAACCCACATGCTGCTTGTGCCCATGCGCGAAATGTACCCCTAACTGTAACAAAAGCGGACCGTATTTGTTGAATTGCGGTTCTACCTGCGCGCTTTTGTTTTCGCAGGTTATATTGCGTGTTTGATACGCGAATGAGCGGATGCGCTGAAGCGGTCTTGAATCAGCTTACGTTCGTACGGAAAATGCCGAATCTACTCCTTTAGCAGATCGGCAAGGGTAATGCTGTCAATGTATTTTTCGATAACGGCATCAAGCCCGCGCCAGAACGATACGGTGGTGCACACGTCTTGCCGAGGGCAGGGAGTGCCCCCTTCCAAGCAAGAAACAGGCGCAGTTGATCCTTCTGCTGCGCGTAGAACATCGCCCGCAAGAATGTTTTTGGGCTGATCAGACAGGCGGTATCCGCCGTATTTACCGCGCGAGCTGGTGATGATGCCCTTGTTCGAAAGACAGCGAGCCAGTTGTTCTAAGTACTTCATGGAAACGCATTCCGCTTCGGCAATGTCTTTGAGCGAAACGGGCGCCTTCTTTTCTTTTTCCAGTTTTGCAAGGGCTATTACCATACGTAACGCATAGCGGCCCTTTGTTGAAATGAGCATTGTTCCCTCCCAAGGAAAAGTGTTTCCTGTCATTCTACCACCAAACGTAGGGTGTCAAGCAAGGCTGCACACAACAAAGGCCGTGGTCGAAGCTGCATGATGGAAACGAGCAACCGATTGACAAGCCGATATGCGGCAAAACTGTCAACCTACGCGCTGGGAGCTTCGGCTATTTGATAGCTTTTTGTTAGGAATTTCGCGCGTTTTGCTGGTTTTCTGTCAACGGTGCGCGCTGTTTTGATGGCTTTTTGTCAGGTTTTTGATAGCGGCGTTTCGTATGCTTCTTCCTATGTTTGTAGATCGGCTGCTGATTGAGCGTGGACTTGCAGCTGTGCAGCTTATCGCGATGAGTGGTGTGCGAAGGGGGAAGGGGCGAAGCGTGTTTTCGCTGGTTGTTACTGTGGGCGAAGGTGCCTGCTTGCTGGCGTTTTTAATGCTGGCAATTGCGATTTCTTGGTACGATGTGCGCCAGTGCATTATTGTGCCGCAGCTTTTGGCTTGTCTTGTGGCTGTGTGGCTTTTGTCGGTGGTGCTGACCGCATTGCAGCAAGGGGTTACGTGTGCGCTGCTGTATGTCGCGCGCGGCGTGGCGGGTTTTGTGGGCGTTGCCGTGTGCTTGCTTCTTGCGGCGTTTGCGTACGAGCGTTTGTGTGGGCGGGATTCGTTTGGCGGTGGAGACATAAAGCTGCTGGCGGTTTTCGCGCTTTACCTGGGATTCAAGGGCGCAATCGTGTGTTTGTTTGCGGCTTGCGCGCTCATGCTGATCTTTGTTGCAGGAAAAGCTTTGCTGCAAACGCTTGTCGTTCGGCTTGCTGCTTCTTCCGGTGGGCGTCCAGCTGCGTCGCTACTCCGCGATGCTACTTTCCCCTTCGCCCCCGCCCTTTGCATCGCGGCTTTCGCGCTGCTGCTGATTGGTTGAGTTCAAATACCGATATGCGATATGTTGTTGCAAAGGAGTTCTTACTAGGGTGAGAGGGGACATGATGAGCAAAGAGGAGCCTTTGATTCGTGTTATGACCCAGACTGCTATTGATGCGATGCGTAATCGATATGAAGAAATGTCTTTACCTCTTTCAGATAACTGGCCTGGTAAAGACTTTAAGGAAATACGAAGCGAACTTGATGATGAGCGCTGCGCGCGCTTTGACTAATAAAAATCAAAAAAGTACTTGCAATCCATAATGTTACCTGACTTTCGAGCACGGATTTCATTTCTGGTGCTAAGAATTGAGCAACCCCGTGACCTGCGGTTATGTTGCACC
>CAKUOV010000042.1 GCA_934670115.1 uncultured Eggerthellaceae bacterium
GTGCCGACCGTTCGGCGGGTACAGCAGCTCGCCCGTGAGTGGGTGCTGAATGGCATATACCATTCCCTGGTGAGTAGCCGCGCCGGGAGCGGAGGCATCGCCGGCCTTCCAAGGGCGTGGATCATTATCTGGGCTCGCATACCGTTCATCCATTTCCGCAGTACGCTCCAACCGCTTTGGAGCCCAGCTTGGAATCTTCGAATACACAAGGATGTGTTCGACTTCGGCGGGAATACCCTTAGAATCGTTTCTCGGCGAATACGTCTTCTGCCAAGCAATGTCCCCAACGAAGCACGCAACGCCAAAGACCTCGTCGCAAATCTTGCGCAGGTTGGAGCTCTCGTTGTCGTCAATGCTGATGAAAATCGCGCCGTCAGAAGCGAGCAAATCACGCGCCAAAAGCATTCGCGGATACATCATTGAACACCAGTCTGAATGAAACCGACCGTTGCCCTCGGTGTTGGCGACCAAGCGGCCGCCTTCCTCGTCGTAGTCGCCACTCTCTGCTTCGTACGCGCTACGCGTCTTGGCAAAATCATCATCGTAAACGAAGTCGTGGCCCGTGTTATAGGGCGGATCGATGTAGATAAGCTTTACCTTGCCAGCGTAAGTCTCTTTCAGAATCTTCAGCGCATCCAGGTTGTCGCCCTCGATGTAGACGTTCTCCGTGGTGTGCCAATCCTTGGACTTACTCAGCTCGGGAATCATCGTCTTGTAGATGGAGCGGCGCGCCTCGGCCTTAGCCTCACGTTTGCCAGGCCAGGTGAACTGATAGCGCTCACGCATGTCTTCAGCCACGTCACCCAAAAGATCGCGCAACGCGTCGAAGTCAACAACACGCTCAAGCTCGCCGTAAGCATTCTTCACCTCGGTCACCACCTGAGGGAACAGCTCGGCGATTCTCTCGATATTTTCAGCGGTGCCATCAGACGTGCCAAGCTCGATCTTTTCCATCCATCCGCCTTCCTCTATGCTGACGATTTACCGCCTGAGCTCCTCTGCATCGACATACGCCCCACAGCCTTCAGGCGACCTCTCCCCTGCGAACAAAAGCAATACTCTTTTATTCTACTACTGCCCACCCGTGTACGCTCCAAGACCCTGAGTGTTGGTCACCGCGACGCATTTACCATGAGGGCAGTAATCAGAATGCCAAAAAAGAGGTACCACGGAATGGATGGCAAACAACCAGCCAAATTCCCGCTACTTCTGCTCAAGCATTTTCGCAACGTATTTGCCGGTATAACCCACGTTTTTCGCAGCCACCTGCTCAGGCGTACCCGTAGCAATAACTTTACCGCCACGATCGCCGCCTTCAGGACCCATGTCGATAATGTAGTCGGCAGATTTGATAACGTCCAAGTTGTGTTCGATGACTAGAACGGTATTCCCACTGTCCACTAAACGCTGCAGCACTACAAGCAGCTGGTGGACGTCTTCGAAATGCAAGCCCGTTGTAGGTTCGTCCAGAATATAGAACGTCTTACCCGTTTGCTTGCGCTGCAATTCGCTCGCAAGCTTTACGCGCTGCGCTTCGCCGCCAGAAAGCGTGGTTGCCGGCTGACCCAAACGAATATAACCCAACCCCACATCAAAAAGCGTTTGGAGTTTTCGTTTGATGCTGGGAATGTTCTGGAAGAAGGAAAGAGCCTCTTCAACCGTCATATCCAACAGCTCTGCAATGTTTTTGCCGCGATACGTAACTTGTAGCGTTTCGCGATTGTAGCGCGAACCGCCGCATACCTCGCAAGGAACGTAAATATCAGGCAGAAAGTGCATCTCGATTTTTATCTGGCCGTCTCCCTTGCATGCCTCGCAACGTCCACCGGATACGTTGAAAGAGAAGCGCCCTGGCGCATAACCGCGCGCTTTCGCTTCATTCGTTGACGCATAGAGAGCGCGCAAGTCGTCCCAAAGACCGATATACGTTGCCGGGTTTGAACGCGGCGTACGCCCGATGGGACTTTGGTCGATGTTGATAACCTTATCAATAGCTTCCACTCCAAGAAGCTTCTTGTACGGTGCCGCCGTTTTATGCGCGTGGTTAACGCGATTTGCCAACGCGGGAGCCAGCGTATCAGTGATAAGAGAGCTTTTGCCGCTGCCAGACACGCCTGTCACCACACACAGCGTGCCAAGCGGAATATCGATTGAGACGTTCTTCAGGTTATTGACGCGCGCACCCGAAAGGCTAATGCAGCCACGTTCCGGATTGCGACGCGTGGCGGGAACCTCAATCTTGCGGCGTCCGCTCAAATAATCAGCGGTAATGGACCCTTGGGTAGCTTGCACCTGCTCAGGCGTACCGCAAGCAACAAGATAACCGCCGTTTTCTCCGGCGCCAGGCCCCATGTCGATAACGTAATCAGCGCTTCGGATGGTGTCCTCGTCGTGCTCCACCACAATAACGGTATTACCCAAATCGCGCAGATTCTCAAGCGTGGCAATAAGCCTGTCATTATCGCGCTGATGCAGGCCAATAGAGGGCTCGTCCAGAATATAAAGCACGCCCATAAGCCCCGCACCGATTTGCGTTGCAAGGCGAATGCGCTGCGCCTCGCCACCGGACAAAGATGCAGTCGCACGGTCAAGCGTCAAGTAATCAAGTCCTACATCTACCAGGAATTTCAAGCGAGCAACAATTTCTTTGACAATGGGACCCGCAATGGCAAGATTTTGCCCCTCAAACTCCAACGAGCGGAAGAATTCAAGCGAATCGCGCGCGCTCATTTCCGTTACTTCGTTGATGGATTTTCCGCCCACCGTAACGGCAAGAATCTCAGGTTTCAAACGCTTTCCGTGGCACGACGGACAAGGATGCTGGGAGAAATACGCGTTGAATTTATCGCGTTGCTTGTCACTTGAGGCTTCATCACGACGCTGAATAATTGCAGCGCGCGCGCCATCCCACGTGATAAACCAATACGTATCGCGTCCGCTTACCGTCACATAATCAACGCGGATCTTCTCATCGCCCGTGCCGTCCATGATTGCGCGTTTTGCTTTAGCCGGCAAATCTTCCCAGGGCGTCTGATCGCTGATACCTAAATGCTTGCAAAGCGCCTGCAGAACCTGGGGGTAATAATTGCCGGTGCTGAACGGCACTAAGCAACCTTGCGCGATGGACAGCGAAGGATCGGGCACAACTAAAGACTCATTTACTTCTTCGGCCGTACCAATGCCCAAGCATTCCGGACACGCGCCATAAGGAGCGTTAAAGGAGAAGTCGCGTGGCTGCAAATCATCCATGGAATGGCCATGTTCAGGACAAGCGAGTGCTAGCGAATACACGTGCTCGTTTTCAGCCAGGCCGCCCGTAGCGCCCGATGAAACATGCGAACCGCGTGGCTCAGAGCTTTCCTCTCCCAAGATTTGCACTAAAACGCGACCATCGGCCAATGAAGTTGCTTTCTCGACCGCTTCCGCAATACGGCTTGTTGCCGAGGATTTCAAAACAACGCGATCAACCACAACATCGATAAAATGCTTGATTTTCTTATTCAGGGTAAGCGGCTCGCCATCAAGCTTATGCACTTCACCATCGATGCGCACGCGCACAAAGCCTTCTTTTGCCAAATCGGCGAAAAGCTTCGTGAACTCGCCTTTCCTTCCCGTGACAACTGGCGCCATAATCATGGCTTTCGTTGTTTGGCCATCACCCAGAGAAAGAATTTCATCGGCTACTTGATCGGTGGTTTGCGCTTTGATTTCCCGACCGCATTCAGGACAATGAGGGATACCGGTGCGCGCGAACAACAAACGAAGGTAGTCGTAAATCTCGGTTGTGGTACCCACCGTTGAACGCGGGTTCTTGCTTGTGGTCTTTTGATCGATAGAAACCGCAGGTGAAAGACCATCAATGCTGTCAAGATCGGGCTTATCCATTTGCCCCAGGAACATGCGCGCATAGCTGGATAGCGACTCAACGTAGCGCCTTTGCCCTTCTGCGTAAATGGTGTCAAACGCCAAGCTTGACTTGCCGCTGCCCGAAAGACCCGTGATAACAACCAGCTTATCACGCGGAATAGTAACGTCAACATTCTTAAGATTGTGCTCGCGCGCACCTTTGATGACAATGGAATCTTGTCCCACGATAACTCCCTTATATGCTTGCATCGCATTCGTTTTTCAGGGGCACATTATACCCCTCTATAGCAAACATTTGTTTGTTTATTTCATGCAAAACAAGTAACGGGTCCCATTCTGTAGAATCATGGCAAATATAGCACGGTTCGAGACTTCATTGTCTCCGATATGATTGGATCGGGAAACGCAAGAGCACCCGAATCGTTATGCGCCTCATGCGCGTGGATGCGCTTGCGCGTGAGCCGTTTTCAGGCGATCCGAGGTCAAATGCGTGTAAATCTGCGTTGTGGAAAGGCTTGCATGTCCCAATAATTCCTGCACGGTTCGAAGATCGGCCCCACCATTGAGCATGTCCGTGGCGAACGTATGCCGCATCGCATGAGGCGAAAGAGAAGGATCGAGCCCTGTTTCAAGCACGTGCTCCTTGAAGATTTTCCGCAGAGAGTCGGCCGAAAGCGGCTTTCCGTTTTTTGACAGAAAAAACGCTGCAGAATCGCCCGATGAACTGCTGTTTTTCGCAGCCAGAACAGGCCGCGCTTGCGCCAAATAGCGCTCAAGAACGCTTACGCATTGATCATGGAGGACGACATCGCGCTCTTTTGATCCCTTACCCATGAGCCTCATGCGAGCAGCGCTGCAATTGACGCTTGAAACCGTGAGCCCAGCTACCTCTGAAATACGTGCGCCCGTTGCATAGAGAACTTCAAAGATCGCCTCGTCGCGCAAAGCAAGGGCTTCTTTCACGTTGGAGGGCGCCGTAGCCGCAAAGGATTGCGCCTCCGGCTCTTCCGTATCGGCTTCGAAACACGCATCGTTTTCAAGCACGGCGAACAACGTATCGATTTCCGCTGTTGACAGGACATGGGGCAGATGATGCGCAATTTTAGGACCCTGAACAGCACTTACCGTGTTGCACGACGATATCTGGGAGACGTTGAGCCAACGGAAAAACGTGCGCAGCGAGCTCAATCGCCGATTGATTGTCTTGCGAGAATAGCCAGCACTCATCTGGTCGGATAAATATCCGCGCACGTTGCGCGTAGAAGGAGCAAGCGCATCAAAATCCAAACGCTTTGCATACCGAAAATACGTGCGCACGTCTATCCCATAAGCACGAACCGTGTGGGCAGAGTAATTGCGCTGCCCGCTCAAAAAAGCAAGAAACCCCTTGACGATTTCCTCTCGTTCATCGTTTAATTCGCTATCGTCTTGCATTGTTCCCCTGCCCAACTATCGCGCTTATCACGTTATTCCGATAGCAGGCCCGCAGCGCAAAGCGCCTTGCGATAATCCTCAAGCGCAGCGTTGCCTCGTTGAGCATACGCGGTATAACGCGCCTTCTTGTTACGAATGGGCGGATCAAGCGGCTCAAGCATGCCGAAATTAACATGCGAAGGCTGGTAATCCACTGTCTCCGGGTTCGTGGCATAATCCAAAAGCGCCCCGAAGACCGTATGTTTCGGCAACGGTGGAAGCTGCTCGCCGCGAAGCTGCGCTGCAACCGCAAATGCAACGTGCAAACCAGAACGAATGGCCTCAACGTATCCTTCCGTGCCGGAAACCTGTCCTGCAAGATATACGGGAACACCTATTTGCGCAGATGCAGCCGTCATGTTCAACTCAGAATCAAGAACCTTCGGCGCATCAACGAACGTATTGCGATGCATAACGCCGTAACGTGCAAACTCCGCTTGCTCCAAGCCGGGAATCATGCGAAAAACGCGGCGCTGTTCGGGAAACGTCAAGTTGGTTTGGAACCCCACTAAGTTATAGCAGCTTCCATGAGCATCTTCCGCGCGAAGCTGCACCGCCGCCCAAGGACGCTTCTGCGTTCGCGGGTCAATCAACCCCACAGGCTTGAGCGCACCAAAGCGCGGCGCATCCCTTCCCGCTCGCGCGATTTCCTCGACCGGTTGACATGCCTGGAAAAGATCTTTTGTCTCGAAATCTTTCTTGATAACACGTTCTGCCGCCAAAAGCTCGTCAATGAACCGCTCGTATTCCTCTTTGTTGAACGGGGCGTTCAGATAATCCCCCAACCCCTCTTCGTAGCGGCTCTGCCTGAAAAGGATATCCATATCCAAAGAATCGGCCATGACAATAGGAGCCGCCGCATCGAAAAATGCAAGATGTTCAAGGTCGGTTACCTTACCAAGAGATTCAGCCAAGGAATCGCTGGTCAGCGGCCCTGTTGCAACAACAAGAGCATCGAAGCCCTGGGCTTCGGCACGCAAGTCGCTTGCTTCCCTGCGCTCAAGAGAAATCAAAGGATGTGAACAAATAAGCTCAGTGATCCTTTGCGCAAAAAGCTCCCTATCCACTGCAAGAGCACCGCCCGCTGCAACTTCTGTATCAAGCGCCACCCGATAAAGAACCGAACCCAGCTTGTCGAGTTCCCCTTTCAGCATTCCTGCTGCAGAATCGGGATTCTTGCCTTTCAGCGAGTTTGAACAAACAAGCTCACCCAGTAAATCAGTTTTATGAACATCGGTCTTTTTCTGGGGACGCATTTCAACAAGCGTCACCAACACGCCGCGAGAAGCAAGCTGCAGCGCGCATTCGCTACCGGCAAGACCGCCACCGATTATTTTCACTCTCTTTTCCATAGGGCAAAGCATAACAAATAATCAGCCGATACAGGCGGCGGCCAAGAAGAAATGCAGGTTTCGAACACGCGCTGCCCCGCAACGCAGCGCAGCCCGCTCCACCATTACAACAGTGGCCCATAGCTCCCGTCAGGATAACACGTTATCAAGCCGGCATCTTGCGCTTCTTCGATACGCACCGATGCCCAAGCAGAAGGGTTCTCTTTTCCGCAATATTGCAAGACAAACGAATAAATCTGCTCCTGGTCAAGCGGCTCGGCAATAAGCGCCCTGATGAGTGGATCATCGAATAACTGCGCAGCATTCTGCGCAACCGCATCAACCGAAGAGCGCACCAACATGCCTTCCTTCAGCTCTTGTGGATAAAGGGAGACAAGCGCTTCCAGGAATGTTTCGTCATCCACAATGGGCACAGCGCCTTGAAAAAGCAAGCGATTCGCTCCCTTCGAATTCGGTGCCGTGATGGCACCAGGCACCACCATTACTTCGCGTCCTAAGCTCAATGCATCATCGGCTGTTGAAAACGTACCTGATGGCAAGCCTGCCTCTACGATAAGCGTTGCTTTCGAAAGCGCCGCAATAATGCGATTCCGCAAGCGAAACGTGTAAGGAAGCGGCTCAAAACTCCACTCTTGTTCGGATACAATCGCACCGCCTTCATCGATTATCTGTTGGAAGAGCGCTCTGTTCTGTGCAGGATAAATCTTATCGCACCCGCCACCAAGCACCGCAACGGTGGCACCATGGTGCTCGAGCGCACCCAAATGAGCAGCGCTATCGCAACCGCGCGCGCCACCCGACACGACGGGAATCCCCTGGCGTGCGGCAAGTGCGGCAAAGCGTTGTGCGCACCCTTTCCCGTACGGCGTTGCTTTACGCGCGCCCACAATAGACAAGCCTAAACGCAGACACTGCGGATTCCCTATCACATACAGCACGCGCGGAGGAGCAGGAAGCTCACGCAGCGCATCGGGATACTCAGCTGAATTCACATCAATCTCGTAGCGCGGACCTTCAAGCGTGCCACCTTGTGCCTGAGCACCTCGTTCATTTTTCGCCATCTCACCCTCCCCGAGACTCATCACTCATGCGCAGGCCAGCCGCTTCGCAGATGTGACTTTTCGTTACGCGCTCACTTTCTTCAAGATCGGCTATGGTGCGCGCCACTCCCAACGTTCGTACTATCGCACGGCCACTGAACTTCCTCTTATCGGCAAGCGCCTCGAAATAACGTGCTGCTTCTTCATTGAGCAGGCACGATGCAATTAAATCTTTGGCACGCGTGTCGGATGACTCGTAGCGCTGCTTCCTCCATGCGCGAAACGCTCTTCCCGCTTCAACGCCTTCTCGAAGAACCTGAGACGATGTTCCCTGGCCCGAGCGAAGCACATCGGCGGAACGCAAGCGTCCAACATTGATGCGCATATCAATACGATCGAGGATCGGCCCGCCAATACGCGCTTGGTAGGAAGAAATCTGATAGGAAGTACAGGTGCAAGGCGTCTCCTTATCGCCCAAGTACCCGCAAGGACACGGATTAGCCGATGCCGCCAAGGCAAAGCGCGCGGGCATGGTAACCGACGACGTTGCCCGAACAAGCGTCACTTCACCCGACTCCATAGGCTGACGAAGGCTCTGAAGCACCGCGGGTTTGAATTCGGGAAGCTCGTCCAAATAGAGCACCCCCCGATGCGCAAGCGTTATTTCGCCTGGTCGCACAGGATTTCCTCCCCCTACAAGGCCTGCACACGATGCGGAATGATGGGGCGCCCTGAAAGGACGCCTGCCCATCAAAACATCATGAGCATCCAAACCCGCAACGGAATAAATCGTTGCTACCTCAAGCATTTCCTCTTGCGAAAGCGACGGCAAAATACTGGGCAGACGCTCTGCCAACATCGTTTTTCCCGAACCAGGAGGCCCCACAAGCAACACGCCGTGGTTTCCCATTGCTGCAATCTGCAATGCCCGTTTCGCATGATCGTGGCCTGCTACTTCTGAAAAATCGGGAAGCACCCCGTCAAACGATAGAGCAGCGCCTTCATACGACTGGAAATATCCTGTTTTCAACGCAGAAAGGTTATCAAGTATGCGAATCGTCAGATTGTTATCAAGAACACCTAAATTTGAATCATGAGCACAGCAAAGCGAATAGCCATCGCGACAGGCGCTTTGCGCATACGCAAGCAACCCAGGAACCGGCTTGACGCAACCATCAAGAGAAAGCTCGCCAACGAACAGGGTTCTGCTTGCAACCTGGGCGCTCACCTGCCCCGAAGCAATAAGTATTCCCAGCGCAATAGGCAAATCGAAGCCAGAGCCGCGTTTTTTCAGAGATCCCGGCGCAAGATTGACCACAATCTTATCTCCCGGCATGGAAAACCCGCTGCTCCGCAAAGCGGCGCGTACTCGCTCGCGCGCCTCTTGAATGGCGGCATCTGTCATGCCGACAATCGTAAAGCCTGGCAATCCCTGAGATATAACGACCTCGACCTCAACAGGCAATGCCTCAACACCAACGATGGTCGCGGAATGGACGCTGCATTGGCAAATCATGACTAGTCTACCCCGAACGCATTGATGTGGTGGCGCAGCGTTGCTTTGTTCTTGCCCAGAACAAGAATGCCAATCACGTCAAAACGAAAACGCATTTCCCCGCAGTCTGAGTCGCGCAGATAATATGCCGATATCTTCTCGTATCGATCGCGCTTTTCCTTGGTGATTGCCTCTTCAGGAAATCCTTTGTCAATGTCGGAGCGCGTTTTGACCTCAACAAACACTAGCATATCTTCGTCAAACGCAATGATGTCGGCTTCGCCTGCGGGGCAATGCCAATTTCGTTCGATGATTTGATAGCCATGCCGCTCAAGGAATTTCGCTGCGGCATCCTCGCCTTTTTTGCCCAGCTCAATGCGTTCGCCTTTTTCCTGATCAACGGTTGTTTCAAGTTCTTCCATAATCCTTCTCCTTTCGACAAGAGAAGATTACGAAAGCGCGTTGACAAAATCCTATCAAGGCGAAGCGTTTCGCTATCAAAAAGCTATCAAATCAAAGCAAAACGATGACAAAAAGCTACAAAATAATGACAGGGCGCATAGACAAGCTGAACACGTCAAAATCAGCACGAATATAACAACCCGCACACCCGCACTATGCTCGCAGCGTCATACGAACCAAACAAGCGCAAAAAACGGGGCGCGCGCAGACGTTAGAACAACGTTTCCTGCAAGAAAGAATGGCAGAAGCTCACACGATGATAGGGCGTCAAACCATATGTGCGAATCGCCTCGATATGGGCAGCACTCGCATACCCTTTGCACTGATCCCAGCCGTATTGCGGGTATTCTTGCGCAAGGGAAACCATAAGCGCATCACGCTCAACTTTCGCAACAACGCTCGCGGCAGCAATGCTTGCACATTTCGCATCGCCTTTCACAATATTGCGTTCACGTTTATCGAAATGCAGCGGATTGCCGTCAAGCAAAAGAAGATCAACATCAAACCCTTGCTGTTCAATAGCCGCAACAGCTTTCGAGAAAGCACAGATAAGCGATGCCGTCATGCCTTGCGCATCGATCTCATGGGGCTGCACGTACTGCACCGTCCACGCAAGGGCAACTTCTTTAATCTTGCGCGCTACCTCTTCACGCTGCGCAGCATCGAGTTGTTTCGAGTCATTCAACATGGCAATATGCGGCTCATCAGGCAATATAACAGCACCAGCCGCTAAAGGACCCGCAACCGAGCCGCGCCCCACCTCGTCAAGTCCGACGAACACCGAAGCTTCGCATTCATCAGCGAATGAACGTTGGAACGCATACAGGCCCTCCAGGCGCTTTTGCTCCGCCGCTTCTTTCTCAATACGCTTGCGAGCAGTATTCAACGCAGACACAACGCCTTTGCGCGTGTCTGCTTTTAGAGATCGTTCCAAAGAAGGAAAGGTGGATGCATTCGCGCACGCCAACATCGCGCGAATCTCTTCGACTGTTTGCGCATGACCTGTTGCACTTTGTCCTACACCGCGAATTGCACGTGCCATGTTCTCCAATTCCTTCCCGTAAAAAACAATGCCCGCACGTTGTGCGGGCATTGAAGCTTGCATAAAAAGGCTTACTTAAATGCCTTTTCCTTGATTTTAGCAGCCTTGCCAACCTTCTTACGGATGTAGTACAGCTTAGCACGACGAACCTGACCACGACGAGCAATCTCGATGCGCTCAATCTTCGGAGAATGAACCGGGAAGGTACGCTCAACACCAACGTTGAAGCTGATCTTACGAACCGTGAAGGTCTCACGAGCACCAGCGCCCTGACGACGAATGACATCGCCCTGGAACACCTGGATACGTTCGCGGTTACCTTCGGTAATGCGATAGTGAACCTTAACGTTGTCGCCAACGACGAAATCAGGAATGTCCTGCTTGATCTGCTGTTGCTCGAGTGCGCGAATGATATCCATTTTCTAATCCCTCTATATCTATTTCTTAGCCATTAGCTATTTCATTACAGACACGATTAGAAATTATATCGCGTCACCTGGCTCAACGCAAGAAAAACTATCTGCTTTTTTCAAAAGATGCACCTTTCGTAATTATTCGGCACTCCGCAACGCCTATCTGCGAAAACGAGCTATCGAATTCTGCACCTTTCTAGTCTACCACGCCATCCTGCGTACGAATCTGCTTGCGTTTAATTTTACCACCTACTGTTTTGGGCAGCTCATCAACAAACTCAACAATGCGCGGATACTTATACGGAGCCGTTGTATGCTTCACATGGTTCTGAAGCTCTTTTACCAGCTCATCGGACGGTTCATAGCCCTTCGCAAGCACGATAGTCGCTTTGACCACTTTACCGCGAATAGGATCGGGAGCCGCAGTAACGGCGCATTCCACAACCGCAGGATGCGCAACCAAAGCGCTTTCAACTTCGAATGGCCCAATGCGGTATCCGGAGCATTTAATCACGTCGTCGTTTCTGCCTACGAAGAAGCAATACCCATCAGAGTCGCGCCACGCCATGTCATGCAGGTTGTAGTACTCGCCGCCCACTGCTTCGGCTGTTTTTTCCGGATTGTGATAATACCCGACAAACAATCCCGGAGGATACGCCTCTTTCAGGCCCGTAACGCAAATAGCGCCTTCTTCGCCGTCTTCAACTTCGCAGCCATTATCATCAAGCAGCTTAGTATTCAAAAGCGGCGATGGCTTGCCCATCGAGCCAGGTCGCGGCTCAATCCAAGGATACGTTGCCAAAAGCACGGGTCCTTCGGTCTGGCCGAATCCTTCGCGAATCTTTTTACCCGTCAGGCGCTCCCATTGAATAGTCACCTCGGCATTAAGCGGCTCGCCCGCCGTGGCAAAGTTTTGAATGCTTGAAAGATCGTACGATGCAACGTCTTCTTGCAGCATGAAACGATACATAGTAGGCGGTGCGCAGAACGTGGTAAGCTGGTAATCCTGCATGTGTTGCAACAGCTTTGCCGGAATGAATTTATCCATGTCGTAGCAGAAAACCGTAGCGCCGGCAATCCACTGGCCGTAAATCTTGCCCCAGCCGAACTTCGCCCAGCCAGAATCGGTCACCGACATATGCAGCTTGTTTTCCTGAACTTGCTGCCAGTACTTGGCGGTAAGGATGTGGCCCAAAGGATGTGCGAAATTATGCATAACGGCCTTGGGGTTGCCCGTAGTGCCACTCGTAAAGTAGATCAGCATGATATCTTTGCTGGTCACGCCTGCGTCGCCCGTGGGGCGCTCGAACGTTTCGCTCTCGTTTTCAATCAGCGAGTCAAAGGAAATCCAGCCTTCGCGCTGACCATCAACAAGAATCGTATTCTTGATAGAGGGAGCTTCAGCCAGTGCCTCTTCCGTTTGCTCAACAACGTAAGGGTCGTTCACGCACACCATAGCTTTTACATCGGCGCTGTTGGCACGATAGGAAATATCCTTCTTCGTGAGCTGCAATGTTGCAGGGATAATAGTTGCTCCCAGCTTGCACAACGCCGTAGCAACAACCCAGTATTCCCAGCGGCGGCGCAAAATGCATAGCACAACATCGCCTTTGCCAATACCCAGCCCGCGAAAAGCGTTCGCTGCTTTATTCGACAAATGCGCGATATCGGTAAACGTGAACGTACGTTCTTCGCCTGCATCGTTGCACCACAAAAGTGCCTTCTTATCAGGTTCGACAGCTGCCCATTCATCAACAACGTCAAAACCGAAATTGAACACCTCGGGCACATTTATCTTGAAATTCTCGTAGAAATCCTCGTAGGAATCAAAATCAATTTGGGGACAATACTTCTTAAGGATATGATCCATTGATAAAACCTTTCAGGGCAAGTCTTCGCGCACGAAACCTTGCTATATCGTTTCAGCTATTCAGCAATAAACGTCACGAAGCGCGCTTCTTCATTGCCACCGCAACGCTGACCGTGGGGATACGTAGGGTTGAAATAGATGCAATCGCCTTCGTTTAAGACGAATTCCTTATCGCACCAGTTCACAATAACCGTTCCCTTGACTACCAAGTTAAATTCCTGACCGCTGTGCGTTACCAGCTTTGCCGGTTCATCGGAAGGATGCAAAACAACCAACAGCGGCTGCATGATCTTTCCGGTATAACGCCAGGCCAGATCCTCATAATAGTACCCAGGATAACGATCGACTTCTTTACCCTGACCTTTGCGAACAATCTGATACGTATCGAGTTTCGCAGCAGTGCCCGTCAGAATCTCGGTAAATTCAATGTTGAACTTACGCGCAAGATGATAGATCGCCGAAATGGGTACGTCTTCACCCGTCTCTTCCCACTTACGATAGGTTTCAACGGGAACGCCGAGTTCAGCAGCCATGTCCTCTACGGACACATCGCAGGACTCGCGAAGACCCTCAATACGAAGACCAATTTCGCGCATCTCTGTGACGTCGGACATAATCATCTCCTTTTCTCACGGGCACCACGTTTGAGCACCCTGTTTTTACCTTTATCTCCAGGCTTGAACCTGAAATCCCTATTATGCTTGGATTCCCAGCTCAAGTGCCTTTTTGTTCAAAGCAAGCATTGCTTGCTTCTTAGCGGGAACCACGTGGTCGATAGCCGCATCAAGGGACTCGCGCGCGCAAAAGTTCGTAAGCGCCCACAACTTGCCCACCAAAACGATGTTGGCAAGGCCCTTCAGACCCTCTTTTTCCGCCATTTCAGTAGCGGGAAGCGAAACCACGGTGATATCTGCGCGCTCTTTCATGTTCAGAACCAACGTTGAGTCAGCAACCACAATGCCACCGGGGGCAACCGTGTCGATGAACTTATCGTAAGACGGCTGATTCATGACAATCAGCGCATTCGGATCCATAACCAAGGGCGAGCCAATGGGTTCATCGGAAAGCGTAACCGAACAGCTTGCCGTACCGCCGCGCATTTCGGGGCCGTACGACGGAAGCCACGAAAGCTCGCGATCTTCCACCAAACCTGCAGAAGCGATCACTTTGCCTGCGAACAAAATACCCTGACCGCCAAAACCTGCCAGAATCGATCTGATCTCGCGCATTATGCCTTACCTCCTTGAGAAGCAATGGGGCAATCCTTTGCACGTGCTGCCGCAGCTTCGGCAGCATTAGCAAAGCCATCGGCAACGACATCGCGATAAACGCCCAGCGGATAATACGGAAGCATGTTCTCGCGCAGCCACTCGAAAGCTTTTTGCGGCGTCATACCCCAGTTCGTCGGACACGTTGCCACAACTTCCACAAAGGAATAGCCAATGCCGTCCACCTGGTACTGGAACGCTTTCTTGATAGCTTTCTTGGCCTTGCGAATATTCTTAGGACTGTCTACCGTCACGCGCTCGATATACGCCGGACCATCCAGCGAGCTCAGCAACTCGCAGACGCGCACCGGATAGCCTGCCGTGGAAACATCGCGCCCGTAAGGAGACGTCTGCGTCACCTGATTCGGCAAACTGGTAGGAGCCATCTGACCACCGGTCATGCCGTAAATGGCATTGTTGATGAAGATGATGGTGATATGCTCGCCACGCGTGGCGGCATGGATGGTCTCCGCCATGCCGATAGAAGCCAAGTCGCCGTCGCCTTGATAGGAAAATACAATGTTATCAGGGCAAACGCGCTTAATACCCGTTGCCACCGCCGGAGCGCGACCATGAGCCGCTTCGGCCATATCGCATCCGAAGAAGTTGTACGCCATAACCGAGCAACCAACGGGAGCAACGCCTACCGTGCGCCCCTCAATGCCCAGCTCATCAATGGTTTCGGCAACAAGCCTGTTCACAATACCATGGACGCAGCCCGGACAATAATTCGTTACAACGGGAAGCAACGCGTGAGGACGCTGGAAAACAATCTTCTCTTCAGCCATGTTATTCACCCGCCTCTTCGTTCAACTCAACAATCTTTGCCAAAACCTCTGCCGGCGTAGGAATAATACCGCCCGTGCGTCCGTAGAAAGAAACAGGCACACGGCCAGCGGAAACAAGGCGAATATCGTCAATCATCTGACCCATGTTCATCTCAACGGAAAGGAAGTGCTTGACGTGATTTGCGGCGGCATCAACAACTTTCTCGGGGAACGGCCACAACGTAATAGGACGAATAAGACCCGCCTTGATACCCTGATCGCGCGCGCTGACCACGGCAGAACGGGCAATACGCGCGCTTGCACCGAATGCAACCAACACGATATCCGCGTCATCAACCATGAACTCTTCAGCACGCTGCTCCTTTTCCTTGATAACCGCGTAACGCTCATAGCGCTCGAAGTTCTTCTGCTCAAGCAACGCCGGATCAAGATACAGCGAGTTTGCAATGTTGTGAGCGCGCTTGTCCTTCGTGCCTGTAATAGCCCACGGCTTTTCGGGCAGCTCCGCCTTCGGCTCGGGCAGAACAACTGGTTCCATCATTTGACCAAGCATGCCATCGGCCAAAATCATGACGGGCGTCAAGTATTTATCGGCAATGTCGAATGCGTTATACGCGCAATCGGCCATTTCCTGAACAGTGGAAGGCGCCAGCACAATCATATGGAAATCGCCATGACCCAGCGCGCGCGTTGCCTGCCAATAATCAGACTGGGAAGGCTGAATGGAACCCAAACCGGGGCCGCCACGCTGCACATTGATGATAACGCCTGGCAAATCGGCACCTGCCATATAAGACACACCTTCGCTTTTCAGGGAAATTCCCGGCGAAGAAGAAGACGTCATAACGCGGGCGCCGGCAGCAGCGGCACCGTATACCATGTTGATGGCGGCAATTTCGCTTTCAGCCTGCAGATACGTTCCGCCAATCTTGGGCATGCATTTCGACATGTATGCCGCAAGTTCCGTTTGCGGTGTAATGGGGTATCCGAAAAAATAGCGGCACCCTGCGCGCAATGCGCACTCAGCCAGCGCCTCGTTTCCCTTCATCAGCACTTTTTCAGCCACGTTGATCACCTCCAGACCGTAATGGCAACATCGGGGCACATGGTGGCGCAAGTGGCGCAGCCCGTGCATTTTTCGTCATCTATGCAGGCAGCCGGGTGATACCCTTTTGCCGTGATGACAGAGCTGTCCAGCTGGACAATGCCAACGGGACACGCGCCAACGCAAAGACCGCAGCCCTTGCAGAAAACATGATCGACACTAATATGCGCCATACTGTTTCCTCTCTCTTGTCATCTTGTGAAACCACAATCTCTCTCAAAACGCCCAGTATCTTACTCCCAGGGAGTACGAACAAGCATCGAAATAGGATAAAGCGTTACGTCTTGTTCTTCTTGGCTGAATGCCTGATTTATCTGCTCAAAGGACATTTTTGGAACCGTTGTGCACACTAAATCAACGTCCGCAGCCACCGCACACGCCCGTCCAAAACCCAAAGCGTCAATCACGGTGGACGCATCGGTTTGATCACGCAGATGCGAGTTATTCACCACGCCGGTAACGCGCAGCCCCGATTTCGTCTGAATCTCTTCCATGATTTCCAGGGCTTCTTCCGGCTCGCGCGTCAAGTTGCGATATTGGTTCACCACGTAGAGCATCTGGTAGAGGCCTTGCGCGGCTTCGGAAGCAAAGCGTCCCAGAACAGTGGCGCCGGCATCATCGCCGCCCACATCAATCACCAGCACCGATGAGCAATCTCCCTGCGCCCACTGCTCATACGCCTGGGAGATTGCCGTTCCCACCGACCCTGAAATGCTGGGGTTGTCAAGCGAAGATCCCGCCAGATTCGGAGCGATAACCGCCACGCCCGCATTTGCAAGCTGGGCAGCGTAATCACTTGAGCGAAAATACGGGTTCACCACGTCAAAATCAACAAGCGTGACGTTTTTCCCCTGCCTTGCAAGATCGAACGCCCAGTTCAGACTAATGTTCGTCTTCCCCGCTCCGTAATGACCCACCACAATATTCACTGCGCAGGGTGCAGGGCCGTATTCAAGAATGTCGTAACCGTTTGCCATAAACTATTTCTCGTCGTTTTCGCGAATGGCGGCGCGGCGAATCTTGCCATTGACCGTCTTCGGCAGCTCTTCTACGTACTCGATGATGCGCGGGTACTTATACGGCGCGGTTTTTTGCTTTACCCACGTCTGCAGCTCTTTCGTCAAAGCAGTTGTTCCCTCAAAACCAGAGGTCAGAACAACAGTGGCCTTTACCGCCTTGCCGCGCAAGGGGTCGGGCACGCCCGTGACGGCGCACTCTTTGACCGCTTCGTGCTCCAACATAACGCTTTCAATCTCGAAAGGCCCAATACGGTAGCCGCTCGATTTAATAACGTCGTCGTTTCTACCCACGTACCAGTAATAGCCATCTTCATCGCACCAGGCAGTATCGCCCGTGTGGTACCAACCGTCGTGGATAGCTTCGGCCGTTTTAGCAGGATTGCGGTAATACTCCATCATGATGCCCGGAGCACCCTGGGACACGTCGATGCACACCTCGCCCGTTTGACCCACCTTGCAGAAATTGCCGTCTTCATCAAGGATGCGCGTATTGTACTGGGGAACCGGCTTGCCCATAGAACCCGGACGCGGCGTGGAGCCCGTAAGGTTCGCGATGGTCAGCGGCGTTTCCGTTTGGCCGAAGCCTTCGTAGATAGTCAGACCGGTATGCTTTTTCCAGAAATCGAACAAATCGGGGTTAAGCGCTTCACCTGCCGTAGTGGAATACACCAGCGTGGAGAAGTCGTATTTATCAATATCTACCTGCGAGAACATACGATACATGGTGGGCGGGCAGCAAAGGGTGGTCACGCCATACCGAGGAATAAGGCTCAAAAGCTCATCGGCATCAAAGCGGTCGTAGTCATATGTGAGCACGGCGGCTTCCATAAGCCATTGCCCATAATACTTGCCCCAAACGGCCTTGCCCCAACCGGTATCGGCAATGGTGAAATGCAAGCCATCGGGCACCACGTTGTGCCAATGCTTTGCCGTGAGCAAATGGGCAACGGCATATTCGCCCGAGTGAAGCACCATCTTAGGCTGGCCCGACGTTCCCGAAGAGAAGTACATGAGCATGGGATCCTTGATGCTGGTCTCAACACGCTCGAATTCGGCACTTGCTGCGCGCACGCCCGAGTTGAAGTCGAGCCAACCTTCGCGCGAAGTGGTGGCAACGCAAATGTTCTCGGGACCGGAAAGTGCCGCTCCCAGCGCAACGCCTTCGGGGATGATCATCTTGCCATTTTCATCGAGCGGCGTAAGGCCGCCACCTGCGCCATTGACCAAAATGCGGCTTTTCACCGTAGGACAACGATCGATAACCGCATCTACCACATCGGCGATATATCCAGCATCCGTGCAGATAACCGAAGAGATCAGGCCTTCGTTCAAGCGATATTCCAAGTCATGCTCTTTGAGCATGAACGTGGCGGGAACCATAATGGCACCCAACTTGCACAGGGCGGTTGCCACAAACCAGAACTGGTAGTGACGACGCAAGATAACCAAAACGTAATCGCCCTTCTTGATGCCCTGCGCAGCCAAGTAATTCGCCGTCTTGTTCGACCATTCGCGCATGTCAGCGAAAGAGAAGAAATGCTCTTCGCCTTCGGGATTGCACCACACCATGGCGCGACGATCGGGGTCGTTTTCGGCAATGTCATCGACAACATCGTAGCCGAAATTGAATGAATCAGGAGCAGTCACCTTAAAATCGGTCAAAAGGCCATTCTCGGAATACGTTTCTTTCACGAATCGTTCATTGATGTTTCTCATTGAAGTGAAAATCCTTTGCAAAATAGAGGGAAGACAAAATCGAAATTGCCGCATAAGCCGCAGCGTATTGATCTGTAAGGCGCGCCCGCTTGATTGGTTGATTGTTGTTTCCAATCGCCTTTATGCTGCCGCAAGCAGCACATGCGGGCTTGCGAAAGACGCGCCTAGATAATGTCATCCTCTTCGGGCTTCATGACAAGCGCCAAGAACGTGCACGGCTCGCCGCCAATGGCAATCATGCCATGACCGCGGCCCGAGTCGTAAAGCACGCAATCGCCCGGCTCAAGCTCTTCAATGTGATCTTCATACGCAAAACGCATCTTACCTGAAAGAATGTAGTCAAATTCCTGTCCCGTGTGCTTCGAGAGATGAATGGGCTTGTCCTGCTCTTCTTCCAAATAGGGTGCGTTTACCCAGAAAGGCTCACAGCTTTTGTTCTGGAAATGCGGCGCTTTGTGCAAATATTCAAAGCCCGCACGACGCTTGATAGAAAGACCCTCACCGGCGCGCGTCAGACAATAGCCCTTCAAATGCGGGGTTTCGCCTGTGAGCAGCTCAATCACATCAACGCCCAAACGCGCGGCGCACTTATACAGGAACGTGAAAGACAAATCCTGCTCGCCCGACTCTTGGGCAGCATATTCCGCAACACTGCGGCCTGTTGCCTCGGCCATTTCCTGCATGGTGATGTCAAGGTCCTCACGAAGGGCCTGAATTCTTCCAGCAACTTCTTTGAGGTTTGGTTCCATCTTGTTTCCTTCCATACGATCAGTCCAACAAATACCACTTCACTGCTTTTGATAACAAAGATTGTTTCTTCTCGCCCGAAACAAAAAACCCGAATTCCAATGTTGGAATCCGGGTTACCTTAAAAACCGAGACAAACTATACCAGAATCCAACAACACGCTCACGACGCGACAATTACGATTGCCGCGTTGATAATGACTA
>CAKUOV010000043.1 GCA_934670115.1 uncultured Eggerthellaceae bacterium
ATACAAAGTTACCTGTGCGAAACTGGCATAGGTGCATTTTTGTGCTCTTGGGGCGCGCGGAACGTGTTGGCCGCGGTGCATGTCAAGGTTTGCCGCAATTTGAAAGGCAATATTGCAGCGCAGGTTTCTTCGCCTGCATGCAATGTTTGTTTGCGATCAGCGTTTTCGCTGTTCAGGTGCACGAAAAAGCGAAAAACAGATAGGTAAAGAGAAAAGGATTCAAACGTGGCTTCTCAAAACTCAAAGCAGAAAAAGAGTTCGCTGAAGAACGCCGATCGACGCAACGTGTGGCTGCTTATCATCTGCACGATTGCGGTGATTGCTTCTTTCTTCGCGTTCACGCCTCCTTCGGAAAAAATTAACCAGGGCCTGGACATTCAGGGCGGTTTGTCGGTTGTGCTTTCCGCTTCAAACGAGGACGGATCGGCGATTTCCAGCGAAGACATGGAGAAAAGCCGTGCGATTGTTGAGAAGCGCGTGAACTTGCTGGGTGCATCCGAGGCAACCGTTCAGGTGCAGGGCAACAACCAAATCCTTGTTCAGATTCCGGGCGTTTCCGACCCTGAGCAGGCGCTGAAGACCATCGGCACCACGGGTAAGTTGGAGTTTGCACGCCTGGACAGCTTCACCGATGAAGACGTAAGGGAAAAGATTGACAGTGGACAAACCGACCACGAGAACATCACCGACTCCGTAACGGGCCAGCAGTTCGCCGTTGAGTCGAAGCTCACCGCGCCGCAGGGCACATACACACCGCTTATCACTGGCGAGAACATCAGCCGCGTGGATGTGGGCCGCGAGTCCGAAACGGCAACTACGTATTCGGTGAATCTGACACTTGATTCTGCGGGCAGTGCAGCATTTGCGCAGGCCACAAAAGAGCTGGTTTCCACCCACGGCAAGATTGTCATTCTGCTTGATGGCGTGGTGCAAAGCGCTCCGGCGGTGCAGTCTGAAATCACGGGCGGACAGGTTTCCATTACCGGTAACTACACGCTTGACCAGGCAAAATCACTGCAGACGGTTTTGGAGAGCGGTTCGTTGCCCGTAAGCTTCTCGTATTCTCAGAGCCAGGTAGTCGGCCCCACCTTGGGTCAGGACGCGTTGGCCTCCGGCGTTTTGGTTGCGCTGATCGGCCTTCTGCTGGTTGTGATCTATCTGTTCTTCTTCTATAAGGGCCTTGGCATTATCACTGCTGCGGCAATGCTCGTCTTCTCTGTTTTGTACTTGGGCATTCTTGGTCTGTTGTCACTGTTGGGCCAGTTCAGCCTTTCGCTGGCAGGCGTTGCCGGTATCGTGTTGACCATTGGTATGGCGGCTGACTCGTCCATTCTGACCCTGGAGCGCTTCCGCGAAGAAATCCGCATGGGCCGCTCCATCAAAGCCGCTTCGCAAAGCGGTGTGCGCCACGCTATTTTGACGTCCATCGATGCCGACCTGGTAACGCTTGTGTCCGCTCTGGCTCTGTTCTTCCTGGCCAGCGCGTCGGTTAAGGGCTTCGGCATGACGTTGGCGCTGGGTATTTTCTGCGACATCATCATGATGCTCATCTTCAAGGCGCCGCTCATTCGCTTGATGGCGCCGCGCACCATTGCGAAGCACCCCGATTTCTGGAATGTCCATGACTGCCTGAACGCCGTTGGCGGCACGGAGCAGCTGGTGGAAGACGAAGCAAAGACGCCTGCTCAGAAGGTTGTTGGCCGCTTCATCAAGCGCGATATTCCGTTCCTGCGCGCTCGCAAGGTGCTGCTTATCATTGCGACATGCTGCGTTGCCGTGGCGCTGGTGGTTTGCGGCGTGCGCGGATTGAACTTCGGTACTGAATTCGTGGGCGGCACGTCCATCTCCATCAACCAAACGGCGGGCGCTACCACCGATCAGGTGCGCGATGCATTCGCGGCTGCTGGTCAGGAAAACGCCGTTGTGCAGACGACCAGCACGAACGGCCAAGAGGGCTTCCTGGTTCGTCTTGCCACGACCGATACGACCGAGGCTTACAGCGCTTCTTCTGCGGTTGCGCAGACCCTGGGCCTTTCTAGCACCGATATCACGGTTTCCACGATCCAAGCAAGTTGGGGTGCGAGCGTCATTCGATCCTCGCTTATCGCGTTCCTGGTTTCGCTGGTGCTGATTATTGCGTACATTGGCATTCGCTTCCGCTCGTACAAGATGGGTGTGGTGGCTGTTATCACGCTGTTGCACGACTTGATTATTGTGGTGGGCATTTATGCGCTGATCGGCCGCGAGTTCACGCCAAATACGGTGGCTGCGTTGCTGACCATTCTGGGTTATTCGCTGTACGACACCGTGGTTGTGTTCCACCGCGTGAACGACAACATGCAGGAGTCCTCTGCCAAGGTAACGTTTATGACCATGGCAAATCGCTCCATTAACCAGGTGTTTATCCGTTCCATCAATACCACGCTTACTTCGCTTATTCCAGTTCTGTTCATGTTGCTGTTCGGTTCCGAAACGCTGAAGGACTTCGCGTTTGCAATGGTCATCGGTCTGATTTGCGGTTGCTACTCTTCGATTGCCGTTGCTATGCCGCTGTTCTCCGAATGGAAGTCGCGTGAGAAGGACAACCTGAAGCTCACGAAGAAGTTCGGCACGGCTATTCGCCTGTTCGAGTTCGTGCTGCCTCAGCCGACTGCTGCCACTGCGGGCGTTGCCAATGCTGCACTTGCGGTTGACGCCGCTGCTCCGGCTGCAGGTGCCACTGCGAGCGGTGCTGGTGCCGCGGGCGCTTCGAGCAAGCCGAAAGCATCTGGGTCTGGTCAGAAATGGCAACCGAAAAAGAAGAAAAAGTAACGGCTGTTTAAGGTGCGGCCTTTAGAGGCGCGTGTGCCGAATAGATGGTCGTTTCAGGGCGGGCAGCAGATGTTGCCCGCCTTTTTCGTGGGTTCCTGCTTTGTCACCCGCGCCTTGTTCTCGGTTTGCTTCGGCGCTTCTCCCCGCGAAGGGCATGTTGTTGAAAAAGTGCTTCCAAATTCGAAGTTGATGCAGGTTGGAAGTAGGTGCGGTCTTATCTTACTTTTTGCGAGAATTTTTTCATCAACGCCGTGACCTGGTGAAACGCAAAAACGCTATCGGAGACCATTCCTAAAAAGCTCCAAAATGAGTCAATTTGCGACGATGACCTACTTCCAACCTATCACAACTTCGAATTACACCCTGGTTTTTCAACAACATGTTTTTTGAAACTGTGGAGTGGAGCGGTTTCATGGGTGATTGAGGGAGCCTTCTATGGTTTGGGGTTGTTCTCAGGACGTAGAGGATTAAGGTGTTGGAGCATTTTGCCTATTTCGCTGTCGCCTGGATCGGTCTTTCTGCGCATTTGATGCTCTCGATTCAGCCGTTGCCTTGCAATTTGTGCAAAATTATTTATTTTTTTTGCATTTCTATTCATATTTTTGCTAAAAAGCAGTATTTTTATGCAAAACGAATTTGAATAGCAAAATGACAAAAGTTCGCTTGCGAAGTGCCTGGCGAACGAAACGCGGACAGAGCGCCTTATTGGCGCGATTGGCGTCCGGCAAAGAAAGGAACAACACGTGAACAAACGACAGCAGCGCCAAGAGGCAATTCGCGCGCTTGTGACCCAACATCGAGTGTTTACGCAGCAAGAAATGACGCAGCTGCTCAATCAGGCGGGTTACGACTGCACGCAAGCAACGGTTTCGCGTGATATCGTGGATTTACGCCTGGAAAAAGCAGCAGGGAAGTTCTATATCTTGCCCGAGGAAGTGCGCCTGCGTCGCGTTGCGCCCGAGCTGGTCACCGAAGTGCATGCGGCGGGCAACCTTACCGTGGTGAAAACGCGTCCCGGCGGTGCGGGTGGCGTTGCCGAGGCGCTGGATAAAGCGCATCTACCAGGAGTTATCGGTTCGGTGGCGGGCGATGACACCATTCTTCTGGTGGTGGAGACGCCTGAGCAAGCGGTAACGCTCAAGGAGATTATCGACGATTTCTGCGCGTAGTCGGTTGTGCATGCGGCATGGTTCGTTTTCAAGCGAACGTTCATGGATTAAGCGCAGCAAAACGTAAAAGCACAAAAGCATAGATAAGGCCAACGCCTCGCGCAATACGGATTGCGGGCGAGATACGGCAGGAAAGGAACAAATTATGGCACTTTGGTCAGGTCGTTTCGAAGAGGGTGTGAGCGAGTTCACTCAGCGTTTTGGCGCATCGCTTCCCGTTGACAAGGCGCTTTATGCGCAGGATATTGCCGGTTCCAAGGCGCATTCTGCCATGCTTGCCGCGCAGGGCGTTATCAGCCAAGAGGACAAAGAGAAGATCCATGCCGGCCTGGATGATATCAAGCAGCGAATTGACCAGGGGGAATTCGCTTTCGACATCAATAACGAAGACATCCACATGTCCATCGAAAGCGAACTGATCAAGAACATTGGCGACGCCGGCGCGCGTTTGCACACAGGGCGCAGCCGCAATGACCAGGTGTGCACCGACACGCGTTTGTATGCAAAGCAGCGCGCGCATGATCTGATGGCCGCGAACTTAACGTTGCGCGAAGCGCTTCTGGAACAAGCGCAGAAGCATTTCGATGTTATTTTGCCCGGTTACACGCACTTGCAGCACGCGCAACCCGTGCTGTTCTCGCATCACATGCTGGCGTATGTGTGGATGCTCACGCGCGACTTCCATCGTTTGCAAGAGGCCGCTGCGGCTGCCAATGCAAACCCGCTGGGAAGCGCTGCTCTTGCGGGAACAACGTACCCGCTTGACCGCTTCGCCACTGCATCCGACCTGGGTTTTTCGCGCGTGATTCCGAACTCGCTGGATGCCGTGTCCGACCGCGACTTTTTGCTTGACCTTATGTACGCGTGCAGCGTTTCATGTATCCACTTGTCGCGCCTGTGCGAGGAAATCATCCTGTGGTCCACGTCCGAGTTTGGTTTCATCACGTTGTCCGATGCTTTCTCCACTGGTTCGTCCATTATGCCGCAGAAGAAAAACCCCGACTTTGCCGAGCTCATTCGCGGAAAATCGGGTCGTGTTATCGGCGATTTGGTGGCGCTGCTCGTAACCATGAAGTCGCTTCCGCTGGCATACAACAAGGATCTGCAGGAAGACAAGGAAGGCGCCATTGATGCCGCAAAGACGCTGGAAGATTGCTATCGTTGCGCGGCAGGCATGATTTCTACTATGGCCATCCATGAGGATGCGATGATGGCGCAGGCGCAAAAAGGCTATCTTGCTGCCACCGATGTTGCCGATTACTTGGCGAAAAAAGGCATGCCGTTTCGCAAGGCGCACGAGGTTGTGGGACATCTGGTGCTTCTGTGCGACAAGCGCGGGTGCGACTTGTCCGATTTGTCGTTGGATGATTTCAAGGCGGAAAGCGACCTTTTCGAGGCTGATATTGCGGGTGCGCTTGACTTGCCCAGCATCGTGGCCGCGCGTACGACGTATGGCGGCACCGGTAACGAAGCGGTGAAGGCTCAGCTTGCTGAAGCGCAGGACGCGTTCGCAGCCGATAGCGCTGCGCTGCAGGCGGCTTTGGGGGCATAGCGGACGCCGTGCGCTGGGGCCTCGCGCTCGGGTGCGCTGGGGCATGCTGGCGGCATGCAGTGCCATCCGTCGGTGACGCTGGCGGTGTGCATGCAACGCGTCGGGACGCCGTGCGCGCTGGCGCATCGGGCATGCAGTGCCGAGGCGAGCAGCGCATCGGAGCGCCCTGGCACCTTCGCTGCCATCGAAAAAACGTTAAACACTGGCAAAAGATGGCAAAAGATGTCTTGTACCGGGCGGCTTGCTTTCAAAGCGGGCCGCCTTTTTGATACAATGTATTCTTACTGATGAAGGGAGGCCTATGGCAAAGCATGTGCGTCCAATCCACCATGGTGAAACATTCGATCCTGGGGCGCCTGGTTTCGCTGTGCCCGCTTCCGAAAGTTCCCTGACTCAAAAATCCTCAAAGCCCAAGAAACCCAAAAAGAAGCATCGCGTGCTCAAGGTGCTGCTGGGTCTGATTCTTGTCTGCGTTGTTGCCGTGGGCGCCCTGTGCGCGTATTGGCTGCGCGACATGCCTGATTGTTCTGCTGCCGAGGACTTCAACCGCGCGCACGATACGGAAGTGTACGCGAACGATCACACCACACTTCTCGCGCGTTTCCAAATGGAATATCGTATTCCGCTGGATTCGCTTGATGATGTTGCCGATTACGTTGAGCAAGGCGCCATTGCCGTGGAGGACCAGCGCTTTTACACGCATGGTGGCGTTGATCCCATAAGCATTGTGCGCGCTGTGATGGGAAACCTCACAGGCAAGGGCTTTTCGGGCGCGTCCACTATCACCCAGCAGCTGGTGCGCAACACTGTTTTGGCTGACGAGATGACCGATATGACCATCAAGCGCAAGGTGCGCGAGGCGTATGCCGCGTTCAAGATGGAAGGCCTGTTCACGAAAGACGAAATCCTGCTGCTGTATTTGAACACCATCAATTACGGACAGGGCGCAAATGGTATAGAGGCCGCTTCGCAGCGCTACTTCTCCAAGTCGGCTAGCGAGCTTACGCTGGATCAGGCCGCGCTTCTGGCGGGCATTCCGCAGTCGCCCGTGTACAACAATCCCATTGATTACCCTGATCACGCGCTCGCGCGTCGCAACGTGGTGCTTGACCGCATGGCGGAATGCAGCTACATCACGCAAGAGCAAGCCGACGAAGCGAAGGCTCAGCCCATTGAGCTCGAAGTCTCGTGGAACTCCCAGCAGGGCATGGAGAAGTACCCGTATTTTGCCAGCTATGTGCGCCAGCAGCTCTACGATTCCTACGATCTGTCTACTGCTGATATTTTCCAGGGCGGCATGACCGTGTATACCACGCTTGACCCCGAGATTCAGGAATATGCGGAAGCTGCTGCGGCGGCAAAGGAAAGCCAGGTCTCTGACGTATTCTCGGTGGCACTGGTTGCCATTGACCCAAGCACCGGCTACGTAAAAGCGCTGGTGGGCGGCAAGGATTACAGCGAAAACCAATATAATTTGGCCACGCAGGGCGCGCGCCAAGCAGGTTCGTCGTTCAAGACGTTCACGCTGGTTTCGGCGCTTGAACAGGGGATTAGTCCCGAGACCACCGTTCGCTGCACGTCTCGTGTGAAAATCAAGGACTGGAGCGTAGAGAATATCTACGGCATCAATTACGGCGATCGTTCGATTGCGCGTGCCTTCGCCGTGTCTTCAAACACAGGTTTTGCGCGCCTGATTAGCGCAATCGGACCCGAAAAAGTGGTGGAGCTGGCGCATCGCTTGGGTATCACGTCGCAGCTTTCGGCAGTGCCGGCGCTTACGCTGGGTACCAGTTCGGTGACTCCGCTTGAAATGGCCAGTGCATATGCCACCATTGCGAGTGGCGGCATCTATTACGAGCCGGTTTGCATTCAAGAGGTCTACGATTACAAGGGAAACTTGGTGATCGACAACACGAATCCCCAGGGCACGCGTGTGCTCAGCCAGGAAATCGCCGGCGCAGCGATTGATGTTATGCGTCTGGTGGTTGAAAGCTACGAAGGCACAGGCCGCGACGCCGCGCTTTCCAGCGGTCAAGTTGTTGCCGGCAAAACGGGTACGTCCGAGAACTACAAGGACAGCTGGTTTTGCGGCATTACGCCCCAGATGTCGGTTGCTCTTTGGATGGGCGATCCTTCGAACGTAGCGCAAATTCCCAGCTCAATATCGGTTTGCAGTGCCTTCGCCACATTCATGAACGCTTATATGGAGGGTCGCTCGGTTCAGGAATTCCCCAAAGTGGCGGCGCCCACGTACACAAAGAGTTTCAAGAACGCTGACCTTGACCTTACGCTGACCAGCTCGCTTCCCGAGCCAAAAGACACCACGGGCATGACCGAGGAAGAAGCGCGTGCGCTGCTTTCAGGGCACACGGTGGTGTATCGCGAAGCGTACAGCGACACGGTGCCAGCGGGGTCGGTGATCAGCCAATCTTCGGAAGACGGTATGGTTGTGGTAGTGATTTCGAAGGGTCCCGAGAAAGGCACGGCCGACCCCGCAAAGCCGGGTACGACTGATCCCGCAAAGCCCGATCCGGGAAAAACCGATCCGGTTGAGCCCACGCCCGACCCGGGTTCGGGTACCGATCCGACGCCAGCGCCTGATCCGGGTGGGTCTGGTTCGGGCGAGCCCAGCGGTCAGGACAACGAAGGCGGTGCACCCGTGGCCGATGACCCCGGCGACGATGATGGGGAAGGTGTGTCGGTTGCTGGGTAAGTGGCGCATGAACTCGCTGCTCAACTGACGTTTTGCGCTTGCGGTGGTCGCGCGCTATCGCTTTGCCGCCCTGTTTCGCGCCGCCCGCGCGGTAAAGGAAACGCTTTGGTGATGATTCCGCAATGTGCCTGTGGCAGTGCAGAGTTTGTTCTAAAATGCACCAAAACGTTTAAAAGGAGACAATACAGCTATGAATATGAGAAAAGGCGCATGTGTTATTTGCGGACTTGCATTGACAGGGGTACTTGCCACGGGCTGCATGCCCGCGTCTTCGCAGACGGATTCTTCGGCAGCATCGTCTGCAACGCCTGCGAGCGCGTATATCACTTCGGTTCATCAGGTATTTTCCACGATTGATGTGCAAATGGAAGACGTGAAGAAGGCGGTCGCGGCAGCGGATACGACCGCTGTCTATGCGGCGCTTGATAAAGTGGATGCCCAGGTGACCGAGATTGAGAAGCTTACCGTTCCTGAAGGCCTTGAAGAAGTGCAAGCGAAATACGCAGGCGCTTCAAAGAATCTGGCGGAGACGTTGCGCGCTTATGCTGCATATCGACTTGATGGAGGAGCAAATGCTTCCAATGCAGCCACGAAACTCGCTGCTATTCAGGCCGATTACAAAGAAGGCATCGAAGCCTTGCGCGCTGCCGATGAAATTGCTAAAGGCCTGTAACGTGCCCTGTTGACAAATTACCCCACCTTTTGTCAACATTTTGAGCATTCGAAAACCCGAGGTGCCCTGCGCGCCTCGGGTTTTTTGTGCCCTGCTGCGGTGGATAGTCCGAGCTAAGCCTTTTTCTGGCGCGATGCCGCCCAACGATGTGGACGGCGTGACAAAAATGACCCACTTTTCGGTGGATTTTCTTCTTTATAATCGCTAAAAATCAACGTTTCCCCAGGTCGCAAAAAAGTAAGCTAGGGTAAACCCACAGAAAAGTGGGTCATTTTTGTCAGAGGAAAAAACTCTGCCGTCCTTCAGCAATCCAGGGGACGCCCGCCGGCAAGGGCTCGCCTCACGACTCCGCTTGTTTGGAACAGGGGACGGAGGTTTGTTCCAATTCGCCCGGTTTGCAATTCTTTTCTTTCCGCAAGGCGGCTTCGGCTCGACCCTTGCCGTCAGGCGCCCCTTAGAGATTGTGCGTCGGGGGTTTCGGTGTCCTTTTTGATCCCGCGACGGCATGTTGTCGTTTTTTCTGTCCAAATGCGCGCAAATCAACGGTACGGGGCAGGTGGGGGAGGGGCCGCTCTGCTTGAAGCACCAAGTGATTCTTGCGACCTGGGCTTTTGCTAGACGCAATTGGGCTGAAGGGTCCATAACTGCCTTGTTTGCATCTTCGACCCGCCCCGTACCGTCGATTTGGGCGTTTTCGTGCAAGATTTCCGACAAGATGCCCGGTGGCTTGGTGATTGCCGGGCGAGTCGAAGAGAATTGCGAAGGGGCGGTCGGCGCGAACGGTTCTGCGAGGCGACCGCCGGCAAGGGCTCGCCTCACGACTCCGCTTGGATAATGTTTCTTCGCGCTTGCGGCTCGCTCAACTTATCCAAAGCGTCGCAGTTCGGCTCGACCCTTGCCGCCAGGCGCCTCGTAGGGTTCATTTGGTCTGGCCTGGCTGCATAAGGTGATAAAGCTCGTTGCCTCTTCGCTTGGCTCGTCTCTTTGCTGAGGAGTCATTGGCGTGCCGCTGGGATGCTTGGATTTGCGCACGAATTGTTGACAAAAGGTGGGGTAGTTTGTCAACAAGATGGGACATGCGGCTCAAGATCGGGGGCCTAGGTTGGACACGTGTCCCAATCTTACTTTCGCGCTCGATGCGGGGTGGCATCGGCCTGTATACTGCGTGGTGTGGTATTAGAGACATTTTTATGGAAGAGGTGGCCCATGAAAAGACAGGCTTTTGGTTTGCGGAGAACCGCGAACGTCCTTCTATCGGCCGCGCTGGCGCTGGGGCTTTTCCCGGTAGCGGCGTTTGCGCAGGTCGCCGATGCGCCCGGCGCGCCAGCCGATGGAGCCGCACCGGCCCTGACCCCCCCCCAAATCCTCTGAGCCGGTGGCGCCGCAATCGGCCTTGGCGCCCGCCGCTGAACAGGCTGCATCCGGGCAAGCTGCCGCGCAAGCCGCGCCCGCAGCCGAACCTGCAGCCGCAGCTCCCGCCAGTGCCGCGCTCACTCCCGGCTGGACGCAGGCGGACACGTGCGAGTGGATGATCGACGCCGCCGGCAAGCTCACCGTCCGCCCCTTGGGCAACGGCACGTCGGGCAACTTGGGCGTGAATCCTGCAGGCAGCACCCAGTCTGCGCCCTGGTGCGATCAGAGCAAGACGATAACGTCCGTGGTCATCGAGCCGGGCGTATCAACCACTTGGGCGAGGTACATGTTCTATTACTGCACGAACCTCGTCACCGCCGACCTTTCCGGATTGGATACCTCGAACGTAACGAGCTTTTTTAGCATGTTTGACGGCTGCAAGAAACTGGAGACAGTCGATTTAAGCGGCTTTCAAACCTCCAAGGCGACCTCTATGTCCTTCATGTTCAAGCATTGCTGGAAGCTTCAGGAACTCGATTTGTCGGGTTTCGACACCGCGAACGTGACGAGCATGTTTGAAATGTTCTTTGCTTGCGAAACCATCAAGTCGTTTGATCTGACGTCTTTCGACACGAAGAAGGTCGAAGATATGAGAAGCCTCTTCAGAGGCTGCACGCGACTCGAGTCGGTTGATTTATCGACGTTCACCGTTCCGTATTCAACAAGCACCTCAGATTTCTTCCGCGATTGCCCAAGCCTTGAACGTCTTGTGCTTGCTGCGGGAATCAATCTGGTTGGCAGCGCACTACGCGAGCATGTCTGGATCGACACGGCGGGCAACGCGTACGCGGATTCCAATGAGATGCTCGCGGCGAACGCGGCGCGTCCCTCGGGTGTCGAGACGTTCGTTCATCCACGGGCAACGGAAGGGTGGACCCTGTCCGGCTCGTGCGAATGGAGCATTGATGAAACCGAGACGCTTATCCTTAGGCCGCTACCCGGTTTGAGCCGCGGTACCTTGGAATCGTGGGCGGGCGCGGCGGCGTGCCCTTGGAACGGCGCTGCCAGCCGGGCTACCTCCGTGCGTGTTGAGCCCGGCGTGTCGGCTATGAATTGCGACTACATGTTCTGGGGTTTCCGGAAACTAGTTTCCGTGGATCTTTCGGGGCTTGACACCTCCCGAGTGAAAAGCATGTACGGTATGTTCCGTTACTGCGAATCGCTTGAGACGGTCGATCTTTCCCCTCTGGACACTTCAGGCGTTACAAATATGAGAGAGATGTTCGCGGGATGCGCGTCGCTGCCGGCGGTCGACCTTTCGGGCTTCGATTTCTCACAGGTGGCGGATGCGTCGATGATGTTCGGCAACTGCGGCGAGCTCAGGAAGGTCTACGTCGCGGAGGGGTTCCCGGGCATCCCCGCGGCGGCGGCTTCCGAGAACATGTTCCAGGGCTGCGCGTCGCTTAGCGGCGGCGCGGGCACGGCGTTCGACGGGGCGCACGCGGACGCGGCGTACGCCCGCCTCGACGGCGGCGCGGCGGATCCCGGGTACTTCGCCCTGGGCCGCGGCGACGTCAACTGCAACGGCCTGCTGAACATCGTGGACGTCCAGGTCGCCTACGACATCGCGAACGGCGGGCACGCCGGGCGGCACGACCTTTCGTGGATGCGCTCCCGCGCCGATGTGACGGGACCGGCGGGTGCGCCCGACGGCGCGGTCGATGCGCAGGACGCGTTCGCCATCCAGCGCGCCGCCCTGCTCGGCTGGAACGCGTAGGTACTTGCCTTCGGGCGGTTGCATGGCCGCGCTGCTCTCCGGACCGTTTCGCAAGGCCGCTTCGGAGGCGCTTCGGGGATCTGTTTCGATTCCAAGCTTGGCCTGCATGTTTGCGAACCCTGTCCCGCCGGCAAGAGAACCACCGCTCGCGATGCTGATACCACACCACTTCTTTTGCCGGCAACTTCCATGCTTCCCCCTTATGTTCCAAGGGGGAAGTGCTTTTTGGAACAGGGGACGGAGGTTTGTTCCAATCCGTTCGGCCAATAATCCTATTCCTTCTTTCCGCAAGACGGCATTGGTTCGGCTGGCTCCCCGGGCCGCCGTACTTGCTACCTTTTTGGGAAGTCCCAGGATTCTTTTCAGGGGCAAACCCTCGGTTTTCCTCGGCTCTTAGCCAGCCGGCACGTTCGAGCTGGGCGTGCGATCTTCGTTTCCCAGGTCGCAATTTCAGGGCAGGGGTTGGTTGCTCGACCCTGCTCCCGAAGAGCTCCATCGTTGACTGAAAGCCGACGATTCTTGAAAGCGTCTTCCCTTGCTTTCGTCTGAGGGTCATGTTGTCGTTTTTCTCGCCCGAATGTGCAAAATATTCCTGTTCGGGGTACCTTGGGGAGCGTTTGTGGACCAGAGAGCGTCGTTTGAGGCAAAGCGAATCAGCAAAAGCCCAGGTCGTGACTTGGAGGCAAGTGACGAATGAGGGTTGGCGCCCCTCCAACCTGCCCCGAACGGGAATATTTTGCACATCTGCGTCCGTTTTCCGACAAGATGCATTGCGACTCGAAGCTCCTCCCTCGTCAGAAGGAGCAATCTAGGGGTATCTGCCAACAAGGGCCCGCCTCGCGACTCCGCCTGGATAATGCTTCTTCGGGCTTGGGACCCGCTCAACTTATCCAAAGCGTCGCAGTTCGACTCGTCCTTTGCTGGCAGATGCCCTAAACCCAACCGCGCCTTGTTGACAAAAGGTGGGGTAATTTGTCAACAAAAAAGCAGGTTCGCGTAAACGAACCTGCTTGCAGCAACCGTGATGAAAGTTACTCTTTGCAGTGCGGGTTTCCGGGCTTTAGCAAGCCTCTGTGCTCTGGACTCCTACAACTCGCTACGACTCAGGCTTCGTCGTCGCGCCCGCGCCCGAACCGCCGCTCGAGCCGCTCGCCGCGCCACCGCTGGGCGCGTCGCCGCCTGAAGCTCCGCCGCCTTCGGTTCCGCCTGAAGTTCCGCCGCCCGTTGAGCCTCCCGACGTGTCACCGCCCTCGGTGCCGCCACCTGTCGTGTCACCTTCGGTGCCGCCCGTCGTGCCGCCACCTTCGGTGCCTTCCGTCTTATCTTTATCCTTCTCGCCCGCCTCGTCGTCTTCGTCATCCTTCTCGCTCAAATCAGCGTTCCACTTGTTGTTGTACTCGGGGTCCTTGTACGTGGGGAAGGAGTGCATCGGCGTGGAGGCAAGCGCTGCGTCCATGAACTCCTTGAACATGGCGTTGCAGCTCAAATTCTCAGAGGTAATCTGCGCAAAGCGATCGCCAATCCAGCAGGCGCACGCCAGGTCGGGCGTGTATCCGATCAGCGTGTGGTCGTGGAAATCGCTGGTCGTACCGGTTTTGCCGGCAACTTCGCGTCCGCCTTCCAAACGTGCCGATGCAGCAGTACCGTCGCTTTGCGTGAACACCGTTTGCAGCACGGACGTCACGGCGCCGCAGACCGACTCGCTCAAAACGCGCTCGCCTTCCTGCTTGTTCTCGTATACCGTTTCACCTTTGCTGTTGGAAATCTTGCTGACCACCACGGGGTCGTAATGGATGCCGCCCGCCGCCAGCGTTGCGTATGCGCTTGCCATCTCCAGCGGCGTGATGTCGAAAACGCCCAAGGTCAGCGTGTCCACGTTCATCAGGTCGCTTGTGTCAACGCCCATGCGCTTGCACACGTCGATGACCGCTTGGCCGCCCAGGTATTCCTGCAGCTGCACGTACGCGGTGTTCGAAGAAACCGCGGTGGCCGACTGCAGCGAGCGCGTGCCGTAATTGATGCCGCCGTAGTTCTCCACGGTGCCCAGGCCGCTTTTCAGCTTGTAAGGGGAAGAGCAATCGACCAGCGTTGTGGGGTTGATTCCTGCCTCGATCGCAGCGATAAGCGTGAACACCTTGAAAGATGAACCCGTGGGGCGCCCACCCTGAGCTGCAATGTTGAACTGGTTCTCGCGGTAGTCTTCGCCGCCCACCATGGCAACAACGTGGCCGTTCGAGGGGTCAACGGCAACTAAAGCCGACTCCAAGCCGTCCTCCATGCGCTCCGACTGATCCGCAACGGTTTGTTCGGCAATATCCTGTTTCTCCACGTCAAGCGTGGTGTATACCTTCAAACCACCGGCGAAGATGTCGTTCATGGAGTACTCGTTCAAAAGCCACGTGCGCACGTACGACGTAAAGTACGGGTACCGGTAAATGCCGTCTTCTTGGCTTTCATCCTCAAGGTTCAAGTTCAAGTCGCTGCTGGCGGCCTCGGCATATTGCGCCTGGGTGATATGCCCCGCGGAAAGCATGCGCGAAAGCACCACGTTGCGGCGGTCCTTGCAGCCTTCGGGGTTGTAGACGGGGTTCCAGTTCGACGGCGACTGGGGAATACCTGCCAGCGTTGCGGCCTCTACCAGCGTTAACTCGGAAGCATGCTTGCTGAAATAGTGTAGCGATGCAGCTTCAATGCCGTATGCGCCATCACCATAATTAATGGTGTTCAGGTACATCAGCAAAATCTCGTCTTTCGAGTAGTATTTCTCCATCTCTAAGGCAAGCTCGGCTTCGCGAATCTTGCGCTCAAGCGAGATAGTGGTCATCTCGTCGGACAGAATGGTGTTGCGCACGAGCTGCTGGGTAATGGTCGAAGCGCCTTCCAGACTTCCGCCCATAAGGTTGTTCACCACGGCGCGCGTGATGCCAATAAGGTCCACGCCGTTGTGCTCGTAGAAGCGGTTGTCCTCGGTGTCCACCGTCGCATTGACCAGAAGCTCGGAAACGTCGCTCAAATCCGTAAGCGGCTCACGGTTCTCCAGGCGGAATTCCGCCAGAACCGTTTTGCCATCGGCGGCGTACACCGTCGATTTCTCCGAATAGTTGAACGCATCCGATTCAACGACGCTGGGCAGATCTTCGGTCCAGCCCGCGGTCACGCTCAAAACGCTGCGTACAGCAACGACCCCCACAAAACAGATGGCGGCAACAATGAACAAAAGGACCCAAGCCGGTGCATGTGTGCGCGATTCGCGCTGTTTTCTTCGTGTATTCATAATAGGGTATACTACCACGAAGCAAATTTTTACATGTGGAGGTACTCTGTTATGTCCAAAAAGATGGAATTACTTGCCCCTGCGGGCAACTTTGACGCCCTGTGCGCTGCCGTTTGCGCCGGTGCCGATGCCGTTTACCTGGGACTTGATTCGTTTAACGCGCGACGCGGAGCCGACAATTTCACGCTGAAAACGCTGCGCACTGCGTGTGATTACGCTCATTTGCGCAACGTGAAGGTATATTTGACGTTCAATACGGTGATTTTCGAAGGCGAAGTCGCGCGCGCTATGGAAACCATGCGCCAGGCGTATCGTGCTGGTGTGGATGCGTTCATTGTGCAGGATATCGGCATTGCCGCCGAGCTGACGCGTACGCTTCCGCAGGCGCGCTTGCATATTTCAACGCAAATGAACACGCATTCCCTTGCCGGCGTGCAGGCGGCACACAGCTTGGGTGCGGCGCGCATCACGCTGGCGCGCGAGCTGTCGCTGGAGCAAATCGAGCTGCTTTCTGCCGAAGCGGAAAGCTTAGGCATGGAGACCGAAGTCTTCGGCCATGGTGCGTTGTGCGTGTGCTATTCCGGTCAGTGCTACATGTCGTCCATGATCGGCGGGCGCTCGGCAAACCGCGGAACGTGCGCTCAGGCGTGCCGTTTGCCTTACGAGCTCAAGAACAAGGCGGTGCGCAAACCGCTCCCCGCGCCGGGCGAGCATCTGCTTTCCCCGAAGGATCTGTGCAGCATCGATCTGCTGGACCAGCTGCTGGATGCCCAGGTGGCGTCGCTGAAAATCGAAGGCCGTATGAAGTCGCCCGAATACGTGTACGCCGTGGTGTCCGTGTACCGTGCCGTGCTTGACCGCCTGCTGGCGGCGCGCGAAGCGGGGCAGCAAGACGATTCCTGGCGCGCAACAGAAGCCGAGCGCAGCGTGCTGGCGGAAGCGTTCAGCCGCGGCTTTACCACTGCGTATCTCACGCACCAGCGCGGCAACGAAATCATGAGCTACCAGCGCCCCAACAATCGCGGCGTTTTCTTGGGCCGCGTGAGCCGCGTGGTGAAGGACTCCGCGTTTGTGCAGGTAGAAAAGCCGCTGAGCGTGGGCGACGTGCTGGAAGTTTGGAATAAGCGCGGACGTTCCCTGTTTACCCTGGCAGATGTTACGCCGCTTAAAGATGGCAGCGTTCGCTTGCCGTTCCAAAAAGGCGACAAAACGGTGCAGTATATCAAGGAGGGCGACCGTGTGTTCCGCGTGCGCAACGCGGCGGCGGCGTTTGCGGCGGATGCGCTGGAGCCGCGCGTGCCGGTGAAGATCGACTGCTCGCTTTCGCTGGGGTATCCCGCCTACCTTGCGGTCGAGGCCGTGGGTCGCGCGGACGATCAGGGCATGCCGCTGCGCGTGGAAGTGTTTGGCGACGTGGTGGAGAAGGCACGCACGAAACCCGTTACGGAGCAGGAGGTCAAGGACCACATTGACCGCTTGGGTCAAACGCCGTTCGTTGCCGAAGAGCTTTCGGTAACGGTGGACGAAGAAGTGGGCATTGGCTTCTCGCAGGTGCATAAGCTGCGCGCGAATGCGTTGGATGAGCTGCAGAAGCTCATTGTTTCCCCTGCTCACGACCGCCGTTTGCCACGTGTGGAAGACGCTCCTGCGCGCAAGACCGCGCCGCTCAACGGCTATGCCATTTACGTGCGCGCCGCAAATCCGGCTTGTGCGCGCGTGGCGAAGCGCACGGGTGCCACTGCTGTGTATGTGCCCACGCTCACCTATAAGCGCGGCGAAGCCATTGTTGCTGGTCAGCGTACCGTTACTGCCGAACAAGCGGGTTATCCCAAGCAGTGTATTGTGCAGCTTCCCGTGGTGGATTGTGACTTGTTGCCATCCACGCGCGAGGCGCAGCGCGACATTGACGCGTGGGAATACGTGAAGGAAGGCAAGCCGGTTTTGGTGGAAAACTGGGGCGATATTCATCACGCGCTTGATGCAGGTGCGCAGGTGGAAGTGGGCTCCCATGTGCCGGTGGTTAACCGCTTAGCCGCGGACCATCTGGCGCGGTTGGGCGTGTCGCGCGTGTGGCTTTCGCCCGAATTGGCGCTCGAGCAAATCCAGGACCTGGGCAAAGACCTTTCTTCCGTTCCTTTGGGCATGACGATTATCGGTCGCACTGAGCTCATGACAACCGAGCATTGCCTGCTCATGAGCCAAGGCGAATGCGACGAAAACTGCGATACGTGTCCGCGCCGCAAGAGCCCGCACTATCTGATTGACCGCAAGGGTTTCGAGTTCCCAGTTGTCACCGATGCCGCCGGTCGAAGCCATATCTATAATAGTGTTGAATTCGACATTGCGCAGACGGTGCCCGATTTGATCGCTGCCGGCGTTACCACGTTCATGGTGGATGCAACCATGATGAATGTGGAAGAAACGGCGCATGCGGTGGGTCGTGCCGTTCGCGCGTTGCAGATTGCGCGCCACGATGGCAACCGCGTTGCCAAGATCTCCGGCGCCACCACGGGGCACCTATTCCGCGCGGTTGAGTAGGCTCGACGTCTGGCCAGGTGCGGGGTACAGGGTGCGCCCCGGGTGGCGCGGCGTGATGCCGCGGGGCGTCGCATGGTCGCCGCGGTGTGGCGCCGCGGGCGGCGCGCAGCTGGTCGGTGTTTGCTGTTGCGCGCTACGCTGGGCAAGCGTTTTGCGCGTTGTGTCGCTTAGCCGGGACGCTTCAACGGATAGATTAACGTTTATCGGCTAATGAGCGCTTGCAATTATTAAAGCGCCCTTTATGATATTGTCTTGCAGTTTACCTGCGGTTGCGTGGTTCCAAGCCGGGCGCGCGGCAGCGTTTCGCGTAAAGCGAAGCGAGGCCTTCCGCAAGCAGCGTTTCAGACGCTGGCGGCCGCTGAAACTAACGAATCGAACTGCCGATTGTTGATAGGGAAGGATTGTTGTGGGTATTTACGAAGAACTCCAAGGTCGCGGTTTAATTGCCCAGGTGACCGACGAAGAAGAGATAAAAGATTTGATCAATAACGGCGGCGCGCGCTTCTATATTGGCTTTGACCCGACTGCCGATTCTCTGCACGTGGGTCACTTCATGGCGTTGTGCCTGATGAAACGCCTGCAGATGGCAGGCAACAAGCCCATCGTGTTGCTGGGCGGCGGCACGGGCATGATTGGCGATCCCAGCGGACGCACCGATATGCGCTCTATGCTTACGCCCGAAGCTATTCAGCACAATTGCGATTGCTTCAAAGAGCAGATCGGCCGCTTCATTGAATTCGGCGAGGATAAAGCCATTGTGGTGAACAACGCCGATTGGCTGCTGGACCTAAAATACGTGGATATGCTGCGCGAAGTGGGCACGTACTTCAGCGTCAACAACATGCTGCGCGCGGAATGCTACAAGCAGCGCATGGAGCGCGGCCTTTCCTTCTTTGAGTTCAACTACATGATCATGCAGTCCTACGACTTCTATTACTTGCACAAGAATTATGGCTGCAACATGCAGTTTGGCGGCAACGACCAGTGGAGCAACATGCTGGGCGGCACCGAGCTCATTCGCAAGAAGACCGGCGACGATGCGTACGCCATGACCATCACGCTGCTTTTGAACAGCGAAGGCAAGAAGATGGGCAAGACTGCGAAGGGTGCCGTGTGGCTTGATCCCAGCAAGACTTCGCCGTTCGACTTTTACCAGTATTGGCGCAACGTAGCCGACGACGACGTTATGAAGTGTCTGCGCATGCTCACGTTTGTGCCGCTCGAGGAAATCGACGCCATGGAAGCATGGGATGACGCGCGCGTAAACGAGAAGAAAGAGATTCTTGCGTACGAGCTGACCGCTTTGGTGCATGGCGAAGAGGAAGCGAAGACGGCGCAGGCTACGGCGCGCGCGATTTTCAGCGGTGCGGGTGATAGCGAGAACATGCCCATGACGGAAGTGCCGGCGGACATGCTGGAGGATGGTTCTGCGAACATTGTTGACTTGCTTATGTTGGCGGGCTTGGTCAAGAGCAAGAGCGAGGCGCGCAAGCTTATCCAACAAAATGGTGTGAGCCTGGATGGCGAGCCGGTGGCATCGCATGAAGATCGCGTTTCTGTGGAACAGCTGCAGGAAGGCGCAATTGTTCGCAAGGGCAAGAAGGTTTATCGCAAGTTCGTTTTGGCATAGAGCTTGGATACTCCTGCAGGCGACTTGGGTGAATAGATAGAGCGCCGCCGAGCAGAAAGTATATAAAAAATAAGCACGGAAGCGTGCGTGGATGTGTCCGCGCACGCTTCTCTTATAGATAGCTGGTTGACCTCTGCGGAGAAGCGGTCCCGATGCGGCGGCGAGCGGCGTTGAGGGCAGGTCGAAAAGTTTTTCGAATTGCCCCCTTCACAAAACGGCGGGGGCTGGTATAATGACTAACTCCAGC
>CAKUOV010000044.1 GCA_934670115.1 uncultured Eggerthellaceae bacterium
GAAACAATCATGCTGAAGAGGCCCGTTTCCCCTGCTCAAGGCGGGAAGACAGGCCTCTTCAACTGCAAAATTCAGGCAATTCTTTACCACCGATTCGCCACCGATTTGCCATGCTTAACGCAATGAATAGCCCGCACGCCAAAGCGCCGCATACAAAAACAGGCCACAAACCTGACGTCTGTGACCTGCGTACATTCAATGGTGGTCGCTACAGGATTTGAACCTGTGACCCCCGCCGTGTGAAGGCGATGCTCTCCCGCTGAGCCAAGCGACCAAAAATTGTGCTTGACTATAGTAACCGAACCTCCCGACCAATGCAAGCACCGATTTTAAAAGGCGTGCGAAGACATCATCATCGCACCACAATCACACCCTTGGATTACTCGTGCGCCCTCTTTTGCGCTTTCGCCTCCATGATGAGCATCTGCAAACGGTTCTCAATGTTCGCCTGCGCCATATCAGGATCGTAATCAAGCGGAAGAATCTGCGCGTCGGGATACATTTCCTTGAGCTTCTTCGTTATACCGCGCCCCACCACATGATTCGGCAAGCACCCAAAAGGCTGCAAGATGACAAACGCACGACACCCGTGCTGTGCATGGTGGATGATCTCCGCCGGAATAAGCACGCCTTCGCCCGCATCAAACGTATGGTGAATAATGGGGTCGGACGCCACCACGATATCCTGCATGCGTGCCGCCGGCTCGTAGAGCGGGTGCGCCTTTGCAATTTGATCGCACATGTCGTGCGCAAGGTTGAATATCTCGCTTTCAATACGGAACGTGGCTTTGTAGCCAAATGGCTTGTCCAAGTGGTATTCGCGCACCTGACGATCCTTGTAGAAATATGATTTGCGAATGACGTCGGTCATGCGTGCTTCAATGATCTCCATGCCGTTTTCTTCCAGGTATCGCTCGATATCCCGGTTTGCGCCTTCGTGGAAATTCAGCAGATACTCGCCCACAATAAGCACTTGCGGTTTGAGATTCGTACGGTCGTATTTTACGGTCTGCATAATCTGAATTGCCTGCTCAAAGGCTTTTTTCATACCGCGAATGCCACCTGCGCGCAAACCATCCATGGTCAACTCAAGCGCCCGTTCAAACGCTTTATCGGCGCTTCCCTTGACAAGCTCATACGGACGCATTTTGCGCAGCAGCTCCTCAAGCGCGTCAATCATAGGCAACCCGAAGGCAATGCGCATGGCCGTGAGAAGATTCATTTTATAGCCCGGGTGAACGTTGTGGTAATCAACGTCGTCGTTCGTGATAATGGGCACTTGCGGATACCCGGCATCGTCGAGCGCTTTGCGCAAAAGCGCCGTGTAATGCGTCAGGCGGCAATCGCCAATATATTTTCCCATGGCAATCGCCACGTTATCGGGATCCCATGTTCCGCTCTCAAGCGCTGCAAGCGCTTCGCCGATAACCACTTGGCACGGGAAGCAAATGTCGTTGTGCACATAGCGTTTTCCCAGGCGAATGGCTTCTTCGCGCCCAACGGGCAAAGGAACGGTCACAAGGCCCTGGCCCGCAAAAGCAGCCGCCATCAACATGCTGAATGCATGAGACGTATTCGGCACTAAAACAGTTTTTGTCGGAATCATATCTTTCACGAACTTGGAATGATACGGATCAACCAGTTCGTTAGACGCACGTTCCGAAACGGACGCGGAATCGCCGGAATCCGCAACATTCTGCGCTGCCAAACGCGCACGGCGCATATTTACCGTTTCCACGAACGACCTCACGCGAATGCGCAAGGGTCCCACGATATCGCTTTCGTCCACCTTCAGAACAAGCGGCGCCTTTCCGCCAACCTCATCCATCACACGCACGATCTCATCGGACAGATACGCATCGTGTCCGCAGTTGAAGTTGACAATCTGCGCGTATTCCAAATACGAGCTGCGCGCCGCAACAAGCGCCGTGGAAAGCATGCGCGCGTGGAAATTGTTTACCACGTCCAACAGCAAATTCGATAAATCTTCCGTATGGATTTCCGGAAGCGAATCCGCGGTAAGCACGGGAATGCCGTATTCCGTGAACATCTTGGGCAAGTCGTGATTCACCAAGTCATCGTTTTGGTACGGACGCGAAGCAAGAATCATTGCATACATGCCAGCCGCTTTGCATTGCTCCATAACGGCACTACCCCGCTGCTGAAGCGCGCTTCTGAACGCATCTTGTGCGGCGATTGCCTGGTCGAGCGCTTGAAGCACGTCCGTTGACGCAATGCCGAACGTCTCTTTCATGTATTTGCAAAGCTGCTTGTCGCGATCTTTGGCGCTGTACCAATGCCATAACGGCGCATCGAGGGGAATGCCCCATCGATCATAGGGGTTATCGGAGTTCCCAATAACCATAGGATACCCCTTCACCACTGCGCACATCGATTCAGCCGTTTTTTCCGTGCCCTCGCTGGGAACAACCGTGATGATGGGCATGAAAATACGATCCACGCCCATCTTCACCAGGCTGCGAATATGCCCGTGGACAAGTTTCGCGGGGAAACATACCGTATCCGAGGTAACCGCGTGAAGGCCGCTTTCGTATATTTTGCGCGTGCTAAACGGCGAAAGTTTTACGCCAAAGCCAAGCGCCTTGAAAAACGTAGTCCAAAACGGTGCATTGTCCCATAGCGCCAACACGCGCGGCAGGCCAATGACAACACCCCTATCAGGGAAAAGTTGCTGGTAAGGATATTCTTTGAACAGCAACGCCTTACGCTCTTCAAACAAATTCGGAACACTTGCCTGCTCTTGCGCAACTTTTGCGAGCGCCTTTTTTGTCTCGCTATCGTGCGCATCACCAACAACCTGTCCCTTTGGGCAGCGATTACCCGTGATGAACGTCCGTCCATTCGAAAACATCAGACGCGTGCGGTTGCAATGATTTGCGCAAAACGGACAAGTCAGGTTCTGCTCTTGCTCGTATGTCAGATTTGCCGCAGCCTCAAAGCCAATGAACCGCGACTTCACCAGCGGATCAGCAGCACGCTGCGCTTCCATGTGCTCTTGCGTAAGCATGGCCGCGCCCAAAGCGCCCATAAGACCCGGATACGGCGCGCGCACAACCTGTTTGCCCAGATATTCCTCGAATGCGCGCAGAACAGCATCGTTCATGAACGTACCGCCCTGAACCACAATCGCGTTGCCCAGGTTGTCCAGATTCGACAAGCGAATGACTTTCGTGAACACATTTTCAATGATAGAGCGACAAAGACCTGCCATGATATCGGCTGGCGTGCTTCCCCGCCGCTGCTCGGTAACAATGTTCGAATTCATGAACACCGTGCAGCGACTTCCCAGTTGAGCAGGACGCTTCGACGAGAACGCCGCTTGAGCAATGTCGTGCGTGGGAATGCCCAACGTAGACGCGAAGTTCTCCAGGAAGCTGCCGCAACCCGAAGAGCACGCCTCGTTGACCACGATATTCGTGACAATGCCGTCTGACAACCAAATGGCCTTCATGTCCTGGCCGCCAATGTCCAACACAAACGTGGCCTGGGGAAGCGTTGAGCATGCCGCTTTTGCGTGAGCAACTGTTTCCACCACGTGATAATCGGCGCCGAATGCTTCGTGCATGAGCATTTCGCCGTAACCGGTGGTGCCCACACCTAAAAGCTCAATCGTGCTATTCTGGCGCGCGTAACGTTCGCTCATTTCCGCTAAAGCTTTTTTGGCAACATCCAGCGGCTCGCCTTCGTTCGAAGCATAAAAGCTATCGATAAGCGAGCCATCCTCGGCCATCAAGACAAACTTCGTGGTGGTGCTTCCGCAGTCAATGCCCAGGTATGCACGCACCGATTCGCCGGGAGCAATGCCGCAGCCCTTCTGCGATCGAAGCGCATGACGTTCCTTAAATCGAGTGAACCCTTCTTCGCTTTCGAAGAAGGGGGTCGCGCTTGATGCATCATCCTGATCCAAAAACGACGGGTCTTCCAGAATTGAAAGCGCCTGGTCAATGTCGAGGTTCGCAAACGTGATGCTAGTCGGGGCACCCGCAGCGGACGCGCCGGAACCGATGGTCGCGCTATCAGCTGCTTCGCAATCGCAGAAGGGCGTTTCGCTAGCCGCTTCGGCGTTTGCATCGCCAGCTGCTTCGCCAGCATCAGAAGTCGCATCTTGATCACCGAATAGAACATCCAAAGAAAGCGCCGCCCCCAAAGCAACAATCGTCTCGGGATGTTTTGGCACAATAATGTCGCTCTCGGATAAGTTCAGGCGCTCTTTGAACACCTGAATCAAACGGGGGTTGAACGTAAGCGGACCGCCCTCAAAAATGACGGGCGACGTGATATCAAGACCCTGCGCCAGGCCGCCAATCGTCTGTTTTGCAATGGCATGAAATGTGGATAATGCCAGGTCTTCTTTAGGAACACCCTGATTGAGAAGCGGCTGGATATCGGTTTTCGCATAAACGCCGCAACGACCCGAAACGTCGTACACGCGCGTTCCAAGACACGCCCGATCGTTGAATTGCTCCACAGGAATACGCAGAAGGTTCGCGATCTCATCGATAAATGCACCAGTGCCACCCGCGCACGAACCGTTCATGCGCATATCGCTCACCGTCGCGCGACCCGTGTGCTGGCCCTCTGTGAAGAAAACCATCTTCGCATCCTGGCCGCCCAGCTCAATAGCAGTTCGGGCAGAGGGAAACAACTTCCCTACCGCAATGGCGTTTGCCACTACTTCCTGAACGTAAAAAACTCCCAAGGCCTGCGCCATGGGAGCCGCACCCGAACCCGTGAGCGCGCAGCGAATCTCGCAGTTAGGGAACTGCTCCTTCACGTTGCCCAAAAGCTGCGCGACCGCATGTGCCTGCTTCGCCTCGTGCCTGCGATATTCAGAATAAAGGACCTCATCGGTTCCAGCGTCAAGCGCAATCGCCTTAACCGTTGTGGAACCGATGTCAATTCCCAGCTTAATTTTTTTTACCAACATAAATTGCCTCATGCGCGCCAAAAGCAAAAGCAATTCGCGTTGCGGTTCATCAGACCAGCAGCTGCTTTAAAGCAAATCGACGCGCAATACCGTTATAGTTCGCCGTTTCTTATTCTTACGAATTATAGCGAATTAAACCGAAGCAAGGTAATTAGGATTGGTTGACGTGCATTAATACACCATATGCATAGCTTCGCGAACTTCGGCAAGCGTCTCGTTGGCAATTTCGTTCGCGCGGCGATTACCATCGGCCAAAACGTCATGAATGTAATCCATCTGGCCTTCCAGCTCGCGACGACGCTCGCGCAGCGGAGCCAAATACGAGTTCACGCTTTCATTCACGTATTTCTTCAAAGCGCCCGAGCCGCCTTCGCCAATCTCTTCGGCAATCTCAACTTCGGAACGGCCCGTGCACAAAGCAGCCGTGGTCAGAAGCGCAGAAACACCGGGGCGGTTCTCCTTGTCGAACGTGATCATGCGCTCGGAGTCGGTCTTGGACTTCTTGATGAGCTTCCACGTTTCCTCTTCGGTCAAGCACAGGGAAATGGCGTTGCCGTAGCTCTTGGACATCTTGCGGCCGTCCAAGCCGGGCACTTCGGGGATGTCGTCGTTCAGAATGCCCTCGGGCAGCGGGAACACCTCGGCATAGCGCTCGTTGAAACGGCGCGCAATCTGACGCGTAATCTCGATATGGGGCAGCTGATCCTTGCCAACCGGCACAATATTGCCCTTGCAGAACAAAATGTCGCAAGCCTGATGAACCGGGTACGTAAGCAAAAGGCCGGTAAGCGCGTGTCCCGAAGCCTCCTGCTCCGCCTTCACCGTGGGGTTGCGGAACAACTCGCTTTCGGTGACCAAGCTCAAAAACGGCAGCATAAGCTGGTTTAACGCCGGCACCGCAGAATGAGTGAAAATCATGGTCTTTTCAGGATCAAGACCCGCAGCAAGATAATCGATGACCATATTTGCCACGTTGTCCTGAATGTTCGCCGTGGTATCGCGGTCGGTAATTACCTGGTAGTCGGCAATAATGACGTTCGTCGCAATACCCTTGTTTTGCAAGCGCACGCGCTCTTTGATGGTGCCGAAGTAATGCCCCATATGCAAGCGCCCCGTGGGACGATCGCCCGTGAGCATCGTGTATTTCTCGGGATGGACCTCAAGATCAGCCACAATGGCGTCGCTGCGCTTCTTGCTTGCTTCAAAACTATCTTCACTCATGGTGCACTCTTTCGTTGATGAAATTGAAGTTATGGTAACGATAGGTCAGTATAACGTATGCAAAGCCTATCTTTGCGCAGCACCTTGCATGAATTGTGTTATCGTTTGCAAAAGCAGGCGGTATTGACGGTTGGCAAGCCCGCCGCGCCGCATTTTGAATCGATTTTGACGCAGACGCCCCTTGCGCAAGCTGCGCAAAACAAGAACGGACTGCGAGATAGAACGCAAAACGCACGAGAACCTACAGAAGGGTTGCAGCATGTACGAACTCAAAACCGAAACAGCCTTCGATTCGGCTCATTTCTTGACCGACTATTACGGAAAATGCGAAAACTTGCACGGTCATCGTTGGCGCGTGGTGGTGTATTTGCGCCAAGAACAGCTGCAAACGGAGGGCACCATGAAAGATATGGTGCTTGACTTCACCGCATTCAAACGCATTGTGCGCGCGCAGGCCGAAGCCATGGATCACATGTTCCTGGTTGAAGAAGGCTCGCTTGCACCCGCCACCGTTGCTGCACTGGAAGGCGAAGGCTTTTCGCTGCTCATGCTGCCGTTTCGTACGACCTCCGAGAACTTGGCACGCTATTTCGCTGGAAAGCTTATCGAGCAGGGGCTTGATATCTCGCGCGTAGAAATGTATGAGACGCCCAACAACTGCGCCATTTGGTACGCCGATTAGCACGCGAAGAGCGGTTGAGCGCGTTTCATGAGAATCAATCACGTTTATGATTCTGGCATGCTGGAAGGATTCGCTTGCCAGTGCTGCGGGACGTGCTGTTGCATCCCTGGTGGCATTGTGCGCTTAAACGATGCCGAAATTACGCGCATCGCAGCATATCTGGGCATGAGCGAAGATGACTTCATTGCGCAAGAAACCGAAGTTTCCCCTGATAGGAAATGCCTTATCCTGAAGGATTCGCCTGATGGCACGGGTGCTTGCGGAATGCTTGACGCAGCAGGCCGCTGTCGCATCCACCCCGTAAAACCCGATCAATGCGCAAGCTTTCCCTACGATTGGGCAAACGACAACTCCACCACCTACTGCCCCGCCCTGCGCGCCCTTTGTTGACAAATTACCCCACCTTTTGTCAACAAACGCAACGATGGAGCGCTTCAATGCCCACCTCCCATCTCTCGCGTGCTTCTTGATAAGCAGCGAATACAGAAATAAAAACAACAAGCAGAGCACCCTCTTTGTTGACAAAAGGTGGGGTAATTTGTCAACAACATATGTTTCTAATGCCTTTGTAGCTTTTTGTAAGCAATTTGATAGCGCTTTCACCTCTTTTGATAGGTTTTTGTTGGATTAGGTTGGTATTTTTGCCTCACTAACTTATCCCGAATCAAAGGAGACAATCATGCCCAAAAGGGAGAAGAGCGAATCTAACATCTATCACGTTTTCGCACGGGGAACAGGCAAGCAAATTATCTTCGAAGATGAAGATGATAGACACCTTCTCCATGCTCTACTCAATAAAAACTTTCGCCCGAACTCAATCGATGTCCATGCCTGGTGCTTTATGGATAATCACATACATCTTCTTTTGCGGGGAGAAATCGAATCGATCTCAAAAAGTCTTAAATCGGTTCTAGAATCTTACGCTATGTCGTTCAATAAAAAATATGAGCGATCGGGTCATTTGTTTCAGGAAGCATTTAAAAGTGAACCCATCAACGACGACGCTTATTTTCTAGCTGCCCTTCGCTACATACACCAGAACCCGCTCAAAGCTGGTTTTTCGCATACCTGCTCCTTTCCTTGGAGCAGCTTCGATGAGTATTGCGGAAACAGCACGCTACCCTACCTCTGTAACAAACGGTTTGTTATTGAATTATTTGGCGACCTGGAACAATTCCTTCGTTTTCACGCAACCCTCAGCTCAAATAACGTCTGCATCGACGTGCCAGAACCCTACGAGCGAAATAAAACTAGAGGGATGCGCGACGAAGAAGCCCTGAGCCTTGCGCAATCGATCATTGGAATTCATGGGGTCGAGACCATCAAATCATGGCCACGTGAAAAAAGAAATGCCGGCATCGTTTCACTTTGCGATGCCGGCCTAACATATCGGCAGATAGAAAGACTAACGGGAATCACCCGCGGAATAATCTACCGAACGATAGAGCGAGAAAGTAATTATTGACAAAAGGTGGGGTAATTTGTCAACAATTATGCTTCTTCGAGGTCCTCGAAGCCTTCTTCTTTGGAAAGATCCAAGGTGGGAGCATCGTTCCACAGCTCTTCCAAACGGTAATAGTCGCGGGCTTCGGGCTGGAACACGTGCACCACAAATTCACCGTAGTCCAAAAGCGTCCACATGCCGCCAGCGCCACCTTCGCGATGCGTGGGCTTCATACCACCCTTGCGGCGCACGTCTTCTTCAATGTTATCGATGATGGCATTCACCTGACGGCTGTTCGAAGCAGTCGCAATCACAAAGTAATCCGTCACAGAAATAAGCTCGCGCACATCCTGGATAACAATGTTCAGGGCTTTTTTGTCATGGGCAGCACGCGCCGCAATAAGAGCACACTCACGAACGCTCTTCGGCTCGGGGCACTCAACAACGCCACCTGTTTGATTGTACACAACTTCCGTATTGTTCTGATCGGTCATCAGTTCTCCTTTGCTCGCAGAGCCGCGCGCCCCGCGTAGTGATTCCAAACGTCAACGGTGTTCGGATGCAGCAGCATCTTTCTTCCCATCATACGCATTATCCAATATTCATAAATGTTGAAGAAGAGCTCTTCCAAACTTACCGCGCCAATTTTAGCCCGCAGCTCATCAACCTCGGGATAAACCCTGTTCGGCTCAATAGCGTCAGCAATATAGAGTACCATATCCAGGTCGCTCATGTCACATGCCGCCACCGTATGCCTGTCCATTGCGCGCAACACGTCCTCGGGAACGCGCGGGAACGCTTTCCGTATGGCAACCGGCGCCGTATGCGCATGCAAAACACGCGGCAACGCATTATACACAAACGGATCAATTCTCATGCCCAATTCATCAGCACGCTGCCGAATCCCCTGGTCATCGTATCCTTTATCCCAATCGTGCAGAATACCCGCCAAGCGCGCCTTGGCAACATCCACGCCGTATTCCTGCGCCAAGCGCACGCACATTTCCGCAACACCCAAGCAATGCTGGAACCGATGCTTGCTCACACGCTGCTGCAAATCGGCCTTGCGCGCCTCGAAAAATTCATCAGAAAGCGGATCGTCAATGCCTTCTGGCTTAGGAAGGTACAGCTGCTTCTCGCGAATGACGCGCTCAACACCGGGGGGAACAAGCCGGCTGATATCTTCGCCCGCCAAAACGCGCGCCCGAATATCGGTCGATGATACCAAGGGCGTTTGCGACTCCACGACCTCAAGCGAATATCCCGCTCCACGCAACGCCTCCAGCGTTTCTGGCGCCACTTTTTGCCCGGCACGCGTGACAATCGCATAACTTGCCAAGCTGCGCAGCGTTTCCTGATCACGCCAACGCAAAAGCGTCGATGCGGAATCGGCACCCATAATGAACACGAAATGCATATGCGGATGCTTCATTTTCGAAAGCTGGCGAAGCGTCTCGGCGGTATAGGTAATGCCGCCGCGCGTGACTTCCATGGCATTCACGCTGAACTCATCCACATCGCTCGTTGCAGCATAGCACATGGAAAAACGCACATCACCTGGCGTTATCTCTCGATCAAGCTTGAATGCGGGCGTTCCCGTAGGCAAGAACACCACTTCTTCCAGCCCAAGTTGCTCCATAGCAGCATGGGCCGCCACCAAATGCCCGTAATGGATGGGGTCGAAGGTGCCGCCCATGATACCCACGCGCACATCTTGGCCTGCTTCAAGCTTTTTTCTTGTCTGTGCAAGCATTCCTGCTCTCCTTTTGTCCAGATCCACCGCCTGGCCATACGACCCGGCACAAGTGCCTGGCTCATGATTACTTTCCGCCTTGGCTTACCACCGAAACTTGCCACGGAGCACTCTACGCCCTGGTCTGCCCCATGCCCGTAAGCAGATACTTGTACGACGTAAGCCCCTCCAAGGCGAAGGGACCGCGCACATGTAATTTCTGCGTTGAGATGCCGATTTCTGCACCCAGACCAAATTGCCCGCCGTCGGTAAACGCAGTAGAGGCATTCACGTATACGCACGCTGCGTCAACACCCCACTGAAACGCCTCAATAGCAGCAGCATCCGTTGCCACAATAGCCTCGGAGTGCTTTGTGCCGTACTTGTTTATGTGCGCAATAGCCTGCGTGACATCACCCACCACGCGAACGGCAATCTCGGGCCCCAAATACTCGGTAGCCCAATCGACTTCAGTCGCCTGAACAGCGGAAACGCCGCAGCGCTGCGCTATGACCAGCGTTGGGACATCGGCATGTATCAACACGCCTTTCTCTGCAAGCGGCGACAAAATCATCGGCAAAAACTCATCCGCAACAGACGCATCCACCAAAAGCGACTCTTCGGCATTGCACACGCCGTAGCGACGCGTTTTCGCGTTCATCACAATGTCGCGCGCCATGGTCAAATCCGCCGATCCATGCACGTACACGTGGCAGTTTCCCGTACCTGTTTCGATAACGGGCACCTTTGAACACTCCACGCAATGAGCGATAAGCCCTGCCCCACCGCGCGGAACCAACACGTCAACCAACCCATGAAGCTGCATCAGGGCATCCGTGGCCGCATGATCGGTCGAGTCGATGCCAACAATGCACGATGCCGGCAAACCGGCCCGCTCGGCTGCTTCCGAAAGAACACGCCACAGCGCGCCCGTCGAGCGTACTGCCAAGCTGCCACCGCGCAGCACCACGGCATTTCCCGACTTCAGACAAATGCCCGCAGCATCTACCGTCACATTCGGGCGCGCCTCGTATATCACGGCAACCACGCCCAGGGGAACGGTAACGCGCTTCAAGTTCATGCCATTGTAAAGAATGCGATTCTCAAGCACCCGGCCCAATGGGTCATCGAGCTTGACCAGGTCAAGCAAGGCCGATGCCATATCATCGATGCGCGCTTCGTCCAGGAATAAGCGATCGAGCAGGCTCTCCTTCGTGCCCGCTTGACGCGCAGCAGCCATATCGGCTTCATTCGCGGTAAGAATACGCTCTTTGTTCTGCTGAAGGGCGGCAGCCATTTGCTCCAACGCATGATTGCGCTGCTCAAGCGACGAGAGCGCCAACACACTCGAAGCCTCTTTTGCAGCCGTGGCAGCGGCTAGAACCGCCTGTTCTAACGACTGCTCGCTTGAACACTGCTGACCTGTGAACTCTTGCTCCAAAGACATGCGCCGCTCCTTCCCTACGCGATTTACACTCAAAAATATCCTACTCGAATACAATCAATTCATCGCGATGAATGATGGGCTTATCGGCCAAACTCGATAGAAGGCGATTGTTCGCCAACTGCTCGCGCGTGCGACCCAGCGCAAGGGAAATCTCGTCGCTTGAAGCGGAAACACGCCCGCGCGCGAACAGATACCCCGAGCTATCCCGCACGTCAACAATGTCTTCGGCGTCAAACCAGCCCTCGATGGCGCAAATGCCCACCACAAGCAGCGAGCTCCCCTTGCGTTCAAGCGCCTGTTTTGCGCCGTCGTCCACTACAATTGCTCCCTTGGCGGAATCCCCCAGTGCAATCCATAATTTGCGCGGTGTGATCTCGTGCGGCTTTTCGTTCGCAACAAAAAGCGTGCCCACATTCCATGAGGCGCGCTGGCCCTCTTGGGATTCACGGGCTTCTTCAGGAGCACTTTCCGCGCTGGCCTCAAGACACGCTTCTGAACACGAGCCGGCCTGAACGTAATCTTCAGCAGCACGCCAAACAACCTGTTCAGAGCGTCCATTGCAAATAACCATGGGAATGCCGGCAGCCATGAGAACGCGTGCAGCCTTGATCTTTGTTATCATGCCGCCCGATCCCACCGTGGAGCCAGCGCCGCCCGCTGCCGCCATAATGGTCTGATTGATGCGCGTCACGCGCGAAAGCAGCTTCGCATCAGGGCAGGTGGAAGGGTTCACGTCATAAAGGCCTTCAATGTCCGAAAGGATTACCACCAAATGGGCGTCAATCAAGCAGGCAACCAACGCCGCCAGCGTATCGTTGTCGCCGAACTTGATCTGCTCAACAGACACCGTATCGTTTTCGTTGACAATGGGAACAACGTCCAGCTCAAGTAACCGTTTGAACGTATCGCGCGCATGAAGGTACGCCACACGATCGGCTGTGTCGCGCCGCGTGAGCAGTACAAGCGATGTTACCAGCCCGTGCGGCTCGAACGAGCGCGCATACGCCGCCGACAAGGCATTTTGCCCAACCGATGCAGCCGCCTGCAAACTGGGCATATCACCGGGTCGCTTGCTAATTCCGAGCGCTTCCAGGCCGCATGCAATAGCTGCAGATGTGACCACAACCGGCTGCCATCCCTGGCTTTTCAGCTGCGCAATCTGGTCGGCAATGTTTTGCATGTATGCGTAATCAATGCGCCCCGAGCCATCGGTCAGCGTCGAAGAGCCGATCTTGACTACAAGCGGTCCCCTGCTTGCGGGATGCTTTGCGGCCGCACGTTTCGCAGCGACACCGACAATCCCCCCTTTGGCGGCAAGCCCGGCAACTGCGCCCTTGACAGCAGCCCCAACGACTGCAACTCCTTCGGCAACACGCTTTTTATCGGCAGCTTTTCCCACAGCAGTTCCTTACCGTTATTCGTCCTCAGCTTCTTCGCCGTCGGTTTCTTCGAAATGATGCAGATACGATGCTTCGTCCTGATAGGCAAGACGATCGTCGAACACTTCCTCAAGCTCCATCGGCTCGTAATCATTGAGCTCGTCGAATTCATCTTCGCCTGCAATGCCCGCTTCGAACTCAAACGCGCGCTCCACAATGCGAATCTCGTCGCCATCGACAGCGCCCGCACGAATCAGCGCCTTGTCCACGCCCATGCGCTTCAGACGATGCTGCAGATATGTAATGGCTTCCTCGTTGTTCCAGTCGGTCTGAACGATGATGCGCTCCACCTTGTTGCCAATAACGCGGAACACGCCTTTGCCCAGCTTGACAACACGGAAACGCGCATCTGCCTTCTCGCGCTTGTATTCCCAGACCTGCTCGTAGGGAGATTCCTGGGCGCTTTCTTGCTGCTTGGCCTCTTCGCGCAACGCATGGACGCGCGTTGCAATAGCGGCCTTCAAAGAATCAACGCCTTCGCCCGTCAAAGCGGAAATCTTATACAGACGCGGATCAAAGGGACTATCAGCCCATTCGTCGCCACCCGCTGCGGCAATGGAGTCTTCCTTCACGCGCTGCTCGAGCTTCTTGATAAGCTCATCATCCCAGCAAACGTCTATCTTGTTGGCAACAACCATGCGCGGACGGTCGGCAAGCTCTTCTTTGTACAGCGCGATTTCGTTCTTGATGATCTCGTAATCGTTGAGCGGGTCGCGGCCTTCCCAGTCGCCCGTCAAGTCAACAACGTGCACAATCATGGCCGTACGTTCAATGTGGCGCAAGAATTCATGGCCCAAGCCACGACCTTCGTGCGCGCCTTCAATCAGACCGGGAACGTCGGCCACAACAAAACTGTAATCCCCGCTTGTCGCCACGCCCAGATTCGGCACCAGCGTGGTGAAAGGATAATCGGCGATCTTCGGACGAGCCGCGCTCATCTTGGCAATAAGCGAAGACTTGCCCGCCGATGGCATGCCTACCAGCGCGCAATCAGCCATGAGCTTCATTTCCAGCTCAACCCAGCCTTCTTCGCCCGGTTCGCCCAGCTCAGCGAACGAAGGAGCGCGGCGCGTGGATGTCACGAAATGGATATTGCCGCGACCACCCAGGCCGCCGCGCGCCACCGTGATGCGCTCGCCGTCGTGCGTTAAGTCGGCAATCTGTTCGCCCGCTTCTTTTTCTTCTTCGAAATACTCGCGTACCACCGTACCCACGGGAACGCGCAAAATCATGTCCTCGCCCGTTGCGCCATGCATGCGCGAACCTCTGCCGTGCGTACCGCGCTGTGCCTTGAAGTGGTGCTTGAAACGATATTCAATCAGGGACGACAGGCTGGCATCGGCCTGGATGATAACGTTTCCGCCATGACCGCCATCGCCGCCATCAGGCCCGCCTTTCGGCACGTGCGCCTCGCGGCGAAAGCTCATGCAACCCGCGCCGCCCGCGCCGCCTTGCACAAAAATGCGAACTTTATCTGTGAACATACCGTTCCTTTTCTTTCGAAGGGACCCTCAAGGGCAATTTCGCTCGGCACATAGCGCCAGAACGCGTAGCGGAGCTGCACAAAAGCGCTGCAAAACGTTGCGAAGATGCCCGTAAATTCGATACATATGCAACAGTGCCCCCTGCCAGGCAGAGGGCACTGTCAATCGCTTTTAAGTTTATCCTAAAACTGACAAGAACTAAGCTTCTTCAGAAGGAATAACATGAATCTTGCGCTTAACGCCACGCGTGAACTTCAGCGTGCCGTCGCACAGAGCGAACAAGGTGTCGTCCTTGCCGCGGCCAACGTTTTCACCCGGATGAAAATGGGTGCCACGCTGACGAACGATAACATTACCCGTCTTTACCTTCTGACCAGCGAACATCTTAACGCCAAGTCGCTGTGCGTGAGAGTCGCGGCCGTTACGAGTGGAGCCAAGACCTTTCTTGTGTGCCATGGTTTCCCTCCTTACTAACCAATAGATTCGATCTGAACGCGCGTAAGATACTGGCGATGTCCACGAAGCTTCTTGTAGTTCTTGCGCTTCTTGAACTTGAATACCAGAACCTTTTCGCCACGGAACTGCTCTACAACGGTAGCAACAACCTTGGTGGCAGCAGCCTTAGCGGGATCGGCCTCGACCTTCTCACCATCGATGATGCAGATGGCGGGCAGCTCAACCTTGGCGCCAACCTCAGCATCAAGTTTCTCGATGTTGAGCTTGTCACCTGCGGCAACTTTGTATTGCTTGCCGCCTGTTTTGATGATAGCGTACATTCTTTCTCCTTGTTGAATAAACGTAAGGCGATATCTTATCTGCGTGACCGTAGCACGTCGGTTTCCCTATTTGCACCGTCTCCGCGTATGCATCGCGCTTATTCCCATGAGCACCCTTTTGGGTGCAACCTGATATATGATAGCAGAAAGGTTCTGTATAGCAAGTACTTTTTTGGCGTTCCTGCAAATTGATTGCTTGCAATCCTGCGAAGCCAGCGCAGAGGCGCGCGAAACGGATTCTAAAATCAGCAAGATGAAATGTTGACAAAAGGTGGGGTAATTTGACAACAACATGAAGGCGGCCCCGGGAGCAGGTCAGCCCAGGGTCGCCTTGGGAAAGGAAGGAGTCGCCGGCCGGGTGGATGGATTGGAACAAACCTCCGTCCCCCGTTCCACGGCCGGCAACAGCGGATAGGTCTCAATCAGGCCAGGCCGGAAGGGCGATGCCGCCCGACCCGGCCGAAAGCCTTACGCCCAGGCCCCGTAGTGCACGAAGCGCTGGATGGCGAACGCGTCGACCGCGTCGATGGCATCATCGCCGTTGACGTTTGCCGCCCACAGCAGGGTCGCGCGCGTCCAGCCGGCGGGAAGCGCCAGCGCGGCGTAGCCCTCGCCGTAGGCGCCGGTGGCCATGTCGTAGACCACCTGCGCGTCCACGATGTTCACGCGGCCGTTGCCGTTCGCGTCGCCCAGCGTGGCGTCCGCCAGCACGTCGAGCGTCGCGACGCCGCCCACGGTCGCCTGGTAATCCAGCGAGTCGCCCGCGATGGCGGCCGTGGCGTCCTTCACGCCGATGGTCGCGGCGTCGGCAGCCTTCAGCGCGCGCAGCGTGGCGGTGGCCGCCACAATGCCGCCCTGAGCGGTGGCATCGGCCTCGTTGCCGTAGAAGCTGAACAGGGCTTCAGCAGCGCCCTCGGCCGGCAGGAACGACGCGCCCTCGGACAGGCCCGCGCCCTTCGAAACGCTCACGAGCTCGAACACGGCAGGGTCGAAGTCCAGCGTGCCGGACAGCGCCGCCGCGCCGTAGTTCGCGGAAACGGACACGTCCACCGTCACGGTGTCGCCCGCGCGCACGGCGGCGGGAGCGGCACCAGCGCCGTCAGCCGCGACGGCGGTGGAAACCTCGAACTCGGGCGCTATCATCTTGCACAGATTGTCCGCGTCAACACCCAGCGGATCGTCGGTGCGGTTGTAGCCCTTTTGCGTGATGCCGCCGATACCGGGCAGCTCCTTGGAGGTGTCCATGTACGTGGCGCCGCTTTCCGTCTCGTGCGTGGCGCAGCTGGTGTCGACGTACTCCACGAAACCGAAGCCCTTGCTGGCACCGCAACCGTACGCGAACGCGTTGCCGTGGATGTCGTCGGATTTGTTCAAGCTGGCGTAATACCCGACGACGACGCCGATGGAAGCGTTATCGGCGCTCGCGGACACCTTGCCGCCGAAGAAGTTGTCGGCAATGGTCCAGCAAGCGGTGCCCCATCCCTGGACGACCCTCGGGTCGCCGCCGGTGATGCCGCCCACGCAGTCGCTGCCCGCTACCGTGCCGGTGCAGGTGTTGCCCACGATGATGGGCTTAAGGCCGTTAGGCGCCCCGCCGCCCGGGTAGCCGCCGCCCACGATGCCGCCGGCGTACTTGCCGGATGCCTGCACCGTGCCGTCGAACGCGCAGTCGCGCACCTCGACCTGGCCCATCGCGTTGTCGCGCGTGGCGATGACGCCGCCCACATAGTTTGTGCCCTTCACGGTGGCGTGGCTCACGCAGTTCTCGATAGTGCCCTGCATGCGTCCAGCGAAAGAGCCTACCATGGACTGGTCGCCGTCGCAGCCAACGGTCACGCCCGCCTCCACGGTGCAGTTGCGAACAGTGGCGACAAAGCCCGCCGAGCAGCCTGCGAAACCGTTCGTGGTGATATTGGCGCCCAAAAGACCCGATTTCGTGATGTTCGTACCGCTTTTCAGCGTCACATTGTCGATGACCACGGAGGAGCCGGAAAGGCCCACGCCCTCCAGGTTGTTGACCAGGCCGTAGCCGTCAATGCGCTCGCCGTAGACGTTCAGGTCGCGCACAGTCGCACCCTTCACGTAGCCGATGAGCGGCTTACCACCCGCGGGCACCGTGACAGTATGGCCGTTGCCCAGGAACGTGCCCGAGAACGGCCAGAGATTCTTGCCGTTTTGGATATTGATGGTGCCGTCGGGCGTGGTGCCCATGGGCTTCCAGCCCGCGGGCAGCTCGATATCGGTCTCCAGGCTGATAAACTGCCCTTCGAACGAAATGCCCGAGTTCACGAAGCCGCCCAGCGCGGATATGTCACTTTGGCTGGAAATAAGCCAAGGATGCTCCTGGGATCCGTCGCCTCCGAACGCGTCGGCAGGGGTGTATTCCTTCACTTCCACGATAGCCGTGTCGGAGCACACCTCGGACACAACGCCGTCTTTGATGGTGCGCACCACGCAGTAGTATCCCGTCTCGTCAAGAAGCGACATGTCGGCAGAGGCCTGGGGGGATGTCTCGACCGTCATGCGCGTGTCAACGCCGTCGCGCACCTTGTGCCACTGGTACTGCACGATGGCGCCCTCATCGACGTGCGCCTCCACAGACAGCGTCGGGTCGCCGATGCCCCGGAAGACGCTCTTGCCCTCGGGCTGCTTCACGATGGTCGCGGGAGCGCCCACACCCGTACCGTCAGACTCGAAGAATACCTTCGTGCCGTTCTTCTCGATGGCAGACTTCGCGTAATCGGTCGCTGCGGCATCCCATTGCTCCTTGGTGCCGCCGAACAAGATGATCTCGGCCTTCTGAGAAACGTTGTACCGCTCAAGCGTCGCAGGCAGCACCAAAACGCGAATGTTGCTGTTCCCGAAGAGCTCATTGATCGTCTTCGCGCCGGGAAGGCGAACGTAGGATACCTGCTCAAGGTCGCCCATGAACATATGGTAGGGATAATCCTTCACGGACGAGGGGAGCACCAGCTTGTCCAGGCTCGTCATGCCGAAGAACTGGGTGGTGGTTCCCCCGTCCGCGGCGGGGGTTGAGTCCAATGCGCCCAGACCCTCGGGCAGAACAAGCTCCGGAAGCGACGAGCAATTCAGGAACATGTCGTTGTACGCGGGCATGTTCTGCGGCAGGCGCACCGAGTTCAGGGACGTGCAATCCTGGAAGATGCCGTCGCCGTACGATGCCCCCTCCGCATCGGCCAGGTCGTCCATGACGAGCGTCTTGAGGCCCGTGCAGCTGCCGAAGGCATTTCCGCCGATGATATTCACCGTGCCGGGGATGCGCAGGCTCTCGATGCCCGCGCACTGAGAGAACGCGCCGGAGCCGATTGATTGGAGAGACGCGGGGAACTCCACGCCCGTGATGCCGGTGCAGCCCCAAAACGCGCCGCTGCCGATGGATTTCAGCGTAGAGGGAAGCTTCAAGCCCGTAATGGCGGTGATGCCCTTGAAAGCGTTATCCGCTATCTCCTCGATGCCTTCGGGGATATCGAGCTGCCCCGACACGCCAGGCTTGCAGACATAGCTTATCTCGTTTCCGTTCTTGAGCAGCATGCCGTTATCGAACGAGAAGATGCCGCCCTCGGCGCAGTTTATCGTTGCCAGGCTGTCGCAATCCCGGAATGCCAGGCGGTGGATGGTTTTCAGCGTGCTGGGCAGGCTTATCTCGCGAAGGCTGGTGCAGCCCCAGAAGAGATTCATGGGAAGGTCGGTCACGCCCTCGCGGATGACTGCGGTTTCCAGGCTCTTGCAGTCGCGGAACATCATCATCGTGGCAAGCTTGCCGGCGCTGCCGCCAACCGTGACGCTTTTGATGCCCGATTTAATGAACGGGCTTGAACCATAGCTTGCAACCGATGCGGGAACCACGATGGACTCAAGTGAAGAGGTCTCCCTGAACGCCATCTGCCCCACTTTCGTTATGCCCTCGGGAAGCGTTGCGCTTTTCAGGTTGGCGTAGCCGTCGAACGCAAGGTTGCCGATAGTCGTTACGCCCTGGTTCACCACCACAGAGGTGATGTCGGTTTTGTGGGCATCCCACGGCGCGGGGGCGCTGGTCGTGAAGTTCGGCATGGCTCCGTCCGTGCCCTCGACCGCGGAGATCCCCAGGCCGCCGTCGCTGTAGAATGCCCATGCGATGTTGCCGCTCGTGCCGGAATCCACCAACTCGGGGGCGGCGGGGGTTCCCACCTTCACGGTGAACGCGTAAGCCACCGCGTCGGCCGCATCGTTTTCAGCGTCCATGTTCGCGTAGCCGCTCTTCACGGTGATGGTCGCGCCGTCGGCCACCGGAACGTCCGCCGCGCGCTTGTA
>CAKUOV010000045.1 GCA_934670115.1 uncultured Eggerthellaceae bacterium
CGGCGCAACATAACCGCAGGTCACTGGGTTGCTCAATTCTTAGCACCAGAAATGAAATCCGTGCTCGAAAGTCAGGTTATATACTACGTATACCTTGTTCGCCTATTTATTCTCTTTTAAGATAATAAATTAGTGACATGCGGTAAAAAAACGTTTTTTCACGTGTTTTTTTGGCTTGCGAAGGTGGAAGCGTGGTGCGTTTTTTTTGGTGAAAAGGGGGTCGCGTTTATGCAAAAGCCCTTTTCAAGTCCGCAAATCCAGAGAACGCCAAGGCTGCGCCGCCCCCAATGAAAAGCAGGCCCGGTCCAGGAAGAATCAATAGCGGCACGCCGACGAGCGCCAATAATGCGCCGCCTGCGATCTTAGCAATCGATGTAAGGGGCGAAAAAGACTTGCTTTTTTGGCTGCATGCGCTGTTGAACGGGTATGTTGTGTAGGTTGTGTGTGCGCCCGTGCTAGCGTTCGAGCCCGCTGTTGCACCGGTGCCGGTGCTTGAAAACGTCGCTTTTTCGTAGGTGCTGGTGTTTACGCGTGAATGCGCGTTGTTGCGTGCTTTGTTTGTGCCGTTGCAGTCGAAGACCGTTTTGCCCGCAGCGCGGCCTGCGGGTTTTTCCCAGAAATGTTTCGTTTTGTTCGTGCTGCTCGTATCGCTTTGCGCCATGATCGGTCCTTTGCTTGTCTCCGCTTCGGTTTGTTCGCCTATTTATACCTTAGAAAAGAAGCGCAAAGGGGCCGTGCGACAAACGGTTTCTTCGCTGTCATGCTTTGTTTTCGCGCTGTTGCCTTCCCGTAAGGTTGAAACGCAGGGAAGGGGAGGGCGCGGGGGCGTCCAGTGAAACAAAACCCCCGCAAGACCGAAGTCCTGCGGGGTTGGAAATATTGCCGTGCCCTTGTCGTGCGACCGAGCGTGCGCTTCTGCCAAGCCGAATAGGGCTTTATCGAGCGAGCGGAAAAGCGCGTCACGCGACCGAGTGTACTAACGCTACACGACGAGGAGCGTGAAAGAGCTTTTCCGCCGCTCTAGGAAGCCCTATTAGAAGTAGCGCTCCAGCATACCCTTAAGCGCCTTGCCATGACGAGCTTCGTCGCGTGCCATTTCGTGAACGGTGTCGTGGATGGCATCCAGGCCGTTCTTCTTTGCGCAGGTGGCCAGCTCGGTCTTGCCTGCGGTTGCGCCGAACTCGCACTCAACGCGCCAAGCCAGGTTCTTCTTGGTGGAGTCGGTCATGTTCGCCTCGCACTCGCTACCCAAAAGCTCAGCGAACTTAGCGGCATGCTCGGCTTCTTCGTAAGCTGCCTTTTCCCAGTACAGGCCAATTTCGGGGTAGCCCTCGCGATGAGCGATGCGCGCCATGCACAGGTACATGCCCACCTCAGAGCACTCGCCCGCGAAGTTCGCTTTCAGCTGCTTCAGAATGTAGTCCTTGTCCTCGTCGGACACGTTGGGGTTGTCCTTGACGGTTTCAGCGTAAATGCCAAACTTGTGCTCGGCGGCAAGCTTCATTTCGCCTTCGACCTTCTCGAACATTTCAGCGCCAGCGCCGCAGGTGGGGCACTTGAAATCAGCGGGAAGCTCTTCGCCTTCGTAGATGTAACCGCAAACTTTGCAAACCCATTTCGTCATGATCGTTTCTCCTTTTGTCTCTTCTGCTTTTTGATTCTCATTTTCTATTGCTTCGCCCGTATTGCTGGGGGCGTTGTAGCTTTTCGCTTGCGACGTTTGCGTTGCTTGCGTTTGCGTTGCCGCCGAAGCCGTTGCTTGCTGCTTCATGCGCGCTCGGTAACCCGCGTACGTGATGGGCGGCTTGTCGGAGAGCGCCTGGGCCTGCGTGACCAGCGCTGTGAACTGAAGGTGGCTGCCCAAATCTTGCACGGCAACAACTTTGCAAGAAATGAAGCCGCAGGAATTCGCATCGTACAGCAGGCCGTTGTCACTGCGTTTCATGTCGCTGAACAGGCCATTTGATTTGCTTGCCGAATCGCTTGCGAACTTATCCACGCTGCGGCCCGATTGCATGCCAAAGTGCCGGAAGTACTCAAGCGGCGTGTCATCGGGCAAAATGGACAGGTTGAACGCGCCCGTTTCCTGGATGAGCTCAGGCGTGAAGTTTTGCTTCATGCAGCTCAGCGTGACGTGCGCAGGGCTTGCAGCGGATTGCATGGTGGCGTCCACAATGCAGCCGTTGTCGCGCGCGCCATCGCTTGCGGTAAGCAGGTACAGTCCGTAGCTCATGGCGTAGAAGGCCGACTTGTCAATTGCGGCACTGGACGCTGCGGTTGTGGTGCCAGCCAGTGCGCTGTTTTCCGTGCTCATGAGCGACCTTCCTTTCCGGTGGATGCGGCGGCCGCGGGGGCGGTTGCGGTGGTTGCTGTAGTGGGGGACCCTTCGCCGGCCATTGCTGCGGTTGTTGCGCCGGTTCCTTCTCCTTTTGCGCCGTTACCTGCGGTTTCCTTGCCGAAGCCTGCATCCTGGCAAGCGGGGCAAATGCCATCGAACTGCAGCGAGCACCCGGTAATCAGATACAAGGACGCTTCCGCCGCTTGCTCTTCGACTTCAGAAAGAAGGGGGATAATCACATCGTCCACGCGCCCGCACTCAATGCAGCGCACGTGGTAATGCGGGAAAACCTGGTGGTCGAAATGGTCGGCGCCGTTGTTGATGCGCACGCGCAAAATCTGATCTTCGTCGGACATCTTGTTCAGAACGCGATAAACGGTTGCCTTGCTAATGCTCGGGTGAGATGCGTGTACATGATCGTAAACCGCATCTGCCGTGGGATGGTTTGCCAACTCATGGAGCGCTTGCAAAACAATGCTTTTCTGTACGGTGTTGCGTGTTGCCATTTCGCCCTCCTTTCTGATTAATGATAAGTATAGCTATTTGATATTAAATATCAATAAGAAAGAACAAGAAAATGAGAAAAAGGGAAATTATGATCGTCAATTGATTTTTCTCCTGATGAGAAGTGTGTTTCTGCTGTTTTGTCGTTGACTTTCCGCACTGACCTTTATAAAATACAAAAGTTCGCTTTCAAAAGCCCCGTATTGCAGGGTAACTCGGAGCGTTTTGCCAAGGGAGTCCAGGCCGGAGGCGGCGTAAGATGGCGTAGGAAACCATCGTCCGTAAGACTTGCACTTTTGAAGACAAACACCTTTTCGTCTGTAGCTTCAACAGGCGAATCACAGTTAGTGGAGGATTTAAAGTGAAAACGTATCAGGCAAAGCCGCTTGAAGTTGAGCGCGAATGGCTGGTTATCGATGCTGAGGATCAGGTCCTTGGCCGCGTTGCTACCAAGGCTGCACAGCTTCTCAAGGGTAAGCACAAGCCGCAGTACACCCCGCATGTTGATACGGGTGACTTCGTCATCATTATCAACGCCGACAAGATCAGGGTTACGGGCACCAAGGCTTCTTCCAAGGAATACTACCGCCACAGCGGTTATCCCGGTGGTCTGAAGTGCGAGACGTTCGCTGAGGCCATGCAGAAGCATCCCGAGCGCGTTATTGAGCACGCTGTTAAGGGCATGCTCCCCAAGAACACGCTTGGCCGTGCAATGGGCAAGAAGTTGAAGGTTTACACTGGTTCTGAGCATCCGCATGCAGCCCAGAAGCCCCGTAAGATTGAGTTGGAGGGTTAATCATGGCAGGTGAAGCATTGTATTACGGCACCGGTCGTCGTAAGAACGCTGTCGCTCGTGTTCGCCTTGTTCCGGGCACTGGTAAGGTTACCGTTAACGGTCGCGATGGCAAGGAGTACTTCGGTCGCGAAGCTCTTCTGAACATGGCTTTGACCCCGTTCAAGGTTACCGACACCGTTGATCACTTCGATGTCATTGCTCGTATCAATGGCGGTGGCATTTCCGGCCAGGCAGGTGCTTTGCGTCATGGCATCTCCCGTGCGCTTCTTGAGGCTGGCGAATATCGCGCCGAGCTGAAGAAGGCTGGCTTCCTTACGCGCGACGCTCGTGTGGTTGAGCGCAAGAAGTACGGTTTGAAGAAAGCTCGTAAGCGTCCTCAGTTCTCTAAGCGTTAATTTGCTGCTGGAATTTATTTGCACCAAGAAAAGCCCTGCTCACTCGAACGGGGCTTTTTCTTTGGGATATGTACGGTGTGCGGGTGGTTTTTCGGTTTTCGAGTGGACGCATTTGCCGAGTAGACCCTTATGTTCCTTGGTGGTTGTTGCTGAATGCGGGGCTGGACCGTGGGCTTTTGCGCCTGGTGCTCCGAAGTGGCCCTTACATTCGTTGATTTAAGGTCATGTTGTTGAGAAACCGGGGTCAAATTCGAAGTTGCATGAGGTTGGAAGTAGGTCGACTTCCCTAAAATTCTTTTCGAAGTATATTATCCATATAAAGAGTAACAATGAACTGGTGTTTTGATAAAGCGCTTTTTCGGTTGCTCGTTCGATGACAGAAAAACACCCAGCTTTTCAACCTTCACCTACTTCCAACCTACCACAACTTCGAATTCAGAGCCCTTTTTCCAACAACATAGAGCACAACGACGCACTTTACGTTTGTCGATTTCGTTTTCGTGCGTCGCTGGCTCTCCGTTGCCCGCGCTTTTGCTCATAAAACGCGTGTGCGGCATGGTCTGCTTCATGTAAAATAGGAACGTTACCTGCGTTCGCGCAATTTGCCGCGCGACACCGAACGTGCCTGATGCATCCTGTTGCGATGCATCGGCGCAAGAAAAGGGAGTTTCCCCATGAATAAAATTGCTGAAATTTACGGCACCATGGTTTATGACCAGCGCGCCATGGAGAAGACGCTTTCGCCCGATGTGTACGAGGCGCTGCGCAAAACCATCCACGATGGCGAGCCGTTGAATATTGACGTTGCGAATGCCGTGGCGCAGGCCATGAAAGAATGGGCCATGGAGCGCGGCGCAACCCATTACACGCACTGGTTCCAGCCGCTTTCGGGCACTACGTCGGAAAAGCACGATGCATTCCTGGACCCGCAGGAAGATGGATCCGCCATTGCAAAGTTTTCAGGAAAAGAGCTGATTCAGGGCGAGCCCGACGCGTCGAGCTTCCCCTCGGGCGGTTTGCGCGCCACGTTCGAAGCGCGCGGTTACACGGCTTGGGATCCCACGTCCTATGCATTCATCAAGGACGAAGTCCTGTGCATTCCCACCGCGTTTTGCAGCTACACGGGCGAGGCGCTCGACAAGAAGACGCCGCTTTTGCGTTCGATGCATGCTATTGAAGAGCAAACGCGCCGCGTGTTGGACGTGTTGGGCGAAAACAACGGCGAGCGCATTACCGTAACAGTTGGCGCTGAGCAGGAGTTTTTCCTGATTCCCGAGCGTGATTACGCCGCGCGCGAAGACCTGGTGATGACCGGCCGCACGCTGTTTGGCAGTGCGCCGTGCAAGGGCCAAGAGCTTGAGGAGCACTACTTTGGTTCCATTCGCCCCACCGTGAACGAGTTCATGAAGGAGCTGGACAACGAGCTGTGGGCACTGGGCATTTCCGCGCGAACGAAGCACAACGAGGTTGCGCCTGCGCAGCATGAGCTGGCCCCTGTATTCACGAACGCGAACCGCGGCATTGACGAAAACCTGCTTACCATGGAGAAGATGCGTCTTCTGGCCAGCCATCACGGGCTGGCGTGCCTGCTGCACGAGAAGCCGTTCGAGGGCATCAACGGCAGCGGCAAGCACAATAACTGGTCGCTTTCCATGGGTAAGAAAAACCTGCTTGATCCGGGCGAGAACCCCATGGGCAACCTGCGCTTCCTGGTGCTTCTGGCGGCGATTGTAGAAGCGGTTGACGATTATCAGGAGCTGCTGCGCGCCGTTATTGCGTCGGCGGGTAACGACCATCGCCTGGGCGGCAACGAGGCGCCCCCTGCGATTGTTTCCATCTACCTTGGCGATGAGCTGGGCAAAGTCGTAGAGGCTCTGGTGTCCGATGCGGAATACAGCCGCGTTGAGCGCACGGAAATGGACCTGGGCGTGGATGTTATCCCGAACTTCCTGCTGGATACATCCGACCGCAATCGCACGAGCCCCTTCGCCTTCACGGGCAACAAGTTCGAGTTCCGCATGCCCGGTTCGAACGTGAACTTGTCAGACGCGAATACCGTGCTGAACACCGCCGTGGCGAAAAGCCTGAAGCGATTCGCCGACGCGCTGGACGATTATTCTCTGAAGGAGGCGCGCGAAAAGGCGCTGCAGTATGTGAAAGATACGCTGCGTGCGCATGAGCGCATCATCTTCAACGGCAATGGGTATGCGCGCGAGTGGGAAGAGGAAGCGGCGCGTCGCGGCTTGGCGAATCATAAGAACACGGCAGAGGCGCTGCCGTGCATGATTGAGCAGAAGACGTTTGACCTGTTCGCGGAATTCAATGTGCTTGATGAGGCCGAGGTGCGCAGCCGTTACGAAATCAAGCTGGAGAAATACACGAAGTTGCTTAACATTGAGGCTCGCGTGATGGAGCGCATGGCGCGTCGTACGTATCTGCCGGCTATCACGCGTTTCGCGCGCGAAACGGCCGAGGCGGCCAGCGCGCTTAAGGCCATCGACGTGGAAAACGAGACATCCGTGATTCTTGCGGCGCAGCTGGGAAGCGGCCTGAAGAAGGCGACAGCTGCAACGCAGGAGCTGCTTGCCATCCATGCGCAGGCTGAGGCGATTCGAATTCCCCAGGCCAAAGCCAACTTCTACGCAGCGAATGTTGTTCCTGCTATGGAAAACTTGCGCAAGGAGATTGACGCGCTTGAAATTATCACCAGCCGCGATGTGTGGCCGGTGCCGTCTTACAACAACATGCTCTTCTACGTATAAGGCGCACTTTGGGCGGGTGTCTTGGCGCTTGGCGCCTGCGGCTCGGTCGGGCTCGCGGCACGAAGGTCAGCTCGCCCTCCCGCCACGCCAATACATCCCGCCGAAAGCGCGCCTTATGGCGGATGCAAATCCGCTCCGCCGATCTGCCTCTATGTTGACTTTGGTGCGGAGGTGGCGTTTTTTCGATCCCACTGAAGGTGCGTCTTGCGGCGGATGCCAATTCGCTCCGCCGATGCGTCTCCATTCCGAACGCCGCGGTGCTATCTCTATCTGGAGCCGGCCGTTTCTTTCTGCACTCGTCCTTCAATAAAGGAAACAACCTTCTATTCTTTGCTGCTCCCCAAAGATTTTGCCGTCATTTCCAACCACCTTGTTGCGAAAACGCCCTTGAACTCAGGCAAATCGACGATTGGGAGTGGTACTATGGTCGTCTTGCGGCCGTTTTACAATTGGAATTTTGCTTTGAACTGGGATTATATGGAAAGGATTTTCAATCCGCACCTCCGAACAGCTTCGAATGCGTCCCTTAACTACTCTCAATCGTTGATTTGCCCGAGTTTGACCCCGTTTTTCCAAGAAGCACTCATTTTCGCCGTGCATTTTCCCAGTTCGCCATTGGCCCGTCCGTCGTTTGTTGCATTATCTAAGCTAACTTGCTAGTATATGAATGCTAGCAGTGCTAGCAAATAAAAATGCAGGTAGATGCAAGAAAAGGAGGGGAATAACAATGACTGCTGAAGTTGTTCAGATGAATATCCGTCTAAATGCGCAGACGAAAAAGCGAGCTGACCAGCTCATTGAGCAGGCGGGTTATACCACAACGCAATTCTTGCGTGTGCTTTGGGATCAGCTTGCGCGTCCTGAAAGCGATGAGGATACGGTTCGGCGTATTCTAACTGCTGCCGCTCCCGAAGAGCAGGACGCGAATTGCTTCCTTGACGATCGGGCCAGGGAAGGCGCGCAGTTTATCGCGCGATCCCTTGAGCAGTACGGCGTTTCGGTCGCAGCGCTTCCTGCAGAAAGCGAGCAGGCTGCAATGAAAGACGCTTTCATGACCGAGCGATATGGCGAGTGTGATGTGTAAATGGCAACGTTTCAAAACGGTCTATTGCTGGATACGAATGTCTGGCTTGATTATTGTCTCCCAAATCGCGCGGGGCACGAAACATCCTTCAAGCTTATCGATGCCTGCCTTAGGAAAGATATTCCTTTGTACTGCGCAATCTCATCGCTAAAAGATGTATTTTACCTGATAGAGCGTGCTATTCGTAACGCGCTTAGCAAAGAGGGTAAAAGAAACGAAGGCGTATCGAGCGAGATTGCCTGGGGTATGCTTGAGCGAATTCGTGATATAGCCCAGCCTGTTGCTTCCGACGCATCCGATGTTTGGATTGCCGCCAAGTGTCGATCGCTCCACGAAGACTTCGAAGATAACATGATTATCGCCGCCTGCATGCGGGTGGGTGCAAGTCATCTGGTCACAAACGATACAACGCTGCGTGAGGATGCCCAGGTTTCCACTTTGCGCCCCGATCAGGCGTTAGCGCTGCTTGAGTTGTAATCCTTGCATGCGGGGATGCAAGGCCGTAGACGCGGAAAAAGCGGAGTCGTCTGACGAGTGGTCGGAACGAGCCGCCGGTTATCGGGCAGCTCGTTCCGGAACGCACGTCGATTTGCCCGAGTTTGACCCCGTTTTTCCAACAAGCACCCTCTTCCGCCGCGTGTTTTCCAATTCGCCATTGGTCTGCTGTGCGTCTGTTGCAATTTCTGCGCTATTTCGCAATAAGGGAGTAGCCGCTTTCCTTGTCCACAACGTATTTCAGCGGCTCACCTCTGAGCCAGCGGTAAGCGTTCTCCTTGAATTGGCTGATCAGGGCCTCTTCGAACCCGGTGACCTCGCCTGCAATATGGGGCGTTATGACAACGTTTGACATGTCCCACAAAGGACTCAAGGGGCTCAACGGCTCTTCCTCGAACACATCAAGCGTTGCGCCGCCAATAATCCCCTGATTAAGGGCAAAAACAAGGTCGGTCGTTGAGATAATGGGGCCGCGTCCCACGTTCACGATATGCACCTTGGGGCGGCACTGCTTGAACATGTATGCATCCAGCAAATGATATGTGTCTTTGGTAAGGGGCGCGCAGACAATCACGTGATGAGCCCATCCAATAATGTCCTCGAGCTCGTAGAACGTGTCGATTCTCTCGAAATCGGGATCGTTATCGCGTGCATGGGTGCCCACTCCGCGCACATGCATACCCAGCGAGGCAAGGGACCGTGCGCAGGTGCGGCCAATTTGACCAGGCCCAATGATGAGCGCATTCTTTCCTTGCGAGCTTGATGTCGTAAAAGGTTTCCACTCATGGCGCTCTTTCTGGAAGCGCAGGCGCGGAAAGTTGCGCTCGAAATTGATAACGGCGCTGGTCACGTACTCAGATATTGCGTAGTTGTACACGCCGGATACGTGGGTGAGCACAAGCGACGATGCGCGCATTTCGTCAAAGCACATCTCGTCAACTCCCGTTACGGCGACATGCATCCATTGCGCATCTTTCATAAGGTCCCAATGAGCACGGATTTCATCAATGAGCGCTACATCCCACAGAAAAACGGCTTGGGCGCCTTCAAGCGCGGCCTTTATCCCCATTTCATTTGAAAACGCCAGGTCAGCATGGTTATGCAGCGATCCCAAGAAGGGCTTTCCTACCTCGTCTGACGTAACAACTGCGATTTTGCGCCGATTCGCTGTCTCGATCATCTAGCATCCCAGCCCTTTCTCGACAAGCTCCATTTGCTCGGCGCTGCCAATGGTAATGCGGATACCAGCAGGGTTATCGAAGGGGCGCACGATGACTCCCGCTTCCTTGCAGGCATCGAAGCGGTCCATAATTGATCCGGGCAGCATGACGAAGTTCGCCTGGCTGGGAATAAAAGGAATACCTGCCGCCGCAAGGCGTTCCTGGAAAAGACAGCGTTGCCTTACGATTTCCTCCACGCGATTAAAGATAATGCGATTCGTTTCAGGTTCAAGGCAGGCAAGCGCGGCTGCTTGTCCTACGGTGGAAACGGAGAATTCTGCAATAGTTTTATTGATTGCGTCAACAATATCGGGCGCGGCTAGACAGTAGCCAATACGCATACCAGCCAGGCCATATGCCTTAGAGAACGTTCGGATAAGCGCCACGTTTTCGAACTGTTTAAGCAGGTCCAAAGACGCTCCGTAAGGCTCGCTGTCGGCGAAATCGCGATATGCTTCATCAATGGCAACAAGAATATCGTTGCGAATGGCGCTAACAAATTGCGCGATTTTTTCAGTGGGCAAAAACGTGCCTGTTGGGTTGTTCGGGTTGCAAATAATCACCATGCGGGTGCGATCCGTAATGGCTCGCGCCATTCCATCAAGGTTGTAGCAATAATCCGCATCCAGGGGAACGTGAACGGGCGTTGCGCCTGCCAGTTGGATGTCGATATCGTAAGCCGCGAAGGAAGGCACGCAAAAAACTACTTCGTCGCCGGCATCGCAGACAATGCGCACAATATCTTGCAGAATGGTTCCCGATCCGTTGTCAACGGAAACCATTTCGGCGGGCAAGCCGTTATGCTCCGCAAGTTTTGCACAAAGCTCTTCTTTGTAGAAGTCGGGATAGCGGTTCAGGGTTGTCGCAGCTCTGTTGATTGCCTCGACTACAGCGGCGGGCGGCTCCCAGGGACATTCATTCGAAGAGAGTTTCACTGCGGTTTTGCCGCCTTGCTCCTCGGGGCATCCACCGGGACGATAGATGGGAATCAAATCCATAACGCTGCGCAGTTTGACACTCATTGCTTCTCCTTTTTTTGTTTGCGTTTTGCGGCGTGCCGGTAATCTTTCAGGGGAAATACAAGCACGGAATTATTTCCTTGATGTTACGTTGGACAAAGTATTTTTCCTGTTCACAGGCTTGATAGATGAATAATTAATAAACGATTTCATCTATGAGTACGCTTTGTAACAAATCAAAAACGATGCTTTTTTGTAACGTTCTCTTGTGAAACTGACCCCAAGATCAAGTCGTCCGAAACGGGACCGCGGATCAAACCATTAGCAAGAAAAGACAGGAGTGAACATCATGGAAACCAATGAACTCGTCAATGCTCAGCTAACCAGAAGGACTTTTTTCAAGCTTTCCGCCGTCACCGCTTTCGGTGCAACCATTGTTGGCTTGGCGGGATGCAGCTCGTCAAGCGCCGCAAGCAGTGCGGCATCGGGCAGCTCGAGTGGTGGCACGCTGACCATGCTCAACTACGCCGACTGGATGGGCGAAAGCGAGGTGGCGAACTTCGCGAAGCAATACGGCTTTACCATTGAAGAGCTGCCTACGCCCGATGGTGGAACTACCGCGTGGGTCAACACGCTCACCTCGAACAAGGGCACCTATGATTTCGCGCTGGCGGGCAACAATGTGGCGAAACGTCTGAAGGAAAACAACCTGTTGGCCGATTTCGATGCAAGCAAGGTTCCGAATTTGAGCAAGGTTGCCTCTACGTACACGTCCGAATTCCCTTATGGTATTCCGTGCGAACAGGGAAAGATCGGCTTCTATTACAACAAGAAGCTTTTGAGCACGCCTCCGACCTCGTATAAAGAGCTTTTTGCCCAGGCTTCAAGCGATGCCTTGGCAGGCAAGATTTTGTTCCCCGCATATGACGGCGATGTTCTTGACGCCGGCTTGCTTGCTTTGGGTTACGACGTTAATTCGGCCACATCGGCGCAGGTCGAAGAAGCGCGCGATGCGGTTATCGCCATCAAGCCGTACATCAAAGCGTTCATCGATTCGGGCGCTCCTTCCCAGATTATCGATGGGTCTGCGGTTCTTGCCGTTGGCTACGATTACGATTACGCTTACGCCGCGCCCGAAAGCGAAGACATTGGCTGGATTGCTCCTGCCGAGGGCTGCCCGGGCTATCTTGATGGCTGGGTGCCGCTGGCTGGCTCGAAGAACCTTGACGCGGTGTACCAGTTCTTCAATTTCCACCTGGAAGACGAAAACTACGCCGATTTCATTAACACCACTATGGCTTCTTGGATTATCCCTGAGGTAAAAAGCTTGCTTGATCCCGATGTGGCCAACTGCGAAGCGCTTGACCCCGAGAAGAACCCGGGCACGTTCTACACGCAAAGCGATGCCGACAAGACCGCGCAATACGCAGCAGCTTGGCAGGCGATCCAAAATGCCTAGCACACCTGATGCGGCAGCAGCGTCCCCCGCGACTGCTGCCGCCCAGGCACCGCTTCCGCGCAACGAGGGATTGGTGGACGGCGCGCCGAAAATGGGCTTTGCGGAGCGCCTTATTTTGGCGGCACCCGATACCGTTATCACCGTGTGTTTGCTGATTATCCCGCTTATCATTGTCTTGCTGTACTCGGTTTGGACGACCGACGCCACCACTTTGACGGTGGCCCCACCGTTCACGCTTGACAACTTTGCAAGCATCCTGCAGCCGATTTACCTTCAGGCGCTCGGGCGTTCTTTATGGATTACCCTGGTCACCGTGGTGGGGTGCATTCTTTTGGGGTTTCCCATTGCGTATTTCATTTCGCAATCGCCCAACAAATTGCAAATTGTGTTGCTTCTGGCAATCATGATTCCGTTTTGGACGTCGTTTGTGGTGCGCACGTATGCGTGGCTGACCTTGCTGGCGCCCGATGGCATGGTGAATAACTGGCTGGTGTCCCTTCACCTTATTGCCGCGGGCACCGACCTGCGTTATTCGCAGACGGCCATTTGCATTGGCATGATCTACAGCTACTTGCCCATGATGATTTTGCCGCTGTATGCAACGCTGGAAAAGCTCGACACGAACCTGCTTGCCGCGGCGGCCGATTTGGGGAAGAGCCCAGTGCGGACCTTCTTCCAGGTGGTTGTTCCCCAGGCGAAGGGCGGTATTGCAGCAGGCTGTTTGCTGGTTGCCATTCCGGCGTTGGGCGAATATACCATTCCCGCAATTTTGGGCGGCGGAAAAACGCTCATGATTGGCAATGTGATTGCCAGCGAATTTACCACCACAGGCGATTATTCACGCGGCGCGGCGCTTGCTGCCATTCTTTTGATCATCGTTCTTCTTGTTATTGCTGCTACGCAGATTGCGCAGCGTGTGGCGGCAAAAAGGGCTCGTGAGGCGGCGTTGAAGGCAACGCAGGAGGAGAAGTAATGAAAAGCGTGCGTAATCATAAATTCATGGGGCTTCTCACCGTGGGTATCCTGGTGTTTCTGTACCTTCCCATTGTCAACGTGGTGACAAATGCGTTCAACGCGAATGAGCATTTGCTGTCGTGGGGCGGTTTCACGCTGCAATGGTTCGAAGAAACGCTTACTTCGAAGGAGTTCCTTAATGCCTTCTCGCAAGGGCTTACCATTGCTGCAGTGGTAATGGTTGTTTCCATCATCGTTGCGCTTTCGGCTGTTGTTGGGTTCCGTGAATGGGGCACCAAAGCGCAGATCTTCCAAAGCTCGTCGATGTATTTGCGCCTGACGTTGCCCGAGATTGTTCTGGTGGTGGGAACGCTTGCTATTGCACGCCTTCTGGGCGTTAACTTGGGCGCTCCCTGGGTTGTTTTTGGCCAGGCGCTTATCTATTCGGCGTATGCGATGGTGATTATTCAGGCGCGTTTGTCAACCATTGCTGATTTGTACGAAAACGCCGCCTACGACCTGGGCGCAACAACCTGGCGCTGCATGAAAACGGTGGTGCTGCCGCTGTTGGCGCCTTCGATCTTGGTTGCCGCGCTTATGGTGTTCACGTTTTCGCTTGATGCGGTTGTCAGCGTTGTCTTTTTGGGTGGTCCGCGCACCGAGACCGTGCCTATCTTGATTATGAACATGCTGAAGAAGGGCATTACGCCCGAAGTGAACGCCATTGGTGTTGTGGTTACGTTGTTTAACCTGGTGGTTCTGGCGATTATCGTGAAATTTGCTGGTTTCCGTTCGGTGGTTTCGGCTATGGGCGGATCTTCTGAAAAGGCTGCCTAGGAAAGCCGAATAAGCAGAAAGGATTGCACAATGTTGAGCAAAAACATTGAGAATAAGAGTGAGATGCCCCCTGAACGCAAAGATCCTTACGAGGGAGAGCGCGGCATTATTCTTGATGGCGTTACCAAAACGTACAGCAACGGATTTGAAGCCGTGCACCCCACGTACCTGAAGATTGAGCAGGGAGAATTCTTCTCGTTGCTGGGATCTTCTGGCTCAGGCAAAACAACCATGCTCAAGATGCTCTCGGGTTTGGAATTTGCCACAACGGGCATTATCAGGCTTGATGGAAAGATTATCACCAACGTGCCCGCCAACAAGCGCGATGTGCATACCGTGTTCCAGAATTATGCGCTGTTTCCCCATATGAGCGTCCAGAAAAACATCGCTTACGGTTTGGAAGGCCGCCGCATTGCCAAAGACGACATTGCGAAGCGCGTGGCGCGCATGATTGACTTGGTGGAGCTGGGCGGCCATGAAAACGACAAGCCGGGCGAGCTTTCCGGCGGCATGCAGCAGCGCGTTGCTTTGGCGCGTGCCCTGGTGCTTGAGCCGCGCGCGTTGCTTTTGGATGAGCCGCTGGGTGCGCTGGACTTGAAGCTGCGCCATCATATGCAAGAGGTACTGAAAGACATCCACCAAAAAGTCGGCATTACCTTCGTGTACGTTACCCACGACCAAGAAGAAGCGTTTTCGATGTCCGACCGCATTGGCGTTATGACCAGCGGTATGTTGGAACAGGTGTCAACGCCGTATCAGCTGTACACCCAGCCCAAAACGCGCTTTGTTGCAACGTTTGTGGGTGCTTCGAATATCTTCGAAGGCGTGATTGAAGAAGCTATCGATCGCCCTGAGGGCATTTATCGCGTTCGTTTCGACGTGACCGGCAAATCCTATGTGGTCAAGGGCACTTCGTACATGATTACCGGCGCCCGTGTTTCAGGCGTGGTTCGACCTCAGATGGTGCGCGTTTCGCTTTCCGAAGACGCTCCTTCGGGTGATTCCGACAGCGTTATGACTGTTCCCGTGCAGATTGTCAGCCAAACGTTTTTGGGAGGATACAACAAGATTGCCGCAAAAGCCGGTGAACAGGAGATTCTTTCCCACGCGTTTACCGTTGATCCCAGTATTTCCGGTGCTCAAGCGGCTGTGGCATCGTGGGATACCAAGGATATTTGGATCGTTCGCTAGTCCCTTTTCTGCGAAAACGAATCAACCAACTGCTTTAGCAGCTGCTGCTTTGGGGTGCTTTTAGACACCTCTGAGCTTGGATTGTCTTTTTTTGAGCACGCGTTTGTCTTGTACGGCTTTTGCGCGTTGCAGATCTAGGAAAGCGAAGAAAGAAAAGAGCAATAACTATGAATACACAGCTACAACCTAATGTCGTGGAAACGTTTCCGTACGAGTTTTCCACGGAAGATCACGTTTGGATTCCTATGCCCGATGGCGTTCGGCTTTCGGTGAAGCTTTGGAAGCCCGTTGCGCGCACGCCCGGCGAAAAATTCCCCGTGGTTCTTGAGGCCATTCCGTATCGAAAAGACGATGTGTGCCTGCTTGACGACACCGTTCGTTTTGATTACTTCGCAGGTCATGGCTATATTTGCGCTCGCTTGGATTTGCGCGGTAGCGGAGACTCCGAAGGCGTGCTTGAAGACGAATATTGCGTTCGCGAGCAGCTGGACATCTGCAGTGCCATTGCGTGGCTGGCAGATTTGCCCGAAAGCAACGGCAACGTGGGCATGACGGGTATTTCCTGGAGCGGCTTCAATTGCCTGCAGGTAGCCCAGCATCGTCCTGCTGCTTTGAAGGGCATCATCACGGTGTGCTCAACCGACGATCGCTATGATAACGATGTACATTACATGGGCGGTTCGCTTCTTGCGTTCTACCAGAATTGGTGGGGCTCCATCATGCATGCGTTCAATATTCGACCTGCCGACCCCCTGCGGGTGGGCGATAAGTGGCGTCCGATGCAGATTGATCGCATGAATTTTAATCCCCAGCTTACCTCCATTTGGACGGCGCATCAAACGCGCGATTATTATTGGTTCCCTGGATCGGTGTGCCAGAATTACAGCGCAATCGAGTGCCCTGTTTTGGCAGTAGGCGGCTGGCACGATGGTTACACCGACGCTATCATGCGCTTGGTTGACAACGATACGGCTCCTACCTGGGGTCTTATTGGACCGTGGGGGCATACGTGGCCCGAGCGCGGAATTCCTGGTCCTGTTATTGGCTTTTTGCAGGAGTGCCTGCGTTTTTGGGATCATTTCCTGAAAGGCGAAGAAACCGGCATTGAGAAAGAGCCCAAAATCCGTTACTACCAAATGGACGCGTGCAAGCTTACGCCTGACCTGGATTATCGTCCAGGGCATTGGATGGGAACGGAAAGCCTGGGGAAGGGAAGGCGCATTGCGCGCTTGGTTTTTGATACGAGCAAGGGGCTTGTGTGCCCCGATGCCAAGGGGTGTGGCGCGGCCTCGACAGATGCGGCTGGCGCGCAGGAGCGCGGCGTTGTGGGTGCCGCTCCGTCCGCCGCGGGTGTGGCTGCAGGTGCGGCAGCGGCCGTGGCGGCTGGTGCTGGCGCTACGGCGAACCCGGGCATTGATGAGCGTCTGGGCATTGATGCATCGCTTTTCGATACGCTTGATCCGGCCCAGTATTGTGTTCATGCAAGCTCGTTGCTTACGGGTACGCAAGTTGATACGTGGCTTCCTATGGGCAGCCCCATTGATTTGCCCAGCGAGCAAACTCCCGATGATGTTCGCTCGCTTTGCTTTGATTCTGGCACGTTGACCTGCGATTTTGTAATTGCTGGACAGCCTGTTGTGCATTTGCGCGTTGCAGCAAGCGAACCGTGGGCGTTCGTGTTCGCGCGCTTGAGCGACGTGTGGCCCGATGACACCAGCCATCAAATCACGCGCGGAAACATGAACCTGACGCATTATCTTTCGCATCAATTCCCCGAAGATTTGGTTCCGGGGCAATTCTACGAGGTTGATATTCCGCTGAAAGTGGTTGCTCAAACGGTTCCGGCGGGACATAAGATTCGTTTGGCAATTTCTACGAGCTATTGGCCGTGGATTTGGCCTTCAAGGCAGCCTGCGGCGATTGCCGTTGATGCCGCTGGAAGTTCTTTGCTTTTGCCGGGACCGGCGGATTCGGATATTGCGCTGGGTGAGCCTTTCAAGCCTGGTCAGATTGCGCAAGGCGTTTCGTGCGAATGCGTGAAGAAAGGGTCGCCGTTTACGGTGCGAACGTATGATCCGGAAACGGGCATCATGGAGTTCTCGCGTTCGACCGACGATGATTCGCTGCAGCGCAATCCAAGCGGCATGATTTTTGGCGATAAAAAGCACACGCGTTATTGCATCAACGAGAACGATCCGCTTTCTGCCACTATGGAAAGCGTTCGCTGCACCACGTTCAAGCGCGACGATTGGATGGTGGTAAGCGAAGTGAATTCGCGCATGAGCTGCACGTATGACGATTTTGTCATTACGACCGATACCAAGGTGTACGAAGGCGAGAAGCTCATTCATTGCGAGTTGCATACCGAAACCATTCCGCGTGTATTCAATTAACGAGGTTGTGATGTCGTTTTCTTCGAAAGACATATGTTGCGAATCGGCAGGCGCTGTGGCAGGTGACTGCGCTGTTGCGGACAATCGGGCGGCGGGTGGTTCGGTGGAAGGCGGGGCCGCGGGTGGCGCGCGCAAAGCTGCCGCGGCTCATTCTGCTGCCAATGCATCGGGGAAGGAATCATCGCTGCGGGGAAAGTCGGTTGTGCGGCAATACGCCGACCTTTTTCGTGCCCCCGGCGTAGCGCCGCTTGTCCTTGCCATGATTGTGGCACGTATGCCCACGGGATGCACCACCATGCTCTTAGTTCTTTTCGTGGGCATGGATTACGGCGCGGCAACGGCAGGCGCTGCTTCGGCGGCTTGGACGATTGGCCTGGCAATTCTTGCACCCTATCTGGGAAGATTGGTCGATCGCGGTTTCGGGCCGCGCACGCTGCGTATTACTGCGGTTGCGGATGCCCTTTCGATAGCGGCTCTTATCGCCCTTGTTTTCTTTCAAGCGCCTGCGTGGACGGTGCTTCTTGCGTCTTTCTTGAGCGGCGCGCTGAACCCCCCGGTGTCGGGGACAACGCGGTCTTTATGGAAGATGCTGGTGGGCGATGAGCTTTTGCCCGTTGCCTATAGCTTTGAGATCTTGCTCATTGACGCGCTTTATGTTTCAGGCCCGCTTTTGGCAAGTGTTTTCATTGCTTTCGGCATTCCCCAGGTGGGTATGGCGGCCACAACGGTCTGCTTGGTTGTGGGAACTATCGTGCTTGCGGCTTCCAAGCCGGTGAAGCGTTATGCACAGTGGGGGCACGACACGTGGCTCGAACAATCGCAGCATGACCAGGCGCAATATGATAACGCGCAGACGAAAAGCGCACAGGCGGGCCAGGTGACGCTTTTGCGGCATCCGGCGGTATGGGCGGTTCTTATTGCCTGCATGGGCGCCATGATGTTTTCCGGCTGGATGGAAACGCTCATTCCTTTGCATTTCAGCGCGAACGGAGCATCGGCCGAAGGAAGCGTGCTTATTTCCTTGTGGTCGGTGGGGTCAATCGTGGGCGTTTTGGGCTTCGTGCGCATTCAGCCAGCGCTTTCGCGCCTGAGCCTTGCTAGTCAGTTAGTACTGTTCACGGCACTGTATTTATTGCCAACTACGGCGGTTGTGTTCATTTCGGGCGATGGTTTTGGGGCGCTTTGCGTGTGCATGACGCTTGTTGGCGTATTCGTGTCGCCTTGCACGAATTTGCACTACCAGGTAGGCGGTCAGCAGGCTCCCGATTGCCAACATGCCGAGATGTTCTCGTGGCTTAACACGGCAACAAGTGCCGGCATTTCTTTAGGTGCGCTGCTGGCGGGAAGCTCTATTGAGCTTGTGGGGTCGCAAATAGCCTTCGATATTCCCTTCGCTTTTGTGGCTATTTCGCTTGTGTCTGCGCTTTTGCTGCGAAAGTTCTCTTGTGCGAAGCGCGCGGAGTAGTGGTTGGCTTACCGGTTTTTGAAGGCGGCGCAAGGACACGATGAGGGAAGGCGCATTGCGCTAAAGGGCAAAGCTCAATCCATCGGCGGCAGCTTGAACGCATCCGTTGTATTGTTCCAGGTAGACGTTGAGTTTGCGCAGCGTGATGGGTTCCATGTAATGCATGGCCAAATGCGTGAGGTAGATTTTCTTTGCATCTAGCTCAAAGCCCTCTTCAATGCAGCTTTGCACACTATGGTGAGCTTGCGGCGCGGGGCAGTCTTTCCAGTACGTTGCATCCATCGCGAGCACGTCAACGCCGCGCACGCGCTCTGCTGT
>CAKUOV010000046.1 GCA_934670115.1 uncultured Eggerthellaceae bacterium
GCGGACAACGGGGTTCGAACCCGCGACCCCCACCTTGGCAAGGTGGTGCTCTACCAGCTGAGCCATGTCCGCATATGGAGGCGAGAACCGGATTCGAACCGGTGGTGAAGGCTTTGCAGGCCTCTGCCTTACCACTTGGCCATCTCGCCACGTTTATCAAAAAAGTCGGCCATTCGTTTTGTGGAGTGACCGACCAAAGTGATCAGTGGAGCGGACAACGGGGTTCGAACCCGCGACCCCCACCTTGGCAAGGTGGTGCTCTACCAGCTGAGCCATGTCCGCGCAAGAAGGTATAATACCGATACCCTAGGGATAATGCAAGAAAAAATTTGCCAAATCGCAAAAAATTTTTTTACACCCATACGTTAATGGTGCTCTTAAAAATTTTTATCTTCTGCGAAAAATTTTTCAAAAAAGATATGTACAAAATATTTCAATCTGATAATATATTTTCCCGCTGGTGAACACCAGCAACCACTGAAAAGTGGGCGGTTAGCTCAGGGGGAGAGCACTGCCTTGACACGGCAGGGGTCACAAGTTCAAATCTTGTATCGCCCACCATTGAATTTCAAAGAATCCCATGCGGGGTTCTTTTTTATTTCCAGCAAAGTCTTCTCTTGGTTCTTCGCAGGTCGCACAGGACAAGCTGAATCCCCTTCGCCAACAATGCAGCACCGAATCAAGATCCACTCGAACAAAACGGATTACGGAACGAAACAAACAATCTGTGCCCCAGCGCTCCTAGGCTTCAGCACGACCCATAATCTCCAAATGACAACAGCTCGAAACAGCACTTGCTAAAAACACCCCAAATAGGGGCTCTCAGAGCGTCTCAGCACGCTTCCATTCCCGAGAAGCATCGAATGTCGGCAGACACCCCCGCAAACCGCTTGAATCGAAAACGCTCTATCCAGCACGTCCGCAAATCCCTCAAAACGCAAAAAAGAGAGGGCCGAAGCCCTCCCTTGAATTTACTGGTGTCGAAGGCGGGATTTGAACCCGCACGCCCAATCCGGGCACTAGCACCTCAAGCTAGCGTGTCTGCCGTTCCACCACTCCGACGAATTTGCAACGTTGCATAGTTTATCAGAACACCTACAAGTTGCAAGAGATTTTTTGAGCACTCTTTAAGCGATAGAACCGTGCGGCCAAATGACCATCATGGCAATCAGCGTTACCATGAAAACAATCGCAAGAACAATCGTAATGCGATCAAGGTTCTTCTCTACAATCGAGGTACCCGTGGAAGTGTTGTACACCGCCGCGGAAATCATATCGGAAAGACCCGTTCCCTTGCCGGAATGCAGCAAGATGAAAACAATCAGACCAGCACCGGATGCAATCAGCAACACCGTCAAAATAATCATTAAAGCCGTCAAGACAAACCTTCTTTACCGTCGAATAAGCAAATGCAATTTATGGATTATATAGGAAACAAGTCTATCGCGCAAGAAGCGACTTCCCCGTCATTTCCGCAGGTTGGGGAATTGCCATAATATCCAACAGCGTGGGAGCGATATCGCAAAGCGCCCCTTCCCTGTTCTCCAGCGAAAAGCCCTGTCCCGAATAATCAATAAGCGCGAGCGGCACGGGAGCAGTGGTATGCGCCGTATGGGGCGATCCATCTTCAGCAACCATCTGATCAGCGTTACCGTGATCGGCGGTCAAAAGGCAGGTGCCGCCCTTAGCCTTCAACGCGCGTAGCACACGCCCCACGCATTCATCAACCGCCTCAACAGCCTGCTTTGCCGCGGAAATAACGCCGGTATGCCCCACCATGTCGCAATTCGCGTAATTCACCACATAGAAGTCTGCTTTGTCGTTGAGAATCGCTTGCACAAGCGCCTCGGTGACCGGATACGCGCTCATCTGCGGCTGCAAATCATACGTTGCCACTGCAGGGCTCTTGATCAAAACGCGCTCCTCCCCCACTTTAGGCTCTTCAATGCCGCCGTTCAGGAAAAACGTCACGTGCGCATATTTCTCGGTTTCCGCAATATGGAACTGGCGCAAACCCTGCTGCGCCAAAACATCCGCCAACACGTTTGCCGGAAACTCCTTCGGAAATGCCACCGGCGCTTTAATAGTCGCATCGTATTCCGTCAAGCACACATAGGAAACCGGCACTTTTCCACCACGCGGGAAGCTGCTGAAGTCATCATCGACAAACGCGCGCGTAAGCTCGCGCGCGCGGTCGGGACGAAAGTTGAAAAACACCACCGCATCGCCTTCGTGCACGCCGCAGCCGTCCAGCGACACGGGCTCAACGAACTCGTCCGTTACGCCCGCATCATAGGAATTTTGCATTGCCTGAGCAGCGCTTATCTCAACGCAAGGAGTGCCACTGACAATCGCACGGTAAGCACGTTCCACGCGATCCCAGCGATTATCGCGATCCATTGCGTAGTAGCGACCCGAAACGGTGGAAATTGCAAGCTTTGTCTGCGGATATGCACCGCGCAGGCACTCAAGCTCCGATTCCAGCTGCTCGATGTAGCCCTTGCCGCTTGAAGGCGGAACATCGCGGCCGTCCATGAAGCAATGGATGTGCACCGCAGGCACCTGCTGTTCGCACGCCATGGCAACCAGGGCATACAAATGCTCATTGCTAGAATGAACGCCACCATCGGAAAGAAGACCCATGAAGTGCACCACGCCACCCTTGCTTGCAGCAGACGAAAACGCCTGGCACAGCACAGGATTTTGCTTGACCTCGCCCGAGCGGCATGCGCGGTTGATGCGCGTCAGCTCTTGGTAGACAACGCGGCCCGCGCCGATATTCAAATGCCCCACTTCGGAATTGCCCATTTGACCAGCGGGAAGGCCTACGGCTTCCCCCGAAGCTAAAAGCTGCGTTTTCGGGCAAGTGGCAAATATATCATCAAGCACCGGCGTTGCCGCAAGGGAGATTGCATTCCCTGCACCCGGTGCCGCCAAACCGAAGCCATCCATAATGATAAGGGCGCACGGGCGACCTTCACACGTTGTCATAGAACGTACCTTTTCTCATTCAGGGCTTGCAAACCAGCACGGCTCTTACCAGTCAGCGCAAGCGATTACAAACAACTACAGGCAAGCCTTGATAAGCGCGATAAAGCTTTCCGCCTTCAGCGCTGCGCCGCCAATCAAGCCGCCATCGATATCTTTCATGGCAAGAAGCCCCTCGACGTTTCCTTCGTTCATGGAACCGCCGTACAGCACGCGCATGGCCTGCGCACTATCGGCTCCGTACAGCTCGGCAAGCGTTGTGCGAATGGCAGCGCATACTTCCTGCGCTTGCTCGGGAGTTGCCGTGCGGCCCGTGCCAATGGCCCAAATGGGCTCATAGGCAACAATGCAGCTCTTCGCGTCAAGTTCATCGATTCCCGCAAACGCGGCTTTGACCTGGGCGCACACGAAATCAAGCGTAGAGCCTTCATCGCGCACGGCAAGTGACTCGCCTACGCAGATGATCGGCGTAAGCTTTGCCGTAAGAAGCGCCTTCGCTTTCTTATTCACGCCCTCGTTCGTTTCGCCGAACAGCGTGCGGCGCTCCGAATGGCCGATAATGCAGTAGTCGCAGCCTGCCTCTTTGAGCATGGAAACGGAAATCTCGCCCGTGTAAGCGCCCGATTCCTGCCAATAGCAGTTCTGCGCGCCCACGGAGATAGGAAGATTCTCGAAATCGATGACTGTCCAAGCCGGTTTCAAATCAAGAAACGGAGGGCAGAGCACCACATCGACGGAATCCGCCCAATCCTTCTCGAAACGGTTGCAAATTTGCTGCGTGAGCACAACGGCCTCGGAGATGGTGTTATTCATCTTCCAGTTGCCCGCCATCATGGGTTTACGTTTCATGTTTCTCCTGTTCATTGCGATTTTGCCCACCGCAATCTCGCTTGTCGCAACAGTCGGACAATTATTTGCGCAGCGCCTCAACGCCCGGGAGCTTTTCGCCCTGAACAAGCTCCATGGAAGCGCCGCCACCCGTGGAAATAAACGTCATCTTCGATGCAAGGTCGAACTTATTCACCGCAGCAACGCTGTCGCCGCCTCCGATAATCGTATCGGCTTCCGTGTTGGCGGCAACCGCCAGGGCAACTTGCTTCGTGCCTTCTTCGAAGGCCTTCATCTCGAAAACGCCCATGGGGCCGTTCCAGAACACGGTCTTTGCCTGCGCAATGGCATCCGCATACGCCTTGGCCGTTTCGGAGCCAATATCAAGGCCCATCATATCGCTGGGAATGTTGTCAACGGAAACGGTTTCCGTACGCGCATCTTCAGCGAACTTGTCGGCCACTACAACATCGGAAGGCAGAAGCAGCGCCACGCCCTTGTCCTTTGCTTTTTGGAGCATTTCGGACGCGCGTTCAACCCATTCGTCTTCTTTCAGCGAAGTTCCCACCGTTTTGCCCTGCGCCAAAAGGAACGTAAAGCACATGCCGCCGCCAATGATAAGCGTGTCGCACGTATCGATAAGCGCATCGATTACCTTAATCTTATCGGACACCTTCGAGCCGCCCAGAATAGCAACAAACGGACGTTTCGGCTGTTCAAGCATGCCGCCCAGCGTGGATACTTCCTTGCTGAGCAAGAAGCCGGCATACGCAGGTAGCAGCGCTGCAACGCCCGCCGTGGACGCATGCGCGCGATGCGCCGTGCCAAATGCATCGTTTACATACGCATCGCCCAGCGCAGCAAGCTCGCGGCAGAAGCCTTCGTCATTTTTCTTCTCGCGCTTGTCGAAGCGAAGGTTTTCCAGCAAAACAATGTCGCCATCGTTCATGTGGGCAATCTTTTCCTGCGCATCGGCACCTACCGTGTCGGCAGCAAACGAAACGGGGGCATTCACCATTTTCGCCAGATAAGCAGCTACGGGCGCCAAGGAGTACGCTTCCTCGTAGCCTTCGCCTTTCGGACGGCCCAAATGGGACATAAGAATGACCTTTGCGCCGGCATCAACCAGATATTTGATGGTTGGCAGCGCAGCCTTGATGCGCGTGTCATCGGTAACCACGCCTTCTTTCAAGGGAACGTTGAAATCCACGCGCACCAGTACGCGTTTGCCCTGCGGCGCAAGAGATTCGATAGTTTGAATATCAGACATTAAAGCCTCCTGAAAATCATCCCGAAAAAGCAATGCGCCGCCCAACCGGACGGCGCACCTGGTTGCGTTCTAGAGCATAATCTTTGCCAGGTCGGCAACGCGGTTGGAGTAACCCCATTCGTTGTCGTACCAGGAAACAACCTTCACCATATCGCTTTCACCACCCAAAACCATGGTCAGGCCGGAATCGAAAATCGAGGAATTCGCGTTATCGATAATGTCAACGGAAACAATCGGATCTTCGGTGTATTCCAAGATGCCCTTCATGGGGCCTTCCGCAGCGGCCTTCATGGCAGCGTTGATTTCTTCCTTGGTGACCGAGCGCTCAAGCTGGCAGGTCAGGTCAACCATGGAGCCATCGGGGACAGGAACGCGTGTTGCGAAGCCGTCGAGCTTGCCGGCAAGCTCGGGAATAACCAGCGCAACAGCCTTGGCAGCACCCGTGGTGGTGGGGATGATGGACTGCGCAGCAGCGCGAGCGCGACGATAATCCTTGTGCGGCAAATCCAGAATCTTCTGGTCGTTCGTGTAGGCATGAACCGTGTTCATCATGCCGCGCTTGATGCCGAAGCTATCAACCAGGACCTTGGCAACAGGGGCAAGGCAGTTCGTAGTGCAAGAAGCATTGGAAACAATGTTCATGGTAGCGGGATCGTAATCCTTGTCGTTGACGCCCATAACAATCGTGGCATCTACGTTCTTACCAGGGGCGGAGATGATGACCTTCTTTGCGCCCGCTTCAATGTGAGCAGCGGCCTTCGTGCCATCGGTGAAGAAGCCGGTGGATTCGACAACAACCTGAACGCCCAGCTCGCCCCACGGCAAGTTAGCAGGTTCGCGCTCTGCAAGAACCTTGACATTCACGCCATCAACGCAGAAACCGTCCTCGGTGACCACAACGGAATCATAAGCACGACCATGAACTGAGTCGTACTTCAAAAGGTGAGCCAACTGTTCCTTGTTACCCAGGTCATTGACTGCTACGACTTCCAGCTCAGGATCGTTGAACATTGCGCGGAAAGCCAAGCGGCCAATACGACCGAAACCGTTGATGCCAACCTTAGTTGCCATGTCTTTTCCCCTTTCATAAGGATTATAAACAGTTTGGTTTGCCAGAGGTGCAGGCGCCTTGGCGCACAATTCGCCCCTGCAGTTTACCTACCTGTCAACGTTACCACGAAAGCGCGAACACGCAAGCATCAAACCTGCGAGCGTTTCAAATCATGGGCAAAATCCAGAATACGCTGAACGCGATGAGCGATGGCAGACTTTGAAAGCGGCGGATCAAGCATCTCGCCTAACGCCTTAAGCGACGCATCGGGATGCGCCAGGCGAAGGCGAATGATTTCGCGCAAAGCGGGCGAAAGCTTGCCCATGGCTTCTGCTTGGCGAATCTGCTCGACTGCTTCTTGGAACTCCAAAAACGCGTTCACCGTTTTGCGCTGGTTCGCGATTTCCGCGTTCGTCGCACGGTTCGCGTCGTTGCGGATGCTCTTGTAAAGGCGCGCGTCTTCGAAATGCAGCGCACTGGTGTGCGCACCCGTGAATGCGAGGAAGTCCGCAATGGCATCGCCGCTTTTCAGGTAGACAATGAAGGTGTTGCGCCGCCGTGAAATGCGCGCAGGAATGCCTTTTTCCGTGAAGATACGCGCAACGTCTTCGGCAATGGGCTCGGCCGCAAACGTGATTTCAAAGTGGTAGTTGCCCTTCGGATTCGCAATGAAACCGCTGCCCAAAAACGCTCCGCGCAGGTATGCCGCAGCGCAGCATTCCTTCTTGATGATGGAGGGACGCAAGTGCATTTCCAGGCCGCCCGATTCGGAAAGAACGCCCATGTCGCGCAGCGACTGCTCAAGACGCGGCTGATACGGCGCTTCTATCAGGTAGTTTGGTGTTTGGTGCAGAACGCTTCGGCGGATTGTAAGATTTGTTTGCAAGTCGTAGATATCGTTGAGCAGCTGCTTGGTTAGGCGCGCAATGCTCACAGAATCAGTCACGACCTCCAAACGGTATTTGCCCGAACCGCTCAGATATAGCGTGCCATCAATGCGCACCAGCGCCGCAAGCGTGGCGCGCTGGCAATGCGTGCACACGGGGCGCACATGCGAAAGCTCGTCTTTAACATCGGAAGTAAACGCCATTATTTCTACGCCTTTCCCAACGTCTTTCTTGCACGGGGGCGCTGCTGGGAAACCGGCGCTTGCTGCGTTGCGCGGCTCAGCGTCTGCGGCACTTTGCAACATGCGGACTGATGTACCGCACGCTCAAGCGCCTTGCCCATGGATTTGCCTAACGCGCTGCGCAGCACGGAAACGCTGTGCCAACCAGGATGCTCGGGATTGTAGAAATCCCTAGTCATATATGCTATTCCCTGTTCTCTGAGAAACGCTCGATCATCGGGTCCCAGGGAAACGCGGCGCATTCCCTGCGGAAAGCTTGCTTGGGCACCCGAACGAGGAGCATCGGCAAGCACGCAGTTGATTCGCGCACCCATGCCGTGTGTCTGCAACGCTTCCACCTGGTCTTTTACCCCAAACCCGCGTGTTTCACCTTGTGCATCAGAAATGGAGCTCACGTATATCACGTACGCATTCGATTCGCAAATCGCCTTCGCAACGCCCGGCACCAAAAGGTTCGCGATAACCGAAGTGAACAGCGAGCCCGGACCCAAAATGATGAAGTCCGCTTTGCGTAACGCGTCAAGCGCCGGCTCGTACGGCTCAATACGCTCCCCTTCGCGCGTTGCATGCAGCCACGCACGATTCAGCGGCTCCGACGAATGGCACGCGCACGCCTGCCCGCGCACCTCGTGCCCCTGACACGTAAACGCTGCAAGCTCGACATGCGTGAGCGTAGAGGGCAGCACGTGACCGCGCGCCTGAAGAAGATGCTCGCAAATCTCAATGGCCTCGGGGAAAGAGCCCGAAGCATCTTCCAACGCAGCAAGCAGCAAATTCCCTAACGCATGGTTGTCTGCGAAAGGGAAACGATATTTGAACGCCTGCGCGAACGTGTCCTCGGGGTGCGCCGCAAACGCAGCCAAGCACTTACGCACATCGCCCGGAGGCGTGACACCCGCCTGTTTGCGCAGCTCACCGGTAGAGCCGCCGTCGTCAGCCATAGCAACCACAGCGTTCACTTGACAGTTCAGGCTCAAAAGGCAACGAATAGACATAGGAGCGCCCGTGCCGCCGCCTACCACAACGGCACGCTTGCCCGCAAGCGGATTACCGGCCGATGGTTCGCTTTCGCGTTTCGCATGCGTCAACGGCTTGAACTGGGACGTTAACGATGGATCATGGGTGAAATGAGACAATGGCATAACGCATCCTTACCTGTTATGGGGAAGCGTATCAACGCCGCCGTCTTCCTTCACGCGGCGCGAGGCGGCCGTTTCCGCCTTCATAAGGTCGCGGTGAGCAACGCTTACGCGATAACCGTGCGTTTTCAGATAATCGCCCGTTGCTTCCGCCAGCGCAACACTTCGATGCTGGCCACCCGTGCAGCCTACGGCAATCGCCAGCTGCTGCTTGCCTTCAGACACATAACCAGGCATGATGCAATCAAGCAGGTCAAACCAACGTTTTTTGAAAAGCTCAGTTTCGGGGCAATCCATAACGAACGTACGCACGGGGTCGTCCAAGCCGGTAAGGTTCTTCAACTCGGGATCGTAATACGGGTTCGGAAGGAAACGCACGTCAATCACCACATCGGCGTCGGTGGGGGCGCCGTGCTTGAAACCAAACGAGTATACGGAAACGCTCAATGTCTTGCGCGTTTCTTCGCTTCCGAAAAGAGTGCGCAACCGATTATGCAGCTGAGCAGGCAGCATGTCGGTTGTGTCGATAATGTAATCGGCGCGCTTCGCTACCGATGAAAGCAGCATACGCTCGCGAACGATGCCCTGGCCAATGCTTGAACCGTCATCGCACAGCGGATGTCTGCGACGTGACGATTTATAGCGCGAAACCAGCTTTTCATCGGCGGCATCAAGGAATACGATGCGATAGTCCACGCCTTTTTTGTCAAGCTCAGAGATGATATGCGTGAGCTTTTCGAAGTAAATGTGGTTACGCGCATCACACACCACCGCCGTATAAGTTTTCTGAGCGCCTTGAGCATCGGGCGCGCGCAAATCAACAAGATCGGCAATCAAGGGCGCTGGCAGGTTGTCCACGCAAAAATAGCCCATGTCCTCGAACACGTGCATTGCTTCTGTGCGGCCCGCACCGCTCATGCCTGTGATAATCACAAGATTCGGCATTTTATTTTCTTCAACGACGCTTTCCACATGTTGCGCCTCGTTGGAGTGCTGGTCAAGAGCACCCTGCTCTTTCGGGGCGCCTTTTATATTGTCATTCGCAATCGTCATGGGAATCTCCTTCCTGATTGCTTGCCTGTTTGTCATTATACTGCCGCAGCACCTTGTAAAGCTCCTCGGCAACTTCAGCGGGTACGCCGGACACTGCCTGAAGCTCCTCAAGCGACGCCGCTTTCAGGCGCGCAAACGAGCGGAACTCCTTGCGCAGTGCTTTCTTGCGCACCGGTCCCAAGCCGGGAATTTCGTCGAGCACGGAAAGCGTCATGCCCTTCCCGCGCAGCTCGCGATGAAACGTAATGGCGAAGCGGTGCGCCTCGTCGCGCACTTGCTTGACCAGGTACAACGATGCCGACCCGCCGGGCAGCACCACCGGGCCGCTTTCCTGCCAGGGTACGAACAACTCTTCGTCGCGTTTAGCCAAACCGCACAGCGCGATATCGTGGATGCCCATTTCATCGAACATCTCAAGCACAGCATTAAGCTGCGGGCGGCCGCCGTCAAGAATGATCAAGTCAGGTTTCGAGCCAAAACGCTGGTCCTCCATGCGCTCGGCACAATAGCGGCGCTGCATGACTTCCTGCATGCACAAGAAATCGTTCGCTTCGTCAAGCTGGGCTTTTATCTTGAAACGACGGTATTGGTTCTTCGCTGGCTTACCGTTTTCGAAAACGACCATCGATGCCACCGTGTAGGAGCCGTGGTTCGTGGAGATATCGAAGCACTCAATGCGGTGCGGTGGGCGCTCAAGGGCAAGAGCGCTTTCCAACTGAAGGAGCGCGTTATTGATGCGTTGGTCATCGTAATTCGTGCGCACTTTGTAGCGCATCAAAGCGTGACGCGCGTTCGTTTCCGCCAGGTTCAGAAGGTCGGCTTTCTCCCCTTTTTCAGGCGCAACGAAATGCACTTTCGCACCGTGCTTGCTTGCCAGCTTGTCGGTGAGCCACTGGCTCATGGCGGCATCGTCTTCGGGGAGCGTGCGAACAATCACCTCGCGCGGAATTGACGTGGCAACATCGTAATAACGCAGCAGAAAGGAATGCAATAAGTCCTGGTCAACGACGTTCGTGCCTTTATTCAAGATGAATTCGTTGTTGTTGATGATTCGTCCTTCGCGCACCATCAAAACCTGCACGCCCGTAATGGTTTCTTCGCGGAAGAACCCAATGACATCCGCAAAAAGGTTTTGCGCTATCACCGCATGCTGCTTTTGAGAAAGCGACTTGATGGTATCGATGCGGCTTTTGATACGTCCCGCACGCTCGAAATCCAGCTCACCAGCTGCTTGCGTCATTTCCTCGGTAAGCTCAGCAATAAACTCGTTGTGATTGCCCGCCAAAAACCGCTGGATGCGTTTGACGTTTTCCTTGTACTGATCAGGCGTGATGCCGCCACAACAGGCTCCAGGACCCAATCCCACATGGCTGTCAAAGCACGGACGCACGCCCGCATTTCCCAAAAACGCATCAAGCGAGCCGCTATCGGTCAGGCGCTTGATGCGACGCCATTCCGCGCACGATGCAGAACACAGCGGCACCACGCGGCGCGCAATGTCTACCATCTCGCGTGCCGCTCGACTATCGGTGAAGGGTCCGAAATATTTCGTTCCTTCACGGTGCTTTTCACGCGTGTATTTGATGGCGGGGAAAACATCTCCCGTTGTGAGCGCGATGAACGGATAACTTTTATCGTCTTTGAAGTCCGCGTTGAAAAACGGCGCGTATTGCTTGATCAGGTTGTTTTCCAAAACAAGCGACTCATGCTCATTTTCCACCACAATATAATCGAACGATTGAATCTGATCCACCAGCAGCGGAATCTTCGCACGATCGTCCTGGAAATTCACGTATTGGCGCATGCGGGCGCGCAGCTGTTTTGCCTTGCCAACGTAGATAACGGCGCCTTCTGCGTCTTTCCATAGATAGACGCCCGGCAACGTGGGCACGTTATCAAGTTCGCCACGCAAGCGCGTGAGTTTTTCCTGAAGCGTTTCTTGCGCGCGCGCTGCAGCGCAGCTGGGGCCGCCGTCAAGGCCGTTTGCCGTGGTGCCGTCAAGGTCGTTTGCTGTGGTGCTGTCAAGCGCGCCTGACATGCTTTCACCAGATGCGCTTTCGTTTATGTTTTCCGTAGTATTTTCCATGCGGATTAGTATACCAGTCGCATGCGCACGCATGGCACGCACAGACCAACGTCCCGCAAAACCTGCATTCCCCTTGTTGACAAATTACCCCACCTTTTGTCAACAATCTCGTTTCCCCGCCCGCCGCTTAACGGCTCCGCAACGCGTTTGCCGCACAAATGAAACGCTTTATTAATGGTTTGTTAAAACGACGCGCATCTTGACAAAAATGAACCATACTGCCATCAGTGAAAATACCAAGCGAGTGTCTTGGCATACTTCGTGCAAAAGGAGTTAAAGTGAGCTACGTACAAGACGTTCTTGAAATGGTCAAGGCGAATGATCCCGAACAGACCCTGTTCATCCAGGCTGCAACCGAGATCCTTGAAACCCTTGAGCCCGTTATGGAAGCACATCCCGAATACCAGGAGAATCATATCCTGGAGCGATTCGTTGAACCTGAGCGCGTTATCATTTTCCGCGTGCCCTGGATTGACGATGCCGGCGTTGCGCAAGTAAACCGCGGCTATCGCGTTGAGTTCAACAGCGCTATTGGACCCTACAAAGGCGGCCTGCGCTTCAACCCCACCGTTAACCTGGGCATGCTGAAGTTCTTGGGTCTTGAGCAGATTCTGAAGAACTCTCTGACCACCCTGCCCATGGGCGGCGGCAAGGGCGGTTCGGACTTTGACCCGAAGGGCAAGTCCAACAACGAGATCATGCGTTTCTGCCAGTCTTTCATGACCGAGCTGTATCGCCACATTGGCCCGAACACCGACGTTCCCGCAGGTGACTTGGGTGTAGGCGGTCGCGAAGTTGCCTACATGTTTGGACAGTACAAGCGCATCGTAAACGAATGGTCCGGTGTTTTGACTGGCAAGGGCCTGCAGTTCGGCGGCTCGCTTGCCCGCACCGAGGCCACGGGCTACGGCTTGGTTTACATGGTTGCCGAGCATCTGAAGTGCAAGGGTGATTCCTTTGAAGGCAAGACGGTTGTTGTCCATGGTTCCGGCAATGTTGCCATTTACGCAGTTCAGAAGGCTGAACAGCTGGGTGCTCGCATTATTGCCGTGTCCGACACGAAGGGCTACGTTGTTGATGAAGAAGGCGTTTCCGTTGAAGCACTGGAGGCAATCTACAACGCAAAGCGCTCCGGTCACGACAAGGGTGTTTCGCTGGCAATGTACACCGATTATCGTCCGAACGCAAAGTTCGTTGCCGAAGACGGCCGCGGTGTTTGGAAGCTTAAGTGCGACATCGCTCTTCCCTGCGCACGCGAGAACACGCTACTTCTGGAAGACGCTCAAGCTTTAGTTGCAAATGGCTGCAAGATTGTGGGCGAAGGTGCGAACATGCCCACCACGCTTGAGGCAACCCAGTACCTCAAGGACAACGGCGTGGTATTCTTCCCCGGCAAGGCTGCAAACGCAGGTGGCGTAGCGGTTTCCGGCCTGGAAATGAGCCAGAACGCCGAGCATCTTTCCTGGACGTTCGAGGAAGTGGACAACAAGCTCAACGACATTATGTGCAACATCTACCATGCAATTGACGATGCAGCAAAACGTTATGGCCACGAAGGCGATTACGTTATGGGCGCAAACATTGCTGGCTTCGAGAAGGTTGCCGACGCCATGATTGCTCAGGGTGTTTGCTAATCTAAACGGAGCACACACACGCGAACAGAAAAGCCGCTGATTTTACCATCAGTGGCTTTTTTCATGCCAAAATAGCAGTTCAAAATCAAAATGCACCTCTGCGCCCACTGCGTGCGAATACCTATCCGCGAGCGCGAATCTACCACGTGGTAAGCACAAATCCGTAGACATTCCGCAGACGAGCAACCATTTTCGTCTCTGCATAAATGCGGAGCAGATTATCCTGCTTTAATCCTTATTTCATCCTTCCCATCACCTCGAGCAGGTCCTCATACGTTGCCACGTTGTGGTAGCGCACGTCGCTGGCGCTCATCTCGCTGAAGAGCTTCTTCGCGCAAGCGATCTTGGCGTTTTCCACGCCGGAGAGCTCCATCGTGTCCATGGTGCCCTTGGTCTCGGCGACGAAGAACACATGGCGCACGCTGCCTTCCTTGAAGGCGATGGCCCAGTCTGGGGCGTAGTTGCCCACCGGCGTGGGGATCTGGAACGTTCGGGGCAATTTGGCGTAGACCGCGACCTCCGCGGCGGCATCCATATCCTCGGCGAACTTGCGCTCGCCGTCGGAGTCGGGAAACACGAAGCGCTGGATGTTCTTCTTCGCCTCGTATGCCTTGCTCGCGTTGTCGGGCATGCGCTCGGTGAAGATGGCCTCGTCGTAGGCGTCGTCTATCTCGTGGTAACTGATGTGCTCAACGACCATCGTCGCCTTCTCCGACACGATGAGCGCAGCGGCCTTCTTGATGAACTCCTCGGGGTTCACGCGGTAGAGCCCGAACACGCTGGGGTCGATGCCGGCGAGGATCGCCGCGGCGCTCCTGCGCGTGATGGCGGCGGCTTGCGCCACCTCGCCCACGAGGTCGTAGGTCACGCCCACGGACGCGGTGCCGGCGTCGACGTCGCGGGTCTCAGTCTGTACGTTGCCGAACGACGAGCCGCCCTGCACCTCATCGCGCGTTGCCTGCGCCTTTTGCCCGCCGACCGTCAGGGTGTACTGCAGCCTGCTCACGCACAAATCGCTGTTGATGCGCTCTATCGACTTGTGCCTCAGCTCGTCGTCCGAGAAGCTCACCGTGTAGGCGTGCTTGCGGTTGATGCGCGTCCACAGCTCCTTGAACTCGCGCTTGGCGAAGTTGTCGGTCAGCGTGTTCTCGGAGATCTTTTCCTGGGCGCGCCCGATCATGCCGTCGAGCGCGTGCGCGTCGTAGACGCTTCTCACCAGCGCCTCGACAGCCTTGGCGTGGACAGCGTCGGCGATTTGCCCGGGCAGCTTCACGACGAAGTACTCCACGAAGGTGCCGTCCTCGACAGCCTTGCGGAACTCGGCGGTCGGCTTATCGTCGTCGTCGATGAGGTCGCACTTGTAGAGAGCCTTGTAGATGCGCCTCGACTCCTCCTCGGTGAAGGAGACCGTCTCGCCGTCGAGCACTACGTCGCGCCCGCTGAACAGGTTCATCTCCACCTTCTTTGGGCGCTCGCGCAGGCTCTTGCTTATATCGGTCTGCAAATCCTTCACGAACGTCTCGTAGCTCTCCGACGCGATCACGGTGAGCAAGTTCACGCGGTGCACCTCGTCGGGCCCCAGCAGCGCGGCGTCCTGACGGTTGCCGTCTTGGTCGACGGCCAGGCGCATGCCGCGCCCGACTTCCTGGCGCTTGCTCGTCTCGGAGCCCGATTCTTTGAGCGTGCAGATCTGGAAGATGTTCGGGTTGTCCCAGCCCTCGCGCAGCGCTGAGTGGCTGAAGATGAAGCGTACGGGCTCATCGAACGAAAGCAGGCGCTCCTTATCGCGCAGGATCAGGTCGTAGGCGCGCTTCGCGTCGTCGTCGTTGATTCCGATACCGTCCTCGCGCTCCGCCTTCTTCTCGGCCTTCGACTCGACGGCGTTGCCCTTCTTGTCCACCGAGAAGTAGCCGGAGTGCACCGAGTGCGCCTCGAATCGCCCGAGGTACTGCGCGTACGAAGGATCGAGGATATCATCCTGCGTGGGGTGCTTCAATCTGTCGGAGACGATAGCCTCGTACTCCTCCTCGAAGATCTTGCCGTAGCCCACGGTCTCGCCGTTTCCGGAGAGGTCGCGGTACTTCGAGACCTGGTCGATGAAGAAAAGGCTCAGGCACTTGATGCCGCGGCGGAACAGCGCCTCCTCCTTTTGCAGGTGGCTCAAGATCGTCTCGCGTATCTGTATGCGCTGCATGTCGTCGGCGGCGGAGTCGCCGTAGACCTCGCCGATGTAGATGCGCCCGTCGTCCCCGATAGAGCCGTCCAGGAAGCGCACGTAGCCCGCGCGTCCATCCTGGGGCGGGACCACGCCGTCGTTGCCGCTCGCTATGGTGTAGCCGCGGTACGCTTCGAGCTTCGTCGAGCCACTGGCGTCGTATATGCTATCGCCCTCGCCGAAGCGCGCGGTCTTCTTGCGCACTTTGCCGCCCGCACCCATGCACTTGAACTCGATAACGGCCTCGGGTGCGCGGTTCTTGGATACCACGATGTCACGCAGGTACAGATAGCCGTCGGTTCCGCGCATGTTCTTGAGGGCGAAGCCCTTCACCTCGATGCGCTTGACGAGTTTCTGGTTGTAGGCGTCCAGGGCGTCCAGGGCATACACCAGGTCGTGCTTCTCCTTGTGAGTTGCCGAGTAGCTCAGCACGAACAGCGGGTTGAAGCGGGCGATGCCCTTCTGGGTCGCGCCTCCCTTCTTTCCCATCTTCTGGGGCTCGTCGCAGATGATGATGGGGCGGTTCGCCGCGATGACGTCGATGGGCCTGCGGCTGCTGAACTCGTCGCGCTCGTCGAAGATGATGCGCGCCGCCTTGTTCTTGGCGCCCTCCTTCATCGACGCGTTGAACGCCTGCATGTTGATGACCATGCAGTTGACGTCGCTCGACTGGGAGTACGCATCCAGCTCGGTCAGGTTGTCCGAGTCGTATATGAAGAACCTGATCTTCTTGTGGTATTGGGAGAAGAAGTGCTCCTGGGTGTTCTCCAGGCTCTTGGCCACGCCCTCGCGGATGGCGACCGATGGCACCACCACGATGAACTTGCACCAGCCGTACAGGCGGTTGAGCTCGAGCATCGTCTTGGTGTAGACGTAGGTCTTGCCGGTGCCCGTCTCCATCTCGACGTCCAGCTGGCAGGCTCCCATACCGCAGAAAAGCTCCTCCGACTCAGGGATTTGGTTGCGTCGCTGCGCCGCTCGCACGTTTGCCAGTATGTCGGCGCCCGAAAGCGCGACGGGCGCATTGGCATAGCCCTCGGTGCTCTCGTCGCCGAAATCGATCTCGCCCTGCGCGCGCTTGGGCTTGCGGCCCAAATCACGCAGGTAGGCAGAGGCGCCTTGGTTAGGCTGCCCCTCGAAGACCGAGGTCACCGCATCTGCGGCGTCGGTTTGATACTGTTGTTCTTTGAACTTGAACTTCATCTACTCCTCACCCCGACCAGCAGGGGGGCATTCCTCGAACTCGCGACGGGTACTCTCCATCTGCGCTTGCAACTCCTCAACCGAAGGTAGCTCGAATACATATTTAGATGCAAAAAGCTGCTTGCCATCGGCGAGCGACGAATAGCGAGCTTTTGCCTCGTTCTTTTCCGAGCACAGGATAAGGCCAATAGTTGGATTATCATCGTCGCGCTTCTGCAGTGCATCGAACATACGAATGTAGCTTTCCATCTGGCCCACATCAGCATGAGAGAGCTTGCCCATTTTCAAATCGATGATCACATAGCATTTGAGAACCGCATGATAGAAGACGAGGTCAAGATAGAAGTCTTCATCATCGAAACGCATAAGCTTCTGGCGGGCTACAAAACAAAACCCCGTGCCAAGCTCAAGAAGAAACTCCTGCAAATGATCAATGAGGGCCTGCTCAAGGTCGCTCTCGCGAAGCCTCGGATAATCTTTGAGATTCAAAAACTCAAGAACGTACGGGTCTTTAATGAAGTCAACCGGCGAAACCTGAGCCAGTTTTTCCTGCGCCTCGACAACCACTGGTTTCTTTTCCTGGCTTGCAAGCAAGCGCTCATAGTAGAGCACCGAAATCTGACGATCCAGCTGACGTGTGGACCAGCGCTCGTTGGCAGCCTCATTCATGTACCATATGCGAGCGACCTCGTCTTTGACCTTGGATAATCTGCGGTAATGCGTCCACGTCAATTCGTGACGCAGCGCGTCACGAATTGGGAACGACAGATAAAAAAGGCGCATGTACCGTAGGTTGGAAACATCAAAGCCTTTTCCGAAATCCCTGGTCAAACGATCCGACAAACCCTGGATTAGCTGGTCGCCATAGCGCGCTCGTTCCTCTCCACCCTGCTCTTCAATAATGCTTCGACCAATCTCCCAATAGGCGCAGACCATCGAAAAGTTAACGGCAGCGTAAGCTCTGTGTCGAGCCGTCTCAAGGATGCTAGCAATTTTTTCATAGAAAATAGGCGGCACGACCTCTGTCGCACCCCGTCTTATCAACTCGTCCATAAGCCACTCCTAGATTACTTGGGGAACGGTGTCGGGACTGTAGGTGCGGAAGAGTTCCTTGTAGTTCGCATGCGTAGCGTCATCAGCCATGGACGAATCACGGACGACGGCGTACCGGGGCTTGGCCTTCGCCATCACCTCGATGGTGTCGGAGCCAACGTTCGCATCAAAGCAGGCCGCCAGCTTGTCACCGTCCACAAAGAATACCTTCTTGCCGGCAAGCATGCGCTCTTCGATTTTTGCGGAATACGGAATGCCGAGTTTGGGCAACACCTCGAAAAGCAGGTCCAGGTCGGATCGCCCCTCCTTCACATTGTCGGCGAAGTCAAAGAGGTTCTCCTGAGCAGTCTTGCCAGGCGTGAGGTAGAAGTCCTTGAAGTTCGAGGAGTCAATGCGCAAGCACCGGAAGCCCAAGTCGGGATAAGGCTTGGGCTCGGCGCCCAACTCGAGCTGCTCATTTTCCTTATCGATGTCTGCGGCGATTTTCGCACCCGCGCGGCGAATGCGCTCCTCGCCAATCTCGGTCAGCGTGGAAAATTGGCCCGATGTTTCCTCGGGTATCTGCACGAGCAAGAACCGGCGGCTTCCGCCATCTTCAGCGTTCTTCTCCATAACGGCCTGCGCCATGGAGGCAGAACCCGAAAAGAAGTCAAGGACGGCACACGTATCGGATGACGCAATGTCGAGAATGCGCCTCATGAGGCGAACCGGCTTGGGAGTATCAAAAGGCGCAGAGCCGTCGAAGAGGGTCTTGAGCTGCTTTTTCGCCTCATCGGTATGACCGACCTCTTCATAAGGCCAAAGATTGGTGGGCATCTTGCCCTCCATTTCGTCAAGATAACGCTTTACTGCCATTCCGCCCTTACCGCCACTAGTAAAGTAAAGCTGAGGCCAGCAGCCTTGCTCATAGCGTTGCTGGGCTTTTTGATATGTTTCTTCGCCTGGATATCGCAGCATCAAGGCCTGCACACTTTGGCGCACCTCGCCCGGTTGGATGCCGCATATTTCCGCACGTTTTTCTTCATCGTGAATATCACGCCATTCATACTCAGCCCATTCACTCATTAGGTTGAGCATGC
>CAKUOV010000047.1 GCA_934670115.1 uncultured Eggerthellaceae bacterium
CATGAAAGAGCAATCGAAACTTCTTGGTGGAGATCAAGCAAGCGACTACCGCTAGAAGCTATCCGATAAAACCCAAACGCACAAAGAAAATGCTGGCTCTTCAGCTTGAGACGACATCCCAAGCTGAAGAGCCAGTGAAACACGGTAGAACTCGGTAAAAAATCGGTTTTAGCATCGCTAAGCCGATAGCACGGGCACCCTACATGCCCCAAGGTGCACCCGCCGGGTTCAACTTACGACGCTTTGAAAGCTCTTCGCCAAACAAGATGCAATAACGCAGCCCCTTCAAAGTCGCGTAAAGACAAGCAATTTCGTGCTTAGAACCGTGGTTGAACACATCATAGGTAAGATAGGAGCGGTCAAGCATAGGCTGGTACACCGGATTATCAACCACCTGGTCAAGCAAGATATTCGTAGACTCACGCCCCAGCTCATCTTGCTTCAAGCAAATGTTATAGAGAATGTTCTCCTGCTCCGCAGACAAGCGTCCCAGCTCAAGAACTTCTGAACGAATCTCCTCTTCCGTTGCCATATCTTCCTCCTGGTCCCTAGTCTCTTCTGCCTTGCCCCGCACAACCCCCTGGCGAGCTTTCTCTTCAGCGCTCTCTTCCCGATAAGCCCGCTTCGAAAAGCGGGCTATTCCACCAGGTATCTAAATTCCGCCGAATCCTTTAGACGGATCGCTGCCGCCAACGCCATGCGCGGAGTCGCCCGCCTCGTTGCCCGTGCGCTTCGTGGAGGTATAGCCACCCCAAGCGCGAGCGATGTATTTGTCCTTGACGAAGAAAATCTGAGCCTTCATCAAGTCGCCCTTTTCAATACCAACAGCAGCAAGAACCTCTTCCTGAGACTTGCCTTCAGCCAAAAGCTCATTGAGCTGAGCAGCAGCCGCAGGAGCTTCAAGCTCAAAAAACTCTTCCTTGTTCATAAGCTTTCCTTCCGTGGTTGTAGCGTACACTTGCGGCCACCAATCGGCAGCCGCAAGCTTTTCACATCATTGCAGCTCAATTACAGCTGGAACAAAACCATCGGACGATCGAACTCGGCCATTTTTGCCTGCATCTCTTCAAGAGTACCGTAGTACATGGATGCGGACTCTTCCACCTGAACAGCCAGGGGGCGCTGACCAGCCTTATCGCCGTTCGTTCCCCAATGATCGGAGAAGATGGACGTGGGGCACGGAATGTAGAACCACTCCCACGCGTCGCCATCGTTGCCCTCGCCTTTCTTGAAAGGACCAACCTGAACTTCTTTGATGCCGAACTGATCGAGAGGAAGACCGAGCTCTTCTTTGCAAGCAATCTCGGCAGCATGGTTGCCAGAGAAGTAGGTGTAATCAACGAGCAATGCGTACTTCTGATCTGCCATAGTCTCTACTTCCTTTCAATTAATCCTGATCAAGGCTGCGAACGCGCTTGATATTGCACATGACACCCTTGTAAGGAGCACCGAAGCCCAACTTACCCACATTGAAATGGGGAACCAAGCTGTTGAAGTTAGACTTCCAAACGCCAAAGAGATTGGGCTCTTCGCCGTCTTGCTCGGGGAACCACCAGCCGTGAGCGCAGTTCAGAATGCCGGGCTTGATGACCGGAGTGATTTCGGCCTTGAAGCGAGCTTCACCGAACATGTTGTAAACTTCGCACCAGTCACCATCGGTAATGCCGTACTCTTCTGCGGTCTGGGGGTTAATCTGAACCCAAGGCCACGGATCAATCTGACGCAAAGACGGAACGTGGCGATGCTCGGAATGGAACGAGCTGTAGCGACGCGAACCGGAAGTGGTGATCAGCGGATACTGCTCGGCCAGGTCGGGCTTGCTAATCTGGCTGTAATTGGGCTCCTCATAGTAAGGCAGCGGATCCTCGCCCCAAGATTCGTACAGAATCGAGTACGCTTCGATCTGGCCGGTAATGGTATTGAAGCCAGGCTGACCATCGAAACGCAGCAGGCCCTTTTCGTACTTCTCGTATTCGAAGCCGTGAGCGCCGGGCTGATAAAGACCGAGTTCCTGGAATGTCTTCCAGTCAAAGCCCAGCTCTTTGAGCTGATCGCTGAAGAAGTCCTCCACAGCAACCTGCAGTGCGTCCAGATCCAACGACTTACCATCGGCAGGCTTGTACCACGGCCACCACTCAGGATTGAGACGCTGACCGAACATAAGGCAAATCTCCAGGTCAGACTTGCATTCACCCACCTGCAGCGCCTTATTCATGGGACCCATGAACACGGTGTTGCGGCCATAGTGAGTCAGAACAATGCCATCGTGTTCCGCCCAAGTAGCCATGGGCAGGAAGTAGTCGCCAACGGCCATTGCGGTAGGCGTGAGCGTCAAATCCTGAACAACAACGAATTCGAGCTTCTGCAAAGCCTTGTGCCAACGCTTCGGCTGGGCAGAGCACGTAGGAGCCAAGAAGTTAGAGCTGTTGAACCAGCCCATCTTCAGAGCGTACGGCTGATCCGTCTCCATAGTGTTCAGCGTTTCGTCGGGCTGCGTGGTTGCCATGCCCGTGGACAGACCCGGCCAGGCAGCAGCGCCAATACGCTTGGACCAAACCTCGTCGCTCATTGCACCGCGCTGTTCCATGCGCCATTTGCCCAAAAGTGCAGAAGGGGGACCCAAGGTCAGACCACCTGGACGATCGATAGAACCCGCCAGAGCAGCCAAAATAATGAAGGCCTGGGACAACTGAACGCCGTTTTTGTTCTGATCGAAGGCAAGACCCCATGCCCAGCCAATAGGACGCTCGGTGCCAATGATGTGCGCCACGCGCTTGATATCTTCAACAGGAACCGTAGTGATTTCGGAAACCTTTTCCACGGGATATTCAGCCGCGCGAGCCTTGATGTCGTCAAGACCGAAAATCCATTTCTCGGCGAACTCGTGATCGTACTCGTCGTTTTCAAACAGAAGGTTCATGATGCCCAGAGCCAAGCACGTGTCGGTCTGAGGACGAACCTGCAGGTTGATGTTGCCGTTGTGGGCACCCACCCACGTAACGCGAGGATCGATAGAAATAATCTTCGTGCCAAGCTTCATCATGTCAACCAAGCAGTGGCCAAAGAAACCGTCGCCGTTGGAAGGCAGCGGCTCTTTGCCCCAAACAACAACCCACCTGGGAAGAGTGTAACGAGGATCATTGTAGCTGCCGGGCAAGTGTCCCGCGTAGTCAAGCTCGGGATAGCCTGCGCCCAAAACGTAGTCGGAAATAGAGCAACGGGGACCGTAGCACGACCAGCCAGACTGGGTGTAGCAGCAGTTAGGAGACTGCAAAACCGAGAACGTCAAGGCGTAATAGAAGATGCAAGCCTCGCGGCCGGTACCGCCAAAGCAAACAATGGACTCAGGGCCGTAATTCTCCTGGAAATAGCGAACCTTTTCGCAGATGGTGTCAATTGCTTCATCCCACGTGGTGCGCTCCCACTTCATTTTGCCGCGGTCTTTGGGATCGCGCTTCATGGGATAGATGATGCGCGACGGCGCATATGTATACTCGCGAAGTGCCAGGTTCATAGCGTTAACGCGGCCCGTGGTAATGGGGTTATCATCGTCGCCCTCCACGCGAATCAGTTCCCCATCTTTCGTGATAACCTTCACGCCGTATCCGACGGGATGGCTTCCCGGAGGTGACCAAGTGTTGGAGCGGGTTACAACAGTACCGTCATCCATGACGGTCTGCCACTGCTTTCCGTATGCCATGTTCTCCTTCTTTCTTCCTTGTTTACCTTTGCAAAACATCGCTTAACGCGATGAAAAGCACTATCTATCAGGAGGAACAACGTCTCCCTGAAAATCCGCGTTACGCGGAGGAACCCTAAGCTGTGGGAGGCTTCGGCGCGGCAGGTGCCGCAGGCGCCGCGGGTGCAGCGGGGGCAGGTGCGCTGGGTGCAGCGGGAGCCGGAGCATCGGGCAACGGCTTCGTGCCGTCTAAATACGGAGTGAAATCACATTTGCAAAACGGGCATGACTTCAGCTGAATACCTCCAATGGCCTGAAGAGTCCTACCGCATTCTGGACACTGATTAACGCCGGAACCGGCGCCTGCTTCTGCTGGTCTAAAGCACATGATGTTTCCTCTCGATCAATACCTTCCTCTTTTGCAATGCACGCTCCCCACAAAGGACGCCATCGCACTATTGCGCAGTGGAAATTCCTTGCATCGTGCCGCAAAAGCGACCGTTAACATGGCCGCAAAAACACCTTATTCCCTTTCCGAAAAAGACCCTCGGATAAAAGGGACAATTTTCGCGAAACCCTTATCGTCCTATCGGTATGATTTTTATATTTCCGCAGTTCAGATACATCATTCTGCTCTCAAAGAAAGCGTTTTCGGCTATAATAAACAGCATGATTCAAGCTGCTAAATCGCACTGCTGCGAACGTCTTGAATCCAACTTTCGGGGGCGGTAAACTAACCTTGAGAGAATTGGCTATTTCGCCGAAAGGGATTGCATGGGGTTGCTGTCAAAACGCATAACAATTACCATTGAAGACAAGATAAATAAAGGAATCCAAGGTGACCTGAGCGCCCACTGCCTAGCGTTAGGGCTTAATATGGCATGGGTTTTCTGCATCCTTTACGGTTTTGGTAGCCCCGAGCAAGCCTCTGCCACATTCGATTTCACTTTTAGAGCAGCATTTCTTATCTGCTTTGCGGCGGCAATGATTTGTGCCGCCATTACCGATCAGCGCTTCCTGCCCATATACACCGCCAAACGGTTTGCCGTAGTTGCCACCATCTTGGCAAGCTGCGGAACATTGCTGCTAAACGCGTCGAGCATCTTTGGGAATTCGCTGATCATTTATCCAGCAGCTCTTTTGTCCGCATTGGGTTCAGCTATTCTTGTGCTCTTTATTGGCATTGCCTTTAGCCGCGAGAACACCGCGACCATCTTTTTCAACTCGATGATTGCCGTAGTTATTTCGATCACTGTTTATACCCTTATCGGACGATTCGTTTCAGCCAATCTACAACTTGTTGCTGCCGCGCTCTTGCCCGTTATCGAGCTGCCCCTGCTGTGGCTTTTGACCCCAGAATCCTATGTGGTGCGGCATGCAGTACCTATCTTCAACCCGCTCCCCGTGAAAAAACCTGGATTCATGATGCATCTTGCACCGCCCGCCCTGCTTTTCGGGGCGGTGCTTGGCGCTCTTCGCACCGCAAGCCTTAACACCGCTTTGGAACAATCACCTCTTACCCTGCTCCCTTTTGTGCTTACGGTTGGGACTGTTATATCCCTTGCCTTCATGATGGTCTCTTTCTCCGTTGGAGCAAGCAGCAGCTGGAATGATTTGCTGCGCCCGATTGTTCCCTTTGTTGCTTTCGCCACGCTGTTTATTCCTAGCATTAACCCTGATGGATCCATTATCCCGTCTTCTATCGTCATTGCCGGCATGCTCGCGCTTGCTTCGATTCTCTGGGCTTACTTTGGCCAGCTCTCTCAGGAATTTCGACTCTCCCCCATCTTCGTCTTTGCGGTTGCCGAAGCATTCATGAGCATCGGGCTTTTGGCGGAATCCGCTTTCATCCATTTAGAGCTTTCTTCCCTATTGCCCGCAATCGACCACATCACGTATCCCGCCATCTTGATTTTTATGCTGCTTTTGGGATACAGCTTGATGCCCAGCATTCAAGACATAAAGCGCATGTTCCTTCCCACCAAACGAACGAACAACAGCTTAATTGCCCAAATCAACGATAGAAACGAGCAGCATATTGCACCCGGCAACCCCGCCAAGGGTGATTGCGCGATAGATTTGTCCCAGCCCTCCTTGCTTGATTCTGCGCAAATGCAAGCGCCGCAGGAAACGAGCAAAGAGTCGGAGCAAACAAACAGCACTGCGGAAAAACCACCCGTATCGAATAATTTGGACGGGCTTTTTGCTGAAGCTAAAAACGAAAACCACAGCGAAGAGCGGAAAACGGGCTGGTTCACCAACCGTTGCGAAGAGATAGCCAACTGCTATCTTCTCTCGCGCCGAGAAACTGAAGTCCTGTTTTTCCTGGCCAAAAATTACAACGCAAGCTATATTCAAGAAAAACTCTGCGTCTCGCGCAGCACTGCAAAAACCCATATAGCCCATATCTATCGCAAGCTTGACATCCACACGCAAAATGAGCTCATTCGCATGGTGGAAGAGGGCCGAGAAAAGCACGACGCATAGAATGCCGAAGCCGATTCACCCGCATTCGCAAGAATATTTTCGGCAGTTTACCTGCGCAAACAAAGAGCGCTCCAGGAAGTCGAACACCACACAATGCCGCACTCCTTCCATCCGCTCAAACAAGGAAAGCTCCGTCCCAAATACGCAAAAGCAAGGGGAGCAGCCCTTATTCGGACTGCTCCCCTGCTTGAAAGGTGTTCTTTGGCTAAATCCGCGATTACAGATTATGCTCTTTCCAGTAAACCTTAGAGTAATTGTCAATAGCCTCATCCATATAATCGTACACGCCCGGGAACGTAGAAACGCCCAAGCCCTGCGACGCACCAGGAACGTAATACAAGGGGCCACACCAGTCGCATGCCTTTTTGACCTCGGCATCTATAACTTCGCGGGTCCATCCTGCGTAGTCAACCTTAGCCGAATCGATGCCGCCCATAAAGGTAATGTCCTTGCCGTACTTCTCAATGAGCATGGGAATATCGTTGGTGCTCATGACACCCTGCCAGATATCAATGCCCATTTCAATCATATAGGGAACCAGGGTTTCGCCGTAAGAGTCGGAGTGATGCACAATAAGCTCCACGCCGCGGCTCTTCCAATAACCGTAAACCTCCTTGTAGGAATCAAGCAAAAATTCCTCGAACATCTCGGGAGACATGAAGGTGGAAATCTGGGTACCCCAGTCATCATGATGGAACAATCCGTCGGGGTTCAGGTGGTCGCACGTGACTTCAGCCAGTTCAAGTTCGAATTCGGTAATGTATTTGATGAGTTCTTTCAACTCATCGGGGCACTCATAGAAAGCCGCACAGACATTGGAAATCTCGCCCAAATAGTGGCACATCTCAAAAATGCCAGGAGCCACAAAAGGCATGGCGTATTGGGACTTGCGATCGATCTTCTCAAACGCCTCAATATCTTTTTCCCATTCGGATTCAGGCAGTTTCAACGAAGGCTTCTTCACGTACTCTTTCCAATCCTCAATGTCCTTGCAAACAATGAGCTCGGGAGTATGCACAGGGAAAGCACCCGGCTGACCATCAGCCCAAGAAACAGTAACGCCCCAGTTGTTGACTACGTTGAGCTCACCCGGCTTCGGGTTGTGGCGAGCGCGATGCGTTGCCGTCATAACAATGTTGAATGCCTCGTATTGCTTAACGAAGCGTTCGGGCTTGCCGCCCTTCATGACCTCTTGGAGGTTTTCGCGAGGTGTAAGCATTTTTTCTCCTTTTCACTGATTCCAAAACTGCGCTCCCTTGTTTCCTTGGGAGCGCAATCAATTCACCTATTGAGATTCTCCCGAAGCTACTTATTTCTCGGTATTCGCAGCAGCTTTGCGAGCATCGATTTCAGCCTGATATTCCTTCAACTTTGCAGGAGTCAGATGATAGCCAACAAGAAGCAAGATGGCGGCCAGAACTACCAGAGCAGTGGGGATAAGCATGAATGCAATGCCCAAACCCTGCTGGAAAGCAATGTACTCGGCAGTAAGCGTTGCGCCAGCTACCGTGAACGGAGCCATGTCAGCGGCAGTGGTGAAACCAACGGCAGCAAGCACGAAGGGAATCAAGATACCGCGCGCCATGAAGCCAATCTTCAAGGGGAACAGCTGAAGGCCGTTGATCCAACCAGCAGCGTTCGTGCGATTCTTCCATTCGTTGTACACAACGGTATCGGCATACATAGCGGTGGAGCAAGAGTAGGTAATGCCATAACCCAGAAGAGACAGAGACATGAAGACAATGACCATCATCGGGTTGAACAGATTGAAGTAAGCAATGAGCATCATCACTGCCATAAAGGCGAAGGCAGCAATCATAGCGTTACGAGCGGACTTCAACAGACGAGAGATAGGAGCGGACAGATAAGCACCCACCACGCAAGCAATGTTGGAAACAAAAATGTAGGTAGCCAGCAGTGCGGGATCAAAAGCAACGTACGTGAAGTAGTAAGCAGCTACGCCGGAGCAAGTGAAGTTGAAGACCCACTTAGCAATGTCGGCCAAAAGCAAGAACACCAGCGGAGGATTGGAGACAAGAGCACGACCGAGATCGCGGAACGTGGTACGACCAGCATCGTTGCTGTCACGCTTGTAGTTGGCCAACTCTTCCTTGGTGTATTCTTTTTCGTAGCCCTTGAACATCTTGAAGTGCACGAAGTAAAGAATTGCAAAGCAAACGCCCATGACAAACGCGCCGAAAGCATACTGGTTAGCTTGGCCGAACAAGCTTGCGCCAATAGGCAGCAGGCCCGTCATAATATAACCGAAGAAAATCTTCGAGGCGTTCGACCACATACCGCGGGTAGATGCCATGCGAGAACGATCTTCAGGAGAAGTTGCCGCAACAGAAATCATTGCAATGTTGGATACGTACGGAAAGTCCCAAGCCGCATGAGAAACAACGTTGAAGAAGATGATAAGCGCGGCAGCAATAGCCGTGTTATCGCTCAGACGGGTGAACTCAAGGCAGAACAGAATGGGAACGAGCCACGGCAAAACAAGCAGCCAAGAGCGATAACGGCCCCACTTCATGGGTTTCAAGGAATTGATGAAGCCGCCGTACATCCAACCCAGGATCGCATCCACCGTAGCACCTACGCCGGAAACCAGCGCGGCGGTAGGCGCATCGAACATGGCAAAGTTCGTCAAGAAGAATACGAAATAATACGTTTCTACACTACTCATCAGGTTGAAACCGAAGTCGCCAACACCGAAGAAAACCTTCAGCGCCTTCGACAAGGGCTTCTTTTGCTGTACTTCAACAGCAGGAGTTTCAGTACTCATGTAGTTCCCCTTTCGCTTTGTTTAGAGCGCCTTGATCGGCGCACCCCTCTAGTTGCGAATAATAGGGAGGGAAAACGGGATTCGAAAGGTCACTTGGTGTTAATTTCTGCCCTCTTCATTGTGCATATTTGCATAATGAACCGCTTAAAACGGAGTACACTAGGCAATAATGATGCATTTGTAGCCATCAAACTGTGCATTGGTGCACAGTATCAATTCCTCAAAAAGCGTGTATGATGAAATAACGCGGTTCATCCTTGCCTTGAGTGGCTTAAGGAGACAAACCGACAGGTCGATCTAATAACAGGGGGTTGGATCGCCATGAATCTTTCCATACGATACATCTACCATAAAATTTTGAAAAAGGATGCTAATGCCTACATCGCAGATGAGCATGCAGTACCCTTGAAAATTCAATGGATCAGTATCGCTTCGCCCCGTTTTGCCAGCCACCCAGGTTTTCTTTACTTCGTAGAAGAAGAATACGAGCTTCCCACCTTAATGCACAAGGCTGAAGGAGGCTTCGGCTGCATAGTCCCAGAGCGCTTATCTGATTTGTGCAAAGGCATTCCGCGCATCATTATCGACGATGAAACAGACCCGGATAGCTTGTTTGAATATCTGGTAACAGAAGTGGAGAAATACCGCACCTGGCACGATAACATCAACGAGCTGTTAGTATCCGATGCATCCTACCAGGAAATACTTGATGAGACCTCTCAATTCGTTCCTCGCCCCATGTATATCGCGGACGCCAATTGGCGCATGGTGTCTCATGTTGCCTACGAAATGAACGAAATCAGCGCAACCTGGCACTACCAAATGCTTCATGACGGCTGGTACCCTATTAGCATAGTGGAAGCGCTCAATCGAACCGGTGAATTCCAACGCATCACGAATCTTCCGCGGGCGGCCCATTTGGAGTCGGAAGTTTTCACTATGAAAATCATCGCAAAGCCGCTACGTTACCGAAATCAATTGGTGGGCTATTTTTTTATTATCGACACCCATAATGATTTAGGTTATTGCGAGACCGAAATAGCCGAAGAACTAGGAAAAATGCTGCTCCCACTGGTGGCATCCCGCAATGCGCTTTCAGGCATCACAAACTCACAGAACAATTTCATTGCTCAGGTTATTGGCGGCCATATCACCAGCAGGCAAAAAATTGCCACTAAGCTTATGGAGGAAACGCACTGGCCCCTTCGCTCTGACTTCACCATCGTAACGGTCAAATTCGCACAAGACGAGCTTAATAACCACATGCTGCACATGAGAGTTGTAGGCCTCTTGGAAAGCAAACACGACAGTCATGCTTTCTATTATAAAGACCGGGCTATTGTTGTTTTCCGCACTCAAGGTGTTGATATCGACGAATTCAGCGAACATCTCAATCGATGCTGCACTTCTCTTCGCCGCGTTCTCGTGGTAAGCAAGCGCTTTCTCAGCTTTGACCAACTTCCTGAACACTACGACCAAAATCTGCTGATTGAGGAAATGATCGAGTCTGATCCCACTCCGCGCGTCGTAAGCTGCGATGCCATGTTGCCAAAGCTGTTGGCAGATTACTGCTATTCAAAAATACCCCTCTGCTATGAAGTAGATGTCCTTAACGAATACGACAAAAAGAACAATACGACATTCTGCGAAACCCTTTTCTACTATTTGTCTTACGAACGAAACATAGCCGCTGTCTCAAAAGCCATGTTTTTGCATCGCAACACACTACGAAACCGATTAACACGCATTCAAGAAATCGTTCCCATTGATTTAGACGATCCAATGACGCGTTTCCGTCTTATTATTTCGCTAAACACCCTGATGAACAGCTAGCAACCCCAGAAACAAGGAGTCTCTTATGAAGCAAAGCACCATGAAATGGATTCGAATTCTTGTAATGTTCCTATTGGCATGGGGACTTGCAACCATCATGAAGCAAGGCATTTTCCCGCTCTTTGGGTAAGGGAGAAACCTCTTTTCCTTCTGCCCTCCGCCCTGCAGCCCCGATAGAGCTGCGCCCTTGCGCAAGGAGAAAGCATGATTGTAACGGCTGGAATGATTGAAGCGTGCCTTGAACGCGCCGGACTGCATGGCGTTCAGATTGATGGCTCTAAGAACTGCACCATCGAACAGGTACGATGCTACTGCAACAAACCGTGCGCCCAAAAGACCCTATACCTTGTCTCCGCCGGCACAAGTTACAAAAAGCCGAAAGCGGGGCAGTGCGCCATTGCAATTCTCCCTGGTTCTTCAGAATGCGAAGACGAATGTGCGCCATTCTACGACATCCTTCGCAATCTTGATCGCTGGGACGCCCAGCTGAAAGACGCCATTATCGACGAGCGCCCCGTAAGCGAACTTGCCGACATTGGAGCCAGCGTTCTTCCTCACCCTTTCGCACTATATGATGCGAATCTGAACATCTTGATGAAAACGCCTGAATATGTCATCGATTACCAGAATCCTGATTCCAACGTGCCCCCTGTTTCTTCTGCCGAGAACCTGCTGCTCGATGAGGATTATCACAATGCAGCTGCAAAAACGGATCCCTTCTATTACCACGATGCGAATGGTCTTTTGTACTACTGCGTCAACTTTCACTTTGACGGGGCCTATACGGCTCGGCTCGTAACCCGTATACAAGATTCTGAGCATTTGAGCAGCGGAGAGGAGCAGCTTGTTGCTCATTTTGCATCCTATGTCAGTCGCGCGCTTGCTTACTCACGAAGCCTGGAATCAATTGAAAGCAAGTACGCGACCCTTAGACAGCTGTTTCGCACACTGTGCGAGCAGCCCACAGCCCTTCCCGATGCGGACCTTGCGGCTTATTTGACGCCCTGCGGCTGGAACGCCACGGACAATCTGCTGGTTGTGATATTTGCCCTGGAAGAAAACGCGCCTTGGAACAGCGCAGCAATCTACCTGGGACGGCAGCTGGAAAGAACCCTATCTGGCACCATCGCGCTCGCAAAGCCCCAAGAGATTACCTGGATTGTGAACTTAAGCCTAATGCAGCGCTCGGATATTTCAAAGCGAGAGGCCATCACCCATGTGCATAGAACGATTTCCGACCTGTGCCGCGACTACGCCTGCAAGGCAGGAGAAAGCCATATTTTTGACACCGTTGCAAACATCTACGCCTACTGCGAAGAAGCACACATGGCACTCAAATTGGGAAACGCGATTGACCCCTCCCTTTGGCATTATCGATTCGCCGACTATTGCCTTGCCCACTTGCTCCGTTACGGCACGGGGAATCTCGAAAAACACCAACTGTGCCACCCCGCTTTGCTGGAGCTGATCAGATACGACGAACAAAACGGCACCGAGTACGCTCCAACACTCGCAAGCTTCCTGCGCAACAATCAAAGCCCTACGCCTACGGCAAAAGCCCTGTTCATCCACAGAACATCGCTTCTTCGAAGGATTGAACGCATCAATAAAATAACAGCGCTCCACCTGGATGACCCCGATGAAGTGCTGCATCTATTGCTTTCTGCTCGGCTGTTGAACCTGTAAAGCTTAAGCCTTTCCCGCGCTTGCTGCGCCATACGTAGGCAGCAGTTGGCGGTACCTTACCACTTCCCCAGCCATAACCGGGTCGCGCATATTGCTCAGCTTGAAGCCTTGGAAGCCGTAAGAATGACCGTATTTGCCGTATTCGTTCAAGCATCGCTGCACTTCAGAACAGGTGAGCTCATCGGTCGCATCGTCCTGACCAGGAGCTCCTTGAGTGTCATAGCCACCCATGACGGAAAGCTTGTCGCCCAGCATCTCGATAATGTTGCAAATGTCATTTATCGGCTGAGCAGCCTGCCACGCCATGGACCCTTCCTCAATGACATCGGGAAGAATATCTTCGCAGTGACCGCAAATATGGATCTCGGGAATGATTCCCAACTGCCGTGCCGCCTCATTCATACGAGTATGAGCAGGCTTGATGAACTGACGATAAATATCGGGGGACATGAACAGCGAACGGCTGGTTGCCACGTCATCGTAATGGACGTATGCATCGGGCTTCAGGTACTCCGCAACGCGCTCAAGCAGGCGAACCTTATAATCGGCGATTGCCATGCACAAAGCGTACGTTGCCTCGGGCTCTTCGTAGAACGCGCACAAGGCATCCTCGAAACTCAGAAGGTGCGTCAAACGCAGAAACACCGAGTTCCACGTGTGGTATTCAAAAACGCGCTCGTTGCGGTCCTTACCCGCAAGCTGCTGTTCCGCGAAAGCCTTCCAGTCAATGGCGTCTAGGTCGGGAAAATGGACTTTGTCCTCCCAGTCGCATACGTCATCGAGCGGGATAAGCTCGGGATCAAGGGCGGGTTGACCTGCTGCCGATGAAGTTGGAATCCAGTTGCATCCAAAGCCGTCCCGACCGCCCACAAGCGGACCGTTCTCCCAATACTCCAGCTGACTGCCAAGAATATACTGATCCACGGCAAAACAAGGAACCCAATCTGTTGCCTCATGATTGAGATACGCCAGGTAGTTCTCACGTACGCTATACATACTGCATCATCCTCCCTTATCGAAAAACTTCCCCTGTTTTACGACCCTGGGTTCATAATAGATGCACGCGCTGCCAGGCGAAATACCAACAAACGTGAATAATAACGCGGCTAACGCATCGTTTTGTAGCGCGTCTGCTTCTACGAGGGCACACTCCCTTTCGCGGATCCAAGAGACAAGCCTGCGGGCAGGCTGGGACCTCGGCATTCGGGGGCTCCCTATTCCTGGAACGAACATAGTAGTTGCGTCCAGATATGGGAATTTACCGCTGAATTTTCATTTCCACCCTTGAGCACCTTGCCCTTTTCACCTTCGCTCCCGTCATATCTCACGACCAAAACGGTGCGCTGCCCCAATTGCGCACGCGATCGCTCCCCCGTCACATCTCATGACGCCGCATTGAACTAGACGACTTCACGGCACCTCCCCTTTCTGGTTGCATTTCACACCATTTGTCCCGACCCACGTCCCTAAAGCACTTCTCGCGCACCCTCAACCCGCCCTTTTCAATTAATGTTGTTGGATTTTAGGGGGGAAATTCGAAGTTGTGGTAGGTTGGAAGTAGGTCGAAGCTCCGAATCGAGCGAACCTCACGAAATACCTCAACATAACATAATGTTGAACTGGGATTTTGCAGAAGCACTTTTTACCGCGACCGAACTCGACCCGAAAAAGACCCCGAATTGCAGCGCACACCTACTTCCAACCTGCATCAACTTCGAATTTGAAACCCATTTTTCAACAACATGGTTCAAAACATGTCGTTTTCCATACGGATTTGCCCGCGGTGAAGCGAGCCCACTCCCCGAATCCCCTTAGATTCTTCTTTTTGATAAAAAGTATTGGCTCTTGCACGCTATTTGTGGGAAGATAGCATGTGTTTTTGTGTTCAGACCATCGTACGCTTGCAACGCGTTGTTCAAGACGAATAAAAGCGATAGAGAAAAGAGGTTTCTATGTGGGGTGCCTGCCATCCGAAGAGCGATGAGGATATGAAAGAGTGCGCCGAACTGGGAAAATCGCTCAATCGTCTTTCTCAACCTACCATCTTGACCATCCTTGCCGAATCCGAAAAGCCGCTGCATGGCTACGTTATTGTGCAGGAAGCCGCAAAGTCGCCTATGTTCGGCGGCAAAAAACCCGATGCCACCGGTGTGTACCGCACACTGAAGCGCCTGGAGGAATCGGGGCTTGTAACGTCGCGCTGGGATATCCCCGAAGAAGGTTCCGCAAAACGCCTGTTCACACTTACGGACAAGGGTCGTAGCTGCCTGCGCCGCTGGATCGATGCGCTGGCGTGCTACACGCTGACCATCGAGGAACTGCGCAACGAGGCATCGCGCGCACTGGGTATTGAAACACCCGATACACCCACCTGCTCGCACTAAGTCGCCGCATTGCTCGCTGCCGCTGAAATGCAGCGACGGCATTGATAGATAACACCAGGTAGACCCCCATTTGGGGGTCTTTTTTCATCGAAGAGAATTGCGAAGGGACTGCGTGCGGAAGACGCATCCAGAAACGCGCCTGCCTGTGGCAAAATCTTCCGAGCAGCCTCCCCCTGCGAAGCACCGGCTCACGGAAGAAGATTTGCTCCCACAACCCGCAGCAACAACGACATGTTGCAGCATCCCCAACGCACTACAGCAAAACCGAGCGAACCCAAGCAGCGTATTGACCCGACCACATGCCTTCAAGCTGGTCAAACACCTGGTCCCAATCGAAGCGCCCTGGAAAGATAAGTTCCAAATAATTGCACGGAACGGCCTGACTCACCGCGCGTCCCGCCTTTATGTCGGCACGACGTTTCTGCGCCGCCGTATACGTGCACGTGGGACAATTCGAAACCAGCAACTCGGCGCCCGTTTGCGCCGCCTCGTCTTTAAGCAGATAATCGATACGCTGCTCTTTGATGGCAGGGTCCACCAGACTTACCGCACCGGCGCCTCCGCAGCACAACGTGTTCGCGCCATGATGTAGCATTTCAACCACTTGAACATCTTGCGTCTGGAGAAGCATGCGGAGCGGACCGCCGAAAACGCCTTCGCGATCATGGCACGAATCAAACGGCGCAATACGCACTGCATCTGCGGTTTCATCTGCGGTTTCACTTGCAGAAGGTGCGGCGCACGCGTCCGCGACTTCAGTCGCTTCAGGCTGCGCACCCGCGGTTCCGCCCGTGTGGGACAGCGCGTTTGCGTCTACAGCTTCGCCCGCTTCCACCGCGCTGGATGCTTCCCGCGCTTCCGCCGCTGCTTGCGCGACAAGCTCACGTGCGCGTTTGGCGCTCACACGCACACCGGCATCCGCCAAAAGCTGCGGCAACGCGACCATCTCCAACGCAGCACCTTGCGCCGCTGCGGTCGCTGCAAGCTCTTCCGCACAACCGGGACACACGCACACAACGCGATGGATCCCCGCCGCAACCATTCGTTCTACCAGGGATTTCTTATACGCATCCGCGCGATCGCTGTAACCCGCCGTCTTCAGCGGACTGCCGCAGCATGCATCGGTAAACACCACGGGGACCGTATTTTCCTGCAACCACGAGAACGCCTGACGCGTCAGATCGGGAGAATAGCTTGCCAACGGACAACCTGGGAAGAACAACGTATCAGCACCCAGCGCAGGCGCATCCTCTATCGAGGGCAAATCCACATACCAAATGCCGTACACCGCACGATATGCCGAAAAGCAATGCCATTCCCTATCGACCTGCGTCATGGTGAAGCCGCTGTCATCGACCACACCACCCAGAGAAAACAGCTCGCGCAGCGCCGTGAACATGCCACGCGCGTCAACGTTCGTGGGGCAGCCCAACGTGCAGTAGCCGCACATGAAGCAGCGGCGCACCGCAAAAACGGCCGCTGGATGCGCAGAAGCCACGGCAGCAACGTCTTCTGCGTTCTCCACCAGGGAAAACAGCGACGCCAAGCTACCCACCGTCATGCCCGCTTCGCCTTCCCGCACGGGAAGCAACGCGCCCGAAGCATCGCGTTCTTCCAACACGGCGCAGCGACCCGTGCAGGCACCGCAGCCGATGCAAGCGCGAACCGCCTGGTCAATCTCTTGTTTTGCCAATGAAAACGACATACGCCCACAAACCTATCGCGTTTTGCCCATAGGAACAGGGCCGCATTCCGCGCGCATAGCGCAGTGGTCGCAATCATCCACCACCGCTTTATCAACATCGTCCCAGGTAAGAGGCGCGTACCCCAACGCTTCGTAAAAGCCCACGGATTCACCGCGCGCTACTAGGCGCAACTCGCCGAAACGTTGCAGCGCATCGTCCATAAGCGCGCGCCCCACGCCATACCCGCGCCACGTGGACACTGTGACAACCGGATTCACATGCGCAACACCGTTCGCGCCGTGCGCCACGCGCAAAAAGCCCACGATGTTGCCAGCCGCACTTTGGGCAACGGTGATATTTTCCATGGACGGCATATTGTCCATGCCCTCCCACGAGGCATACGCGTTAATCGTATCCGTATCTTCCTCGCGCGCGGGACGCAACGTGAATAAATCAGCCATGAACAGGCCTTTCTCTATCTCTACCGTTATTCGCTTCAGGCGCAACAAAGTGAAGAAGGAACCACCGTGCACCTTCACCGCGCACCTTCACCGCGTACCTTCGCCGCGCCAACCTACATAATGGGCGGCACGTAAATCTTATTGCGCGAATCGGGGATGCTCTTCTTCGCCAGCTCCGTTAGACCCTTCACGATGGTGGGCATGGCGCTTACGGGCACGCCCATGAACATCATGTCTTCGCCCAGGTCAGTGGCGGCGCGGCAACCGTAACAACCGAATGTGATGTTGGGCTGCTGCTCAAGCCAAGGGTACAAAACGGCCTCCACGCACATGGAGTTGTAGCCGCTCGCTTTGAAGTCGAAGCGATGGCCGGTGTAATACGCCATGGACATGCATAGCCACATCATGTGCTCGGGCGTGCCGGTGAACACCACAACCTCGGGCTCGCGCACCGTTTTGTTCAGCGGTGCTACATATGTTGCACGCTTGCTGTGTGCAGGCAGCGTGGGGCGCTCACGCACCATCTGAGCTGCGGCTTCGGCGTTGACCAGCTTGTGGAACAGCACGTAAATCTCGCCGGTAGCCAGCTTTTCGGGCACGCCGGTCATGCCGAAAATAGACGTACCATCGGGACAAGAATGTTTGAACGGCGGCATAAGAATCGAGGCGCCACGCCGCGCCGCCATCATTGCCTGGCAGAAACGCAGGTTTTCGGCGGGCATAGGGGCGTCGGGCAGAAGCTCGTCTTTGTCGATAAGGCTCACCGCCACCGGCTGCCAGCGCAGACCCAGCTTCTCCATGCAGATGCGCTGCCATTCGGCGTATTGCTGGTGCAGGTCATCGCTAATCTGTCCCGCGCGCGGTTCGTTGGCGAAGGTCGCGTCGAACGTAGCATCGCCCAGGGCGTCGATGGTCAACGAGCGCGTGGGGCAATTTCCCGCGCACGTGGTACAACCCACGCACAGCTCGGGATGCGCCGCCACCGGATAGCCGTTTTCGTCTTCTTCCAGCACGTCACAGGGGCAAAACGCAATGCACAGACC
>CAKUOV010000048.1 GCA_934670115.1 uncultured Eggerthellaceae bacterium
GCGGCTTCGACGGCAGCTGCCCCGGCATCCCCATCTGCGGTTTCGCCAACGGTTGCGCCCGGAACTCCCCCGCCGCCAACAGTGCCAACACTGCACAGCGCGCCGTAACCACGACCCGTATCTGTTGCGCCCGGCATCGGCTGCACCGTGCGCACGTAATCAAGCCCCAAAGCATTCGGCAGCGCCATAAGGCCTTCTTCATTCATATCAAGCGCCGTGTGGAAGTTCATAAGCGCCACACCATTCTCAAGCGCGGAATAAATCAGGGCGCCAGGCTGCTGCGCCACGGAAGTTCCCGGAAGAAAGCTCTCGGGCGGCTGCAAAAACGCTGGATGATGCGTGAGCAGCACATTCGCACCTGCTTGTTTCGCCTGCTCAATCGCATGAACCGAAGGATCAAGCGCCACGGCAACACCGGAAACCATGCAAGAAGGGTCGCCCGCCAACAAGCCAGTTCTGTCCCAGCTCTCCGCATCTTGCGCGGGATATTTCCCCAAAAGCAACCGCTCAAGCTCGCCGATGGTGCAATGCAGTGTCATGGAACTTCCTCTCTTCTTGACAAGCGGCACGCGAACTTCGCGCCTTAAACACTTTTAACTCAAAGGAATGCGGCGACGATCCCCTGTTGCCGTGGGAACCGTTATGTAGCGATACCCCGCCTCGTACATCAGCGCATACGCCTTATCTAACCCACGCGTCACGTGCTCGGGCGCATGGGCATCGGTACCCACCGAGCAAGGAATACCCGCACGGCAGAACAAGCGCAAAAGCTCGAGCGCCGGATACATCTGCTGGCAATCGTAATACGCGCCCGCCGTGTTGACTTCGACCATTTTATCGGTAGATGCAAGCGCTTCAGTCATTTCCTGGTAACATTTATCCAGGTCAAAGCTTGGATAATACCCGAATTTCTTCGCCAGATCAGGGTGCGCCATGGCATCGATAGGCCAGTCCGAGCACGCTGCCTCAATCCATAGCTCAACATAACGCCGCCACACGGCATCGGTGCCGAATTCGCTCCATCGACCCATATATGCCGGGTCATCAAAGCCCCAGCCGTCAATGAAATGCACCGACAGCAGCGCATACGCGAACGGCGCAAACGTGTCGCTATCCATCGCACGCGTCTCGAAATCTCCCAGCCAATCAAATTCCGCGCCAGCAACCACTTCGATATCCGAATACCGTTGCTGAGCTGCGCTGATTTCCTGTAGGTACTGTGGTAGAAGCGCCGCTTCAATCGCGTTCTCCTTCAAAGGATCAAGCTCGGGCGGCAGCGGGTAATGCTCCGTTACCGCAAGCGTTGTGATTCCCGCCTGGCGCGCAGCACATACCAGCTGGTCAACGCTTCCCTGGCCGTGCCCCGAATAAACCGTATGCGTGTGGCAATTCACCAACTCCATAGCAAGCTACTTCCGAATGCAATTCTCAAGCGCTGCAACGAACGCATCAATCTGCTCCTGCGTGGTGTAGCGCCCCATGGACACACGAAGCGCGCCATACGCTTTATCGGGCGGCACACCCATGGCTTTAAGCACATGGCTTGGATCCAAGCTATGCGATGAACAGGCCGAACCGCCCGAAACGCCGAAGCCCGCTTGATCAAGGCGTATGATAAGCGTCTCGCTTTCAAAACCAGAAACTAAAACATGCACAATATTAGGCAGATATGCTTCATCGCCCGCGTCAACCGAAACCGTTGGGGAAATGCGCTTGAGCTGGGCAAGGCGCGCATATAGATCATCACGCAAGCCGCGAAGACGTGCGCTCTCTGCCGCCTGAGTTTCCACCGCAGCGTGGCATGCAGCAGCAAAAGCGCAGATAGCAGGAACGTTTTGCGTTCCGCTTCGACGCCCTTCTTCTTGTCCGCCGCCCAAAAGATACGGCACGAACGGCGTGCGCGTTTTCAGGTACAGAACACCAATGCCCTTCGGAGCACCAATCTTGTGCCCCGAAAACGATGCAGCATCCACATCCAAATCCTGAAGGTCAACGGGCGTCTTTCCCAGCGCCTGCGTTGCATCGGTGTGGAAGAGCGCGCCAGCCTTATGGGTAATCTCTGCAAGCTGCTTAATGGGCTGGATTGATCCCACTTCGCTGTTCGCCATCATGATGGAAACTAGCACGGTATCATCGCGCAACGCTTGATGCAATGCGGCGGGGCTCACAAACCCGCGGGAATCCACTGGCAGATACGTGACCGCAACGCCTTCGCGCTCCAGACGGTGCGCCGGCGCCAACACCGCATCGTGTTCAATGGCAGAAACGATAACGTGTCCGCCCCCATGAATACCGCGCTTCTCACGCTGCTGCAATGCAGCGCGCGTCAGCCCGAACAGGGCGGAGTTATCGGATTCCGTAGCGCCCGACGTGAAGATAATCTCGGGAGGACGCTTCGCATGTAAGCTTTCCGCAACGCTGCGTCGCGCTTTCTCCAAAAGCTCAAAAGCATAACGTCCCGGTCCATGCAGCGAGTTCGCATTTGCACCGCCCGCCGTCATATGAACAGCGTCCGGCTGCATGAACTGCGCTAACGCATCTGCTGCTTCAGGGCACAGGGGCGCCGTTGCGGCATAATCAAGATAAACGTAATCGCTCATTTTTACCCGCTTATTCTCACTCGCTTGCCACAAGGGCCGATTTTTTCGCATGCTAAGCCAGCCAGTCGCACGCTATTGCACATCCTGTTGGGCCTGGCGTGCCGCCGCTTCGATTTCTTTCAGTGCCTGCGCCGGATCTTCTGCGGCATAAACGGCATTTCCGCAAACAAACACGTCAGCACCCGCCTGGGCAACACCGGCAACTGTTTTCAAGCCAATACCGCCATCAACTTGAATCAACGGCTCTACCTGGTGCTTTTTCGCCATTTCGACAACTTCGGCAACTTTCTTATCGCTGCCTTCGATATAGGACTGGCCCGAAAAACCCGGCTCAACGCTCATGATAAGCACCATGTCCAGCTGCTCGATGACAGGCTCTAAAACGGAAACAGGCGTCTTCGGCTTCACGGACAGCGCCGCACGCGCACCTACCTCATGCGCCATATCAAGCGCTTTTCGCATATCGTCAACACAGTCGAACGCTTCCACATGCATCGTAATCATATTAGCGCCGGCAGCCAAATACCACGGCAGCTGCTCAAGCGGATTAGAAATCATCAAGTGAACATCCAAGGGAATGCGCGCAATGCGAGCGAGCTGCTTGACCACGGGTACGCCAATAGTCAGATTCGGCACAAAATGACCATCCATAACGTCAACATGGATATACCCTGCACCGGCATCTTCGATAAGCTTGATTTGGCTTTCCAGATTCATGAAGTCGGCGGACAAAATTGACGGGGCAATCTTTGGCTCCTGGAACATGGCTACTCCTTTTTCGTTTGCTTTGCCGCTCATTCTAGCGCAAAGACAGCAGTGGCCCTGCAGATATCGGTATTATTTCGCGATTTGTTAATGGCAGGAGTGCGCCACAGCTCGCGTATAATGAAACATGCAGGTTCTTTTGGAAGCCACAGAGAGGCACCTTATGCAAACCCACGCCGCGCCCTTCGACGCAACCGTTCAATATTACGTGTATCGCAGCCCCTATGGTTTTTTGACCATCCAGGCAACAAATACGCATGTGACCTGCATAAAGTTTGGAGAAGAAGAACTCAGTGGTCCGTGCAAGCCTAATCGATTGACCAATCTTATGGCAACCGAGCTTCTGGAATATTTCGCGGGCAAAAGACAAGCATTCGATATTCCGTTAGCGCCCGCTGGCACGGCATTTCAAAAAGACGTGTGGCGCGAAATCATGAAAATCCCCTACGGAAAAAGCGCGGCCACATCAACCATCGCCGCGCGCTTGGGCGATGAATCGGCGTATCGCGTTGTCGGCACTGCCGCAAAACGCAGCCCTTTGGCCATTGTGGTGCCAACGCATCGCATTTGTGCGGCACCAGGCCGCAAGCTCAACGCCACGAAAGCAAACGTGTTCAACGCCGCCCTGCTCAAAGCAGAGCGCCACTATTTAGGATTGGAATAAAGAGGCGAGCGCGTTGCAACCGCGCAAGGCGCTCTGAAAGCCCTAGTAGAACTCTGGCTTAAGCGGACGATCCAGCAGACGATCAGACACCAGGCGCGGATCGAAATCCTCCCATACCACGCGGCGCACGATATCGGTAATGGGCAGCTCAACGCCCACTTTTGCCGCCAGCTCACCAAGCGTTTTGCACGCAACGGCGCCTTCGGCCACCATATGCGTTTCCGCGGTAAAATCATCAAGCGTCTTGCCCTGCGCAATCATCTCGCCCAAGCGACGATTGCGCGAATGCCGTGACATGCACGTAACAATCATGTCGCCCGTACCCGCAAGACCCATGCAGGTAAGCGCTTGCCCACCGCATGCCGTAACTAAGCGGCTCATCTCCGCTAAACCGCGCGTTTGCAGCATGGCGGCCGTATTGTCACCGTAGCCCAAGCCATACGCGCAACCCGTTGCGATAGCAATGACGTTCTTGAACGCAGCGCACAGCTCAACGCCCAAAACATCGGTACTCGCATACGTTCTAAACGAAAACGTGGCAAAAAGCTCCTGGAATAGCCGCGTTGTTTGCTCATTCGCGCTGGCAATAACAGTAGCCGACGGCGTGCCTAAAATGACTTCCTCTGCATGATTCGGACCCGAAAGCGCAGCAAGACGGCTCACGTTCCCTAAAACGTCTTCGAAGATTTCAACGCCCACCATGCCCGTTTTAGCCTCGACGCCTTTCGAGCAAATAATGATAGGAAGAGTATCGCTTACGAAAGGAGCAATCGCCTGCGCCGTTTCACGCAACGTGGACGACGGCATGACAATCACGCATGCTTGCGCACCCGAAAGCGCCTCTTCGTGGCTTTTCGTTGCAGTAATGTTCTTGCTTAACGTAACATCGCTCAAATAACGCGGGTTCGCGTGGTTTTCGTTGATGCCGCACACAACTTCATCTTTGCGCGCCCAAAGAAGAACCTCGTTGTTGTTTTTCGCAACAACCTGCGCTAATGCCGTTCCCCACGAGCCTGCGCCAATTACTGCAACTTTCATGACACCCTACTTATCTGCAGCTTTCTTGCCGCCAATCTTGTTCTCGGTACCGTGCGCCAAGCGCTCCATATTCGAGCGATGCGACCACAGCACCAGAATCCCAATTGCAAAACACAACACGATTGCCAACGGGTTGCCCCAATAAACGTACAGCCCGATAAACGGGAAAATGACCGCCGCCGCAATTGAACCGGCAGAAACCGCCTTCGTGAAGAACACGAACAGGATAAACGCCGCCAAAAGCAGCAAAAACCACTGAAAGCCGAACGCCACCACGGCAACGCCAGCGCCACACGCAACACCTTTACCGCCCCGCAGTTTCAACCAGGGAGTAAAAATATGCCCCATAACAACGCTTAGACCAGCAATGATGACAATCAGGCGCGTATCGACAAATGCTTGCGTAATCCAGCCCGAATCCAAAGCCACGCTGCTCAAAACGTTCGCAAGAACGCATGCGACAATCGCCTTCGCGAAGTCAAGAACAAAGCAGGCGTAACCGACTTTCTTGCCATAAGACCTGATCATATTCGTGGTGCCAATATTGCCACTGCCGTGCTCGCGCACGTCGTCATGATAAAACGCGCGCGAAAGCACCACGCCCCACGGAATAGACCCCAACAGGAACGCCTCAGCAATAACGGCCAAAATGACACAAGCTTGCAACAGCATGTCACTAGTCTTTCTTCTTGAACTTGAAGTACACCGGGGTACCCGTTAGGTCAAACGACTTGCGGAAACGATTCTCCAGGAAGCGCTCGAACGAATCGGTAATCAGGTCGGGATGGTTCACGAAGAACGTGAAGCGCGGCGGGCACACGTCAGTTTGCGTCATGTACTTCATGCGCAGAACCTTGCGGCCCTTGGAAATGGTGTGGCCCGTTTCGCGAATCTCGCTCAGCCAGTTGTTCAATGCGCTGGTAGAAATCGTCTTGTTATAGTTCTCGAAGACTTGATCGATGGCTTCCCAAATATGATCGACGTTCTTGCCCGTTTTCGCAACCGCGGAAACAACCGGCGCGTAGCTCACAAACGTCATGCGATCTTCAATCCTGTCGCGAATGTCTTGCTTCTTTTCAGGGCCTTCTACCAGGTCCCATTTATTCAGGACAATGACCATAGCGCAGCCACGCTCGGCAGCGTACCCCGCAACGCGCTGGTCTTCGTTTGTCAGGCCAATCTCGGAGTCAATCACCAGAACCGCCACGTTCGCGCGGTCAATCGCACGCATTGCACGTACAAAGCCGTAGTACTCAACGTCTTCTTCAATCAGACTCTTACGGCGCAGGCCCGCCGTATCAACAATGGTGTACAACTTGCCATCGTGTTCCACCAGCGTATCAACGGCATCGCGCGTAGTGCCGGCAACATCAGACACAATGGAGCGTTCGTTATTCGTCATCTTGTTCGTGAGCGACGACTTGCCCGCATTCGGACGACCGATAATGGCAATATTCACGCTCTCGGGATCGGGCTCAATGTCTTTGTCCAAGCCCATCTCGCGCAGCTTGTCAATAACGGCGTCCAAAAGGTCACCCGTGCCATTACCATGCGTAGCAGAAACCGGCCACGGGTCACCCAAGCCCAGGGAGTAGAATTCCCACATGTCATCATACTTATTCGGGGTATCCATCTTGTTCACCAACAGCATGATGGGCTTGTCGGAACGACGCAGAATACGCGCAACAGCCTCGTCATCGGCCATAATGCCCGTCTTCGCGTCTACCAAAAACAGAATCAAATCCGCCTCGTGCGTTGCTTCGATAGCCTGAGCGCGAATGCTTCCCTGGAATTTATCGTCATCGCCCATCTCAATACCGCCGGTATCGATAAGCTTGAAGGAAACGCCGTTCCAGTCGGCAATATGGTACGAGCGATCGCGCGTCACGCCGCGCATTTCATGGACAATTGCCTCGTCCGCCTGAGCAATCCTGTTCACGAACGTGGATTTGCCCACATTGGGGCGCCCCACCACAGCAATAATCGGCAAAGGCATAGAAAACCTCCCTTATATTCAAAAAGTCGCAATGACTCTAAGCGCATAATTGCACTAGTATTCCAGCATGAATGTTTATTATCGCAGCAAAAAGGAACAAAAAGCTATATAAGCTGCATGATTTCACGAAGAAACCCTGAAGGGTTGCAAGAAACCGCATGAACGGCAATGCCTGTTTGCTCGCAAATCTCATCAAGCGTTCCATCGTCAAGCAGCACGCCATCATCGTTGAGCACCACCTTGGGAACAGCCACAATGTATGCGCTCTTAGGGTTGAGCTTGCTTTCTTCGATGAGCGCTTGCGCAATATCATAGGAAGTCAGAAGACCCGTTACATCAACGTTTCCGCCGAAGAACCTATTCTCAACAGGGAGAACGCACAGGTATTCCGCAAGAGGGCTCGCTTCAACCAGCTGGGCAAAAAACGGCATCATGGCATACCCGACCACGATAACCGCACGCTTCTCGGTGCGCTGCAGCGCGCCAGCAAGCTTAGACGCAAGGCCCGATTCCACGCATTCGTTCCAATCGTCAACAAACGTACGGATAATGCCCACTCCATCTTCGAACATGCCGAAGTCGCCATAGAAATCCGCGGAAGGCAGCTTATCCAGCATGTTTTCCTGATACGCATTGCGGTAGAACTCATCAGCCGCGAAGACCCACGCATGACCGCGATGGCGCAACGCATTTCGCTGATAGCGGTCAATCAACCGCAAAACATCACGTGCAGCATACGGGCTGTTGAAGCTTCGCTGGAATATGTCCTGATGGCGCGTGTAGCCCAAAGGGACAATGCCCACTTCCACAATGCCAGGATGCGCATACGCCCACTCAAGCGTGCGCGCAAGCTCTTCCCCATCGTTCACGCCCGGCACCAGCACAATTTGAACATGCATCTCAATACCCTGCTCAAGAAGGCGCTCGATCACTTGCATGCCCCACGGCGCATGTTTGCCAATAAGCCGCTCGCGCACTTCCTCCGACACGGCGTGAAGGGAGACGCGCAGCGGCGAGATACGCTGCTCCACAATGCGCGCCTCGTCTTCGGCAGTCACATTCGTCATGGTCACAAACGTACCCGAAAGAAAACTCAAACGGAAGTCATCGTCACGCAGAGACAGCGACGGACGCATATTCGCAGGTAGTTGGCGCATAAAGCAAAACGTGCAGGCATTGCGGCACAGCTTGATGCCATCGAACACCACACCTTCGAACTCAAAACCCCAATCCTCATCGGGATAGCGCTCAAGCGTGACGGTTCCTTCGTCGCCCTCAAGGTCAACGTACGAAACATCAATAACGTCATCGGAAGTTTGCCAGCGCCAATCGATGATATCGCGCAACGGCGCGCCGTTGACCGCCGTTATACGGCAGCCCGGCTCAAAACCAGCATCGTATGCAGGAGAATCTTCCAAAATGGCGCTGACAACAGCCGCAGGGGCAACTCCGGCGCTTTGCGCCTTTATGTCACGCGAAGGATAAATGCTCACATGCGCTCCAAGCAATCGACTAGCTCCTTGATCTGTTCTTCCGGCGTTGATGCGCCCGCCGAAACGCCCACAGTAGCGCATCCGTCAAACCACGATGGATCAATGTCATCCACGCCCTCTATATGATAGGCTGCAGGAGCCGCTGCCTTGCAGATTTCGAAAAGACGCGTGGTGTTCGACGAGTTCTTCCCGCCCAGGATAATCATAACATCAACTTGCGAAGATAAAGCCGCAGCAGCATCTTGTCGCTGGCGGGTGGCAAAACAAATCGTGTTACTGACCTGGGGTTCAATACCTTTTTCCTCAAGCGCGCGCACCACTGCGTCAAGCGACTCGCGCGTTTGCGTGGTCTGCACCACAACGCCTATGGGCTCAACTAAATCACCGGGCAAATCGGCGGGATCTTTCACCACAAGCGTGCGCGCTCCGCCTTTGCGCGCATATGCCGTAAGGCCCTCAACTTCCGGATGCCCTGATTCACCCACCACCACAACGGTGCAGCCTTGCAATGCAAGCTCTTCAGCAGCTTTTTGAGCACGCGCCACATGGGGGCACGTCGCGTCAATGACCTCCAGCCCACGCCGCTCGATATCCTCCATCACCTCGGGCGTAACACCGTGACTGCGCACGATAACAATGTCGCCGTTCGCTTCATCTAAGTCGGAAATAGAGCAAATTCCCTGCTCAGACAAATGGCGCACGACTTTCGGATTATGGATGATGGGTCCAAGCGTCACAGCGGGCTCACACCCGAGAATGGCAGATTCTGCTAAATCAAGCGCACGCTGAACGCCATAGCAGGCTCCCGCATATTTGGAACGAACAACATCCATTGCTTATTCCTCCACGTCTTTCGCCTGCGATTTACTCTGGAAGTACGCAATAACCTCTTCGGCCGTGTGCTCGGGAATCGGATGCTCCAAAAACGTCTGACGATAATCCTTCGTTTTGGGGAAGAGCTCAACCATATCAACTTCTTCGCGCGGAATGCGGTTGAACAGCGCAAACGACTCACGCATGGCATACCACGTGCAAGCCTCCAAGCGCTCCGATTTCGGCAGGAAATCAAAGTCGTCCAGCAAAATGGGCTTGCCGTATTCAACCGTGACCTTGGGGAATGCTACAAATTTGCCTTTTTGTTTAATCTTTTCCGCGTTGCGCACCGTCATAGGAAGAATGGGCACTTTAGCCATGCGCGCGATAAGCGCGGCTCCCCCGTGCAGCTCGGCATCGCGATTGCTTTTACCGCGGCGCGTTCCTTCGGGCATGATGCCCACCAGTTCGTTATCTTTCAAGTGGCGCACCGCGCGCTTAATGGCGCCGCGGTCAGCCGTATCGCGCGCAATGGGGAAAGCTCCCACGCGCGAAAGGATTTGGCCCGCTAGACCACCTGCGTTACCGAAAAGCGTATCGCGACCCAAAAAACGCACCCACTGAGTCGGGCGCGCCGCTAGATAAGCAAACACCACATCGAAAAACGACGTATGATTCGAAATAACCAAGCATCCATACCGCTTGTTGAATGCGCGCAGCGTTTCGCGTCCATCAACGCGATAGCGCCAAAACAACTTGCAGAGCGCACCCAGCACGACAAAAAGAATATTGCCACACCAATGGGGAATCTCTTTTTCCAACGAGGTGCCGCCCAGCGGCCGATCCCACATTTCCTTTGAGGAAAGAAACATTCGATTATCCTATTCCGAACTGCGCATTTGTCGTGATGTTCGCACATGCCGCAGCTTACTAGCCAGCAGCAATGCGGTTACACACGGCAAAATCACCTTCTTACTGCGCCGCCTGCTTAATGCGGCTGCAAATGGCTTCAACTACTTGATCGATTGTCAAATCGGAAGAATCCAGCAAGTACGCATCTTCCGCCTGACGCAGCGGGGAAACCGCACGCGTAGAATCCGCCTGATCGCGGCGAATGATATCCGCAAGCACTTCTTCGTAATCCACCGAGCCAATACCACGCGCTTCGTTTTGCGAAACACGACGGCGCGCTCGTTCCTCGGCGCTCGCCGTAAGGAAAATCTTGACTTCTGCCTGGGGAAACACCGTAGTACCAATATCGCGGCCTTCGACCACGTAATTACCGGCGTTACCAATGCGGCGCTGCTGCTCAAGCAAGGCCGCACGCACCGAAGGCGCCGCCGAAACGGGAGAAACCGCTTTATCAACCTCGGCAGTACGAATGGCGGAAGTCACTTCTTTCCCTGCGATGAAAACATGCTGCGTGCGCTCTTCGTTGTCATCGAACGTGAACGCAATCTCGTTTTTCGTGGCAAGGTCACCCAAAGCAGCATCATCATCAAGTGAAATGCCTTTTTCCAGAGCCAGCACCGCAATACTGCGAAACATAGCACCCGTATCCAAGCAGGAAAAACCAACCGTTTTGGCCACAATCTTCGCGATGGTCGATTTACCGGCACCGGATGGTCCGTCGATTGCAACGATCATAAAAATCCTTTCCGAAATTCATTTCACGATAGAATAGCGCATTTCAGCAAAGTGTGCCCACTACCCAGGTAAAAACTGTCTTTTCAGCAAACCGGGGAAACGCAAGACGAAAGCGGGAACGCCCAAGGTCAGCAGCAAAAACGCTCCTTCTGCGCGTTTGCTACTCCCCCAGCGCCTCAAGCGCCGCTACTTCTTCAGCCGAAAGCAGCCGCCACGCACCACGCAATACGCCATCAAGCGTGAGTTGCCCAAACGAGCAACGGTGAAGCGCGATGACGGGACACCCCACGGCATCGAGCATGCGTCTTACCTGCCTGTTACGCCCTTCGGCAATGGTAATACGAACCACCGCGCGCCGCTTTCCGCGCATTTTGCGGCGTGATTGCATCTTGCGAGCGGCATTTCCCGTACCACTCGCGCCCGCCTGATCGAACTCAAAGCAGGAAAGCGCCTGGTCGGCTTCTTCACCGGAAAGCACGTCAACGCAAGCCGGCTGCGTTATGCCATCCGACAACTCCACGCCCGTACGCAACGTTTCAAGCGCCTGGTCAGTGGGAACGCCCAGCGTAAGCGCAAGATACGTTTTGCTCACGTGATGACGCGGATGCAGCAGCCTGTTGCCCAGCTGGCCATCGGTGGAGAAAAGAAGCAAACCCGTAGTGTCGCGGTCAAGGCGCCCTACGGGAAAAAGGCTGGGATACCGATTGAGCGGCACAAGCGATGCCACGCAAGCGCGCCCTTGTGGGTCGTCCATGGTGGTAACGTAGCCTGCCGGCTTATTCAGCATCAACGTCACCGCTTCTTCGCACAGCGTTACGGCAACGCCGTCAACCGTCACAATATCAGACCTGTTCGCGCTCTCTTTTTGCACGAGCGCTTCGACAGCAGACGCATTGTCGGCGGTCTGACCCTCTTCCGCGCGCTTATCCACGCCCGCAGTTCCACCCGCATAAACGCGTACTTTCGCGCCAAGCTCCGTGACCACTTCGCCATTCACGGCAACGCGGCCATCAAGTATCAGCTGTTCGCTTGCGCGCCTGCTGGCAACACCTGCACGTGCCAGAAATTTCTGAAGGCGCATGGTCTCAAACGCCGGAAAGGTCTCCGAAGTACCAAGCGCCTCATCAGGAGAAACATTCTTTTCTAACTTAGAATTCGTCATCGTCTTCGAACTCCAGTTTGCTTAAATCAATCTTGTCCACCAATCCAAAGCTCGAAGAAAGCGCTGCATTAAGCAAATCGCGGGAAGACATTTGCGGCGGCACAACTTCCTCTTCATCAAGCAAGCTCAACTGCATATCTGCCAAACGCTGCATTTGTTCCGCAGTGCTTCCACCGCCCACCGCGCCGTCGCGCAATCCAGCGCCTTCACCTGCGGAAACGTTGCCAGTAGCCCACGCCTCGCCCGCATCATCACTGCGCGCAAAGGAAGACGAAGCGCTCGAAGTCGCACTCAAACGCTCACGAATAAGGGCGCGCGTCTCTTCATCGGGCGCAAACTGCACCACGTCGGGAAGGTCATCCACGGAACGAAGCCCGAAACGCTCCAGGAAAACGCGCGTCGTAGCATACTGCATGGGGTTGCCCGGCGCATCGGCAGTGCCTGCCTCGCGCAAAAGACCTTTTTCAACCAGGGAGTTTATCGAGCTATCGGAACTCACGCCACGCACCGACGCAACGCCGGCACGCGTGATAGGCTGGCAATACGCAACAATGGCAAGCGTTTCCAACGCAGCCTGCGACAGCTTGCGCGTGTCCCACGAAATCACATAGCGCTCAATCAGATCATGAAATGCCGGATGCGTGAACAGCCGCCAGCCACCAGCGACTTCTCGCAGCTGAATGCCGCGATTCTCACGCTCGAATTCATCGCGCAGCGAAACAAGCGACGATTCGACTTTCGCGGAATCAACCTCAAGCATGGTGGAAAGATCAATAACGCTGACCGGCTCGTCGGTCACAAACAGCATAGCCTCAAGGGCACCTTTCAGCTGATCTTCTTGCAATCCAGAAAACATGGGTATCCTTCTCTTCCTTTTTATTGGCTGTTGGCGCAAACGCGCGTTACACAACCGATGTCAACGCATCGTCGTCATCCAGCAGCAACACGCCCGAGCCTTCAATGTAGTCGATCTCAATATCGCCAAACGATTCTTGCTGATGCACGGTCACCATGGAGCGCTTATACAGCTCAAGGATGGCCAAAAACGTGACAACAATCACCTGAGGATGCGTATCCCCTTCTGTGAGCTGGGAAAACTTTAATTGCTTCTCATTCACGATACGCTCATGGATAGACCGCACGTACGTTTCCACGGGAATAGGCTTTGCGGCAATATGTTCGGACTCAAGCAAGAACACCTCGCGGCGCGCAAGCGCTTTTGCCGCAAGCGATGCGATATCTTCAAGCGTGGTGGATTCCAACCAATCGGGCATTGCCCCTAAAAACTGCTGGTCGGGGCCAAATGGACGCGCATGCATGCGACCTTCCGCCTCAAAGCGCGAATTCAGGGCATGAGCAGCGTTCTTGTACTGCTTATACGCCAACAGACGATCAATCAGAATATCACGCGCCTCGCTGGGAGAAAGCTGTGCAAGCTCTTCATCGATGACCACTTCTTCTTTCGGAAGAAGGCTTTCGGCCTTTATCTTCAAAAGCGTGGCCGCCACTAGCAAAAAGTCGCTCGCAACATCCAGATCCAGGTCCTTCAGATTCGCAATCTCATCAAGATATTGGTCGATAATCTCAGAGATAGAGATAACGCCGATATCCACCTTTTGCCTGCTTACCAGGTACAGCAGCAGGTCAAACGGCCCTTCGAAGCTATCTATGCGAACTTTATACGACATGCGCCTGCCCCCTACAAAAGCAAATCCAGAAGCGAGCCAGCCGTGGCGTTCAGATACCACCCAATAGGGTTAAAGCCAATGATCTGCGGAAGCAAAATGACAACAATCATGAAAATAGGAAGCGCCCACTGCTGCACTTTGTAGTACTGCGGCAGATAGCGCGGCGGCAAGATAACCGCCAAGATGGACGAACCGTCCAAGGGCGGAATCGGAATGAGGTTGAAGAACATGAAAATCAAGTTCAAGAACACAAAGAGCGGCAGCAAAAGCGTGACAATGTTGTACACAAGGGCGTTTTGCAGCAGCGCAGTTGCATCCGCCGCGGGCATTTGCATGATGGCGAAAACCACCACGTGATAGACAAGCGCACCCAAAAGCGCCATGACCAGATTCGCCGCAGGACCCGCAAGACCTACTACCAAGTCACCTTTGCGCTTGTCCTTGAAATAAAACGGATTATACGGCACCGGTTTCGCGTAGCCAAACACCGGCAATCCGACCGCCATCAAGCATAACGGCATAATAACGGTGCCAAACGGATCAATGTGCTTCAAAGGATTCACCGACAGCCGGCCTTGCATTTTTGCCGTGGGATCGCCCAGTTTATACGCTGCAAACCCATGCGCAACCTCATGGAAGACCATCGCGGGAATAAAGCACAAAACGCTGCACACCAGATACGGTATACCAATATCGAAAAAGCCTGATGTCATTGCCTCTCCAAACTATTCCAGTCCCGGGTACCCATTTTGGCGCAGCGCCTCATACGAAGCAATGGCAACCGCATTGCTCAAATTCAAGCTGCGCTCATGGGGTCGCATGGGAATACGCACGCAGTTTTCCCGGTATAAATCAAGATATTCCTGGTCAATGCCACGACTCTCACGTCCGAACAGCAGATAGCACCCGGGGTTGTACGCAGCCTCTTCCATTCGCTTCATTGTTTTCCCCGTGAAAAGGTGCAGCTCATCGGTGCCATGCGCCTCGAAAAACGCCACTGCGCTAGGCCAGCGGACAATCTCCACGTCTTCCCAATAATCGCAACCGCTGCGTGAAAGCTGTTTTGAGCTCAAGCGAAAACCCATGGGCTCCACCAAGTGAAGCACCGCGCCCGTAATGGCGCAGGTACGCGCGATGTTTCCCGTGTTTTGGGGGATTTCAGGCTCAATGAGCACCACATTGAAGGGAGCTTGCTGCAAGGAATGCGCCATACTACAACGCCTCCTGCTGCTTTTTCAGCTCTTCTTCAAGTTCCTCATTCAAGATGAACCACTCTTCTTCTTCGGCGGAAATGCGTTGCTTCAAACGCGCATGCTCGGCAATAACATCGCTGCTTGCGGCCTCGTTGACATAAAAATCGGGGTCAGCCAAAAGCGCCATGATCTCATCCATGCGCGCATTGTCTTTCTCAAGCAGCTTATCCAGCTCGGCAATGCGCTTGCGATGCCCCTTGAGCGCGGCATAAGCACGGTTGCGCGCCTCGGCTTCGCGACGCTTCTGCTCTTTGCTTTTCGGCGCACTTTCCTTCGGCGCGGTCAAAGACGCCGTCCCCTTCGCCTTTGCAGCCGAATCGTCCACTCCACGATGGTTACGCACCGTAACGTTTCCGCCGCCTTTGCCTGCTGCGCCCGCAGCAGACGTCCCACCAGCGGATTTCGTCGCATTCGTGGAAGCATTTACGCCTGCAGCACCCTTGATGGATGCTTCGGGATTTTCGCCATCAGCCTGGCCCGTCTTGTACAGATAATAGTCGTAATCGCCATCGAACAACGTGATTTTTCCCGGCATGACCTCCACAATCCTATTGGCAACGCCGCGAATCAAGTGGCGGTCATGCGTAATGAAGATAATGGTGCCTTCAAACGAACGCAGCGCTTGCTCCAGAATATCGGCACTCGCAATATCCAAATGGTTCGTAGGTTCGTCCAAACACAGAAGCGGCGCCGGAGCAACCAGCATTTTCGCCAAAGCGAGACGGCTTTTCTCGCCGCCTGAAAGAACGCTCACGCGCTTCTCAACGGCATCGCCTTCGAACAGAAACGCGCCCAAAAGCGTGCGCACTTGCGAGATAGTCCAGCCGGGAGCCACTTTGTCAAGCTCTTCGAAAACCGTGTTTCCGCTGCTCAGCTCTTCAAGTTGGTGCTGAGCATAATAGCTTTTCGACACGTTTACGCCGTAGCGAATCGTGCCTGCGTCAGGGGAAAGAACCCCCGCAATCATCTTCAGAAGCGTGGATTTACCCGCACCGTTCGGACCAACCAACGCAATCTTGTCGCCGCGATACATCGTAAAATCGAAATTGTTGTACACCACGTTTTCGCCATAGGCCTTGCGAATGCCGCGCAACGTGACCACTTCATCGCCCGTGCGCGGAGGCTGCACAAAGTTGAAATGCACGGTCTTACGCTGCTCGGGCACCACAATGCGCTCGATTTTCTCCAGCTTGCGCACGCGATCTTGCACTTGCTTCGCTTTCGTGGCCTTGTAGCGGAACTTTTCGATGAACGCTTCCATATGCGCGATCTCTTCAGCTTGCTTTTCCGCCTCAATGCGCAGTTTTTCCAGGCGTTCCTCGCGCGCTACCAGGTATTTCGAGTAATTCCCCTTGTAAAGAAGCAGTTTGCCATTATCGATTTCCGCCACGCGGTCAACCATGTTGTCCATGAAAGCGCGGTCATGGCTTACCACCACAACCGTTCCCTCGTAGCTGCGCAAGAAGCTTTCCAGCCAACGCACGCTTTCAAGATCAAGATGGTTCGTGGGTTCGTCCAAAAGCAGGACTTCCGGATTGCGGATAAGAAGCTTTGCCAGCGCGATGCGCATCTGCCAGCCGCCGGAATACTGGGCAGTCGAATGGCTCAAGTCGCTTTCCTTGAAGCCCAAGCCGAACATGACCGAACGCACTTTCGCTTCAAGCGTGTAGCCGCCCATCATCTCAAAGGCGTCGCGCGCACGACCGCACGCCGCCAACTGCTCGGGTGTGGGATTTTCCCCCAGCGCCGCCTCAAGCTCATGCAAGCGTTTCTCGGCCTCTAAGACCTCAACCTGGGAAGATATAACTTCATCGAAAATGGGGCGATCTTCCATTTCGATTGCTTCCTGCTTTAAATAACCAACTTGAGCGCCATGGGCTAAAACGACGTTGCCTGAATCGGGATCGTCTTCACCCGATATGATGTTGAGCATGGTCGTTTTGCCGGCACCGTTCGGCCCAACCAGCGCCAAGCGATCGTTTGCCTCAAGACGAAGCGTCGCGTCTGAAAATAGGGTTCGTCCCCCGTATGATTTCGTTAAGTGTTCCAGCTGAAGAATCATGATTTCCTTTTTTCACGTACCTGCGGCCCATGCACGCATTCGCACACATGAACGTTTAATTTTACCGTATCAACTGCGAACAGAGCGCGTCAGCAATTCTTTACCACCGATTCGCCACCGATTTGCCATGCTTAACGCAATGAATAGCCCGCACGCCAAAGCGCCGCATACAAAAACAGGCCACAAACCTGACGTCTGTGACCTGCGTACATTCAATGGTGGTCGCTACAGGATTTGAACCCAGAGTTTTGCAGTTCGATCACACCGATTCGTTAGCTAAGCCGCAGGTCAAGCGGCTTTTCTTTTGTCAAATTTC
>CAKUOV010000049.1 GCA_934670115.1 uncultured Eggerthellaceae bacterium
TTTTGAATAAGATCTGCAGGATAAAACGCAATGTTGCATTTACCTTTGCAGCGTTGCGTTTAGTTTTTCGAGTGACCACCTTTTGTCAACAATCCTACCGGCATCGCGCGCCGCGCACACAATGCGCTACAATAGCAACTCGATTATGTACCAAGGTGAAAGCGAAAGAATCTTAAGCTATGGAAGACCTGAACGAGAAGCTCACGGCGCGCTTTGATGCCGTGAAGAAAATTGTGGACGAACTGGACTACGCAGGGCTCATGGAGCGCGATGCGTCCGCCGATGAATACGATGGCGAGAGCATCCTTATTGCCCTGTGTGCAAACCCCAAATTGGGCGAAAAAGCAAATGCCCACCTGTTCGGCTTTGTTTTCAGCTACTTGTTCAACGACCCGAAGCCCAGCCAGGCGTGGTGCTATTTAGCGGCCCAGCGCTTATGCGCCGAAGTACCCGCCTTCCCCGATGATCCAACGAACGGCATTGCCGCAGCTCAGGGCATTTTGGCAAAGCTGGGCATTGAGCAGGTCATGCAGGAAATGGAGTCCTCGCTTGCCGCTAGCGACATCCCCGAGGGCGTTATCCCCCACGTAGTGCTGCGCATGGCGCTCCAAGCTGCCGGCATTAAAATGTAACTACAGCAAGAAGCGGCTCGGGTTGCCTTGACGCACGGTTGTGCGCTCTTCCCCTTCGGCAAACGTCGGTCCATTCGTTAGGAAGTTTTCGCACATGCGGCACACTTCCTTCACGGATGCGTCGTATTTCAAATCGGGATTCAGAATCATCGTAATGTCGCGCGCCACCACGTGGGTCGGTCGATCGCACGCAGAAAACTTGCAATCAGCGGGACACGGCTCCCCGGGAATGTTGTGCGGGCAGCGGTTATTCATCTCTTCATCTTGATAGCATCCACGCAGTTCCCAGCAGTGCTTTGCCATGATGGATTTCCTTTCCTAAGCGGTATATCGAAAGCCAGCGCGCATAAAACACGCCAACGATTATTCAAAAAAGTGAAAAAGACCCCGTCCCCTTTTAACCTTGTAGGCGGCGTACGGAAAAGCCGTTGTGGTGAAGTTCCGCCGCTATCGTCTCGATGAGCAGCGGTAATGCTGCAGCGCACGGCTCGGTAAGCCCAATCACATACTCGTCGGGCTCAGCGTTTTCCACCTGCATGCCCAAACAGATGCCATCGGAGCTATATCCTAGCAAATCGGCGGCATCGAACAGATTCGCCAGCTTCAAGTCGTGAAGCGATGCCATCATGCCGGCACGATCCACGTCACTAGGCGCATAACGGAAAACCGTTCCCGCAGGCTGTCCTGAGTCTTCCACGGCATCAATGGTCATCAAGAAATCGTAATCGCGCACGTAATTGATCATATCCATGGTCATACAGCCCACATCAAACAGATCAACGGTGTCGGGCAGCTCATAGACACGTGGCAGCTCTTCAAACGCCGCGTGACCAATGCCATCATCAAGCATAAGCTGATTGCCCACGAAAAAAAGAGCCGCCTTGCGCGGTCTTTCTCCTGTTGTATTCATGTTATCGCTCACGAAAGGCTCACTCCCTTGTACCTTTGCGTAAAGACACGAACACCGCCCCGCTATAACGTGGGTCGAATGTTCAAGTTATAGTACGTTGCCGCAATGAGCATGACAATCGCAATAAGTGCCATGCCCACTGCCCAACGCTTCTCAATCTTCAGATAATGCTCAAGCGTTTCGCCCCGCTCCAATGCACGGTGGGCCGAACGCGGCGAGCTCACGCGCGCATACGCCACTATGGCAACCAGCATTATGATGCCGGTCAACACAGCCAGGGCAACATTGAGCGTAGAGGGATTCTGCCAAGCGGCGTAAATCAAGTTGTCGCAGAACATCCACAGCGGGTAAAACAGGATAGCCGGCCAGTCGCCATGAGCAAAACCCCAGATGGGAGCCATAAAAAAGGCTCCCCAATTAAGAAAGGGCAGATTGGCAAGGAATTCGTTTTCGCGCTTGATGTCTTCGTCAGACAATCCTTGATACGCTGCTGCTTTTCCTGACACAATATGCCCTTTCAAAAAACTCTTTACCGCTTAACGACTGCTAGCAAGCAATTCGCACTGTTATTCGTGCGCCATTTCGTCTTTGCCGTCAATCACATGCTTGTTGGGATCGTAGGTCAAGCCACCATGCTCCTTGCGGAACAGCATGAGCTTCGTGGGCTCCAGGCCTTCGATGTTTGCCAAGTACAGGTGAATGAAGCAGAAAATGATGAACACGAACATCAAGAAGAAGTGCAGAACACGCATGTTCATAGCGCCGCCGATCCACGTGAGCAAACCCATGCAGAACTCGCTGGTAGCGGTAGGAGGCCACAGGCAAATGCCGGTGATGAACATGATGATCAGCAGCGGAGCAATCATCAGATAGGAAATCTTCTGAGGAACGCCCAGCTTACCTCCCAGTGGATGCGTCTTGCGCAAGAACAGGTAGTACTTGATCCATTCAATTGCCTGATGACGGTTGTCCTTCTGCGGAAGCCACATATGAATGTCGGTGGTCTTCTCACGCGTACCGCCTGCAGGAGCCGCCTTCACGATGAACGCCATAATCACACGCACCACGCAGTTGATGAAAATCACGAAACCGCACAGCACATGCAGGCCACGAGCAACGCTCATGAACAGCGGGAAGAACGGGAAATGGATATAGAAGCCCGTGAAGATCAAGATGAACATGCAGATCAAGTTGATCCAGTGGGTAATGACAAACGGCAGCGGATGCGCTTCACGATAATGTGCAAGATGTGCCATTTACTTCACCCCCCAAGGAGAAGTTACCGTCTCGAAATGCTTGCCGGTCGCAGGCTGAGACACGTGCACGGCGCAAGCGGTGCAGGGGTCGAAGCTGTGAACGGTACGCAGTGCGTTGATAGGCTTTTCGATAGTGCCAATAGGCGTACCGATAAGCGCCTGCTCCAACGGACCGTGCTCGCCGGACTCGTTGCGCGGAGCCAGGTTCCACGTGGACGGGATGATGATCTGGTAACCATCGATCTTGCCATTGGTAACCTTCTCGGAGTGATAGAGAGCACCACGCGGAGCTTCCCAGAAGCCCGTGCCAGAACCAGTCGTGATCTGAGGAGCGCTGAAGTATGCGGACTCGCCGCCCTTTACGGCCTCGATCAGCTCATCGCACCACTGCTCCATGAGCTCGGCAATGTAAACCGTCTCAATCTGACGAACAGCAACGCGGCCCAGCGTAGACTGCAGGTCGGTAAGCTGCAGTCCGGTAGCAGCCAGAACGCTCTCGACCATCGGCTTGATGGTCTCGTGGCCACGCAGGTAAGCAGCCAGAACGCGGGACAGACCGCCGGCTTCCATGGGCTTGCCGTTGTAAGCAGGAGCTTTGACCCAGCTGTAACGGTCCATGATGGTGCCAGGGTTCTTGTCGTTGGCGCCTTCTTCCTTGTAGTAACCGGTGTACTCGCCCTCGGTAACGAAGTAAGGAGACGTGTAGGTCTCTTCGCCCTTGTACCAAGAGTGGCCAACGTATTCGGTGATTAAGCTCTCAACCGGATCGGTCAGGTTCAGCTTCTCATCGATAACGCCCGACGGCATGTAGCGGTTTGCCATCTGCTTGGTGTAATCGTTGTCGTAGGGGAACTGAGGTCCTTCGAAAACGCCCCATGCAATGTAGCGGCCGCAGCCCTTGCCGAACGTGGTGGCATCGCCGTAGAACTTGGCAATGGCCAGCGTGTCCTGCAAAACGGTGTCGTCAACCCATGCCTTCAGATCCTTGATGAGCATCTTCAGGTCATCAAGCTTCTGATCGGTGGGAACAAACGCGGTGCCGCCCGGGATGAGCGTCATGACATGCGGCATCTTGCCACCCAGCAGGGCAGCAATCTCGGAAGCCTTGGACTGCATCTGCAGTGCTTCCAGGTAATGCGTGGTAAGCAGCAGGTTGGCCTCGGCAGGCAGCTTGTAGGCGGTGCCTTCGTCGGCGTCAAACCAGTTGCCGCTGAAAATGGAGAGCTGACCGTTCTCGGCGAACTTCGTCAGGCGTGCAGCCACGGCAGCAAGATCGCTGTTCGTGGAAGTGCCCAGCTGACGAGCCAGTTCGTAGGTGCCGTCAACGTCGGCGGAAAGGCCGGCAATGGGGTTCACGTAGTCAAGCGCAGCCAAGTTGTACAGCCAAAGAATGTGGCTGTGCAAGAACTGTGCGCCTTCCAGCATGTTGCGGATGATACGCGCGTTGTTCGGAATGGTGATGCCGTAAGCTTTCTCGGCAGCAATGGAGGAAGCGTGCGCATGCGAAACCGGGCAAACGCCGCAGATACGCTGCACAATGTGAGCCGCATCCTCGGGGGTGCGATGCTCAACCACGTGCTCCATGCCGCGATAGCAGCCACCGGAAACCCAGGCGTCTTCGACGATGCCCTGGGCATTCACTTCCATCTCAACACGCAGATGACCCTCGATACGGGTAATCGGGTCGATGATAGAACGAGTCATTACTCCTGGCCTCCCTTCTTGCCAGACTTAAGGCTTGCATCCAGCTCGGCTTGCTCAGCAATAGCCTCGTTGATGTCACCGTAATCGCCAATGGACTTGTCGGGGTGCTTTGCGTCCCAAGAGCGGACCTTCTCGAAAGGTGCGCCGCCGTCCATACGGCCGGAAATCTTCATGCCAACGCCATGGGCAACCAAGGCAGCAGCAACAACGCCCGTCACTGCGCCAGCAGCAACATCGGGGCTGAACGTAAGGTCGCCAATACGCAAGTCGCGCAGGCGAGCAGCAAACGGCGTGTGAACCTGAACCCAGTTATCGGAAGGATTCATGGGGTCAGCTTCGCAGCAGCCAATGCAAGGAGCACCGGCCTTCACGCACCAGCTGCGACCATGGTTCCACTGAGTAACACCGCAGTTCGCGTGGGTCTGAGGACCCTTGCAGCCCAGCGGATACAGGCAGTAGCCCAGCGCTTCTTCCTTGGAGCCGTATTCGTACACGAACTCGCCATTCTCGAAGTGACCGCGACGTTCGCAGTTGTCGTGAATGGTCTGACCGAAGATGCCCGTCGGGCGGTTGTAAGAGTCAAGCTCGGGCAGCTGGCCCATCATGACAACGTCAACCAGAACAGCAACCAACCACTCGGGGTTTGCCGGGCAGCCCGGGATATTGATAACGGGGGTCTTGATGCCATTCTTGTCCAGGAACTTCTGAACGCCCATTGCACCAGACGTGTTGGGCTCAGCACCCATCCAGCCACCGTTCACTGCGCAAGAACCCAGCGCCACAACAGCGTTGGCATGCTCGGCAGCTTCAATCAGATGCTTCGTGCCCGGCTCGCCGGCAACACGCAGAGCGTTTCCGCCCCAACCTTCCAGGATGGCACCCTCGTAGATGAGAATGTAGTTACCAGCCTTGATGGTGCGCTCCTTGGCCTCTTCCATAGAGAAACCAGCGGCGGCGGAAAGCGTCTCAGAGTAGTTCAAAGACAGAAGCTCCAAGACAACAGTCGCTGCATCGGGGGTGTCCACCTGAGCGAAGGACTCGGTGCAGCCTGTGCAGGATGCGCCTTCGATCCAGATGGCGGGGTAAAGCTTTCCCTCGGTTGCGCCGATGATCTTGTCTTCAAGCGCGTATGCTACCTTAGGTATACCCGCAGAACCCAAGCCAGCAGCAACGGCAACAGCTCCGCATAACTTCATGAAGCTACGACGAGAAACGCCATGGGCTTCAAGCAGCGCATCGAAGTCTACTGCACTTGCCTTTTCGTGCATTTTCAAACCTCCTTCGGTTCAAAACTCATTCAAGCGGCCCTCTCTTTTCCAACTTGTTTTGCCACCTGAAATTGCCACTAACAATACCTTAGGGTCAGACAAATTCGTTTTGTGTTACGTTTGCGTAAAGATTGTTAACAACGTTACGATTCGGACCCTTCGGTAAACTGTTGGGAAGTTTAGCAATAAGCAGGATTGTGCAAGCGAACGCAAGCAAAAAACTTGGGGAACGGGCTAAAAAAGAGACGAATACTTCTTCTTTTCATTTTCTACTCATAGTGATACAGTTCGTGTATTTGTGTTTTCGTGGTTATCGGAGCAGTTGCAGCAACAACGTGCACCGAAACCTTGGCTCCTCGAGAATAATTGGTAGGAAAGCATATGACGAACTATATTCTTATGACTGAATCGGGAAACGACATTCCCAACGAACTTGCTCAGCAATATGGCATTTTAGTGGTGCCCATGCACGTGACGTTCAATGGAAAATGCTTGGACGATGGAACCTTCCCCGCAACCGATGTGTTCGATCACTATAAAAAGACGCGCGAGCTGCCGAAAACAAGCGGCTGCATGCCCGCGGACTTCTACCCGTTCTTCGACAAAATAGAGCAAGAGCATCCCAACGCGGAAATCATTTACCTGGCATACTCTGCAGTGATCACATGCTCATACGAAAGTGCGCTTGTTGCCGTGAAAACACGCAGCCAGGAATTCCAGGACCGCTTCCACGCGTTCGATATGAAAGCGGTTTCTGCGGGCGGTTGCCTGATTGTAAAAGAAGTGGCGCAGCGCATTGCGCAGCAGCCTTCCATCACGCTGCCCGAGCTTACCTCCTACATTGAAGACCGCATTGCGCGCTGCCGCATGCACTTCATTCCCGGCAGCCTTGAGTTTTTGCACGCGGGCGGGCGCCTGAGCAACATGGCATTTTTGGGTGCCATGCTGCTGAACATCAAGCCCACCATCGAGATTCTTGACGGCAAGCTGGTTGCCACGAAAAAGCAGCGCGGCTCCATGGAAAAATGCGTGATGAAGGCGGTGGAGAATTTCTTGTCCGACGAGCCGAAAGAACACGACCACCTGAATCTTATCTGGGGTGCCGGGCTTGACCAGGGCATTCAGGGCAAAGTAACGAAGCGCTGTAAAGAGGCCGGCTTCAAAGACATCTGCTGGATTCAAACTGGCGGCGTGATTGGAAGCCACAGCGGTCCGGGCGCATTCGGCATTGTTGCCATGGCGGCGCAGGCGTAAGGGCTTAGGGCGCGCCGCTGACCCCTCCCCCAGCGTTTGCCTTCCCGACAAGAAGGGCTTGCCTCAATCGAGACAAGCCCTTCTTTTGTAGCAAGTTAATCCACGTGAACGCAATACGCAGACGCAAGGAAACTATGCGAATCTAGCGCGACTGCTTCGCAATTGGCCAGCGCAACGCCGCAAGCAGCGCCGCAGCAGCCAGACGTGCGCCCTACCCCAAGTCGGTCTGGCTGAGCACCTTGAAGCCTGCCGCCGCGACCTTTTCAGCAATGGCAACGCTTTCTGCCGCAGGAATCTTCATAACGGCAATGGCCTGGTTGGACTCGCTAAAGCAATAACCGTACTGGACGTTTACATCCATGTCGTCGAAAATCGCCATGAGCGTGGCCAAGCCGCCCGCCGTATCGGTAATGGAAATGGCCGACACAGGCGTTTTCATAACGCGATACCCCGCTGCATTCAGCGCCTCGGTTGCCTTATCGGGATCAGCGCAAATGATGCGGATCACGCCGTATTCAGCGGTTTCCGCAATGCTTAAGGCCTTCATGTTCACCTGGGCATCGGCCATGACCTTGGTCAATGCCGCCAAACGACCTTCGGCGTTCTCCAGAAAAACAGTAACTTGGCTAATCATTGAAAACCCCCGTCCTTAGATCGATAACGCGCTTTGCCTTGCCTTCAGAGCGAGCGATGGTCATGGGTTCCACCAGCTTCACCTTAATGCCCACAGAAAGTTCTGCCTTGCACTTTGCCTGGATAGCCTTCTGAAGTCGCTCGATTGCGGCAACCTGATCGAAGTCGAAATCGGGGTTGAGCTCGGCCTTCAGCGTGACAACGTCCAGGTGGTTCGGGTTTGAAAGCTCGATTTGGTACCACGAGGAAACCTCGGGGAATGTCTTCATCACATTCTCAATCTGGCTGGGGAACACATTCACGCCGCGGATGATAAGCATGTCGTCGGTGCGTCCATGCAAGCGATCAATGCGACGATGCGTGCGTCCGCAAGCGCATTCGCCCGGAATGATGCGCGTGATGTCGCGCGTGCGATAGCGCACCACGGGGGATGCTTCGCGATCAACGGTGGTAATCACCAGCTCGCCCCATTCGCCATCAGGCAAAACCTGACCGGTAGCGGGGTCGATAATCTCAGCGATGAAGTGGTCTTCCGCCAAATGCAAGCCCGTTTGCTGCAGGCATTCAATAGCCACACCGGGGCCCATGGTCTCGGTCAAGCCGTAAACATCAAGCACCTTGTAGCCCAGCTTGTTTTCCAGTTCCTCGCGGAAGTTGTCAGACATAGGCTCGGCGCCGTGGATGCCGAACTTCAAAGAGAATTCCTTCTTGGGGTCAAGACCCATGGCAAGCGCGGTGTCGGCAATGTGCATGGCATACGAAGGCGTGCAGCACAGGATGGTAGTTCCCATGGTGCGCAGGATGCGAATCTGACGCTCGGTATTGCCCGCGGATGCAGGAATAGTGGTGCAACCTGCGGCAACGCCTCCGTAATGAGCGCCCAAGCCACCCGTGAACAAGCCGTAGCCGTAGCACACCTGCATAATATCGTTCTCGTCGCCTTCGCCCAGCTCAACGCCGCGCGCGAAGCATTCGCCCCAGAACTTCAAGTCGTAGTCGGTATAAGCGCCCACCGTGGCAATGCCCGTGGTGCCCGAAGACATGTGAATTTCCTTCACGTCCGAAAGCGGCACCGCCAACATGCCATACGGATACGCATCGCGCAGGTCCTGCTTCTGAACGAAGGGAGCCTTCTGCAAATCGGCTAACGTTTCAACGGAATACGGGTCGAAACCTGCCTTATCAAACGATTCCTTATAAAAAGGAACGTGCTCATATACGTTGACGACCGTCTTCTTCAATCCCTCAAGCTGGATTGCTTCCAGCTCTTCATGAGGCATGCGCAAAATTGCATCTTGCTTGCCCATGTGAATCCTTTCTTGTGTTTTTTGCGGAAAACCGCATAAGGGGGTAGCGCGGATATGCGCGTGGGGCAATTGTACTCCAATGTCTGCGATTCGAAGCGCCGTTCTCGCGTTTTTTAACATGCGGCTAACATGGCGCGGTTAAAATGATTTGTTTTGGTGTGACGTGGCGGAATTTGCCGCGCGCGTTTTTTCGCTGCTTTTGTTGCTTCTGGCGCTGCGTTTGCTGCAGGCGCCGCCGCGCTCATGTATACTAATCCGCGCAAAGATTCGAAAGGAGAATCCGGTGATTAAAGAACTGGTAACCGATACCGACATTCTGTCCGTTACGTGCGAAAAAGCTACGGCCGAAGATGCTTCCGTAGCAGAAGACCTGGTAGATACGCTGCAATCCATGGAAGATGCCGCATGCTTGGCCGCCAACCAAATTGGCGTGACGAAGCGCATCATTGCGTTCAGGGATGACCAGGACAATATCCATGTTATGTTCAACCCCTCGTTTAACCAGGCGCTTCGTCCGTCGAAGATGCCCGAAGAGTGCCTGTCGCTGCCTGAAGCCGGTCCGCAGATGGTACGTCGCTTCGATTGGATTCGCGTGGAGTTCGAGCAGCTTATCGATGGCGCATTGGTTGTAAAGAAACGCAACTACGAAGGCTGGACGGCTGAAATCATCCAGCACATGATTGATCACTGCAACGGCAAGCTGATTTAAGCGCGGAATTCCCAATCTGGGCCGCCCTGATTGCAAGAAAAGCCGATGCGCACCAGGAAACCAGGGTGCTTGTTGGAAAAACGGGTGCGAATTCGGGCAAATGCACGATAATCGGTGGTTGATCTTGGCTCCAAAACCCCATTTGCACCGGTTTTTCAAAAGGCAGCATGCGACGTATCGTTGTGACCTGGGATAATAGAAATGATAAATCGGGGAGGATCATTCGAGCCTCCCCGATTTTCATTCCTGACCACCGAATATCGTCGATTTGCCTGAAATACCGGACGCTTTGACAACAACCCCCTTCAAATCCAGGGCGCACAAGCGCAATCCCGACCGCGAAAAGCGAAAATGCTATTGCACCAAGCATTCGTCGAGACGCGCCTCGATTTCAGCGCGGTTCATGTCCTTGCCGATAACGACCAGCTTATTGCGGCGATCCCCCACCGTATCATCCCAATCATCAAGGGCGTTCGGATTCGCGCTCAAGATTGCCTCGCGCTCTTCGGGCGTGGCCGATGCGATCCACGGGCTGTTCGGCGACATATAGAAACGCTTGCCCGCCTGCTCGAACAGGAAGCACGTGTCTTCATCGTCATCAACCCAGGCCATGCCCTTGCAACGAATGATGCTTGCCGGCCATTCGCGCACAAGCGCGCGCAGCACTTCCATGGCAAAAGGACGGCGGCGCTCATACACGAACGTCGTAATGCCGTATTCCGCCACATGATCGTGTCCGTCGGCAGCATGGTCGTGGCCGCAGCAGCAAGAACCGTCCTCGTGATGGTGGTGGTGATGGCACGCGCAATCGGGATCGTCGCATTCATCGTGGTCATGACCTGTGCCTTCGCCGTTGTCGTGATCATGGTCGCACGTGCACTCGTGGTCGTCGCCATCATGGTGATGCTCATGGTGATGGTGGCCGTGACCATCGGCTTCGTGCGTTTCCTCCACGCCGTTTTCCAGCGCATCAACCCAACCCGCGGAATCGAAAACGCTATCAAACGTAAAGCGGTCGGTATACAGGATCTCGTTCAGCGGAACATCGCCCTGAACAGCCTCGATGATAGTCGCATCCTTCTGCAAGCTGCGGATAAGCACTTTCAGCTCGGCCAGTTGCTCGGACGTAACTTGATCGACCTTGTTCAGAATAAGCGTGGAGCAAAACTCGATCTGGTTGATAAGCAAGTTGGCAATGTCGTCTTCCTCATTTGCGCTCACCAAATTCTGGCCACCGTTGAACTCGTCAAACATACGCGCGCAGTCCACCACGGCAACCACGTTGTCAAGCATGAGCGGCGCCTCGGAAATCTTGATCTCCGTATATTCAGCGTCGTCTTCGTAGTCGGCGTCTTCGTCTTCCGCGTAATCAGAAGGCTCGCTGCCGCTTTCAGCCTCTTCAGTATCTTCGGCGTCTTCGCTATCCGCAAGCTCGTCATAAGGCATTTCTTCAGGGAGTTTGCCTTGCGACCAATCGCAAAAGTCCGAAATGGTGTACGCAATGGGCATTGGCTCGCAAATGCCGGACGCCTCGATGATGATGTAGTCGAAGTTGCCCGACTCGGCCAGTTGGGCCAGCTGAGCAGCCAGGTCCTCGGAAAGCGAGCAGCAAATGCAGCCGTTTGTCATGGGAATCAGGCTGTCGGCCATCTCGGTCACCGCGCCCGTTTGCGCAATGAGCTCGGCGTCAATGTTCACCTCACCGATGTCGTTCACGATAACAGCGGCGCGTACGCCTTCCGTGTTCGTGAGCACGTGGTTCAGCAGCGTGGTTTTGCCGGCGCCCAGATAACCCGTGATCATCGCGATGCGAACAGGCGGCTGCTCGACGACAGCAGCCTGATCGATGGCCGCAGCCTGCTCGGTGCCTTCTTTTTTCGGTTCTTCCATGGTTCCTCGATTCTGTTTCGCGGTTTTGTACGCGTAGATTATCGCAGTTTCGCGCGCGCGGCGGCAAAAAGCACGTCATTTTGGCATAATAGGTAAAGAAGAAAACAGTGCATCCGACGCCGCCGAATACGAACGCGCAGAAGCACGCAGACGCGGCGGCTGCAGAAGCGTGCGCGGAAGTCCGAGCACCGCCGAACGCGAACGCAAACGAGCACAACCGAAGGAAACCATGCGCCAACGAAAACCGACAAATCTGCACGTGACGCTCGAGCGCTACCACGAGCCCATCGTCGATAGCCCCGCTACCATAAAAGGCGGCTGGATACGCACGTTCATGCCCGACGCCCGCGCTCTTTACCTGGACCTGGGCTGCGGTAAGGGCATTTTCCTTGCGGAGATTGCGCAAAAACACCCGGATGTGCTGTTCGTGGGAATCGACCACAGCGACGTATGCGTTGCGCGCACGGCGCAAAAAGTCGTTGAGCAGGAGCTTCGCAACGTGCGCTTGATTTGCGCCGATGCGGCTGATTTGGAAAACATCTTTGGCGAAGGCGAGCTTGATCTGATTTACCTGAACTTCAATTCGCCGTTTCCTAAGAAGAAACATGCCGAAAAGCGCCTGACGCATCTTGCGCATCTTACGCGATACCGGCGCTTGCTGCGGCGCGGCGGCGTGATTGAAATGCGCACCGACAATGTTCTCTATTGGGAGTTTTCCCTGATAGAACTCGATATTGCAGGGTATAAAATCTTAGCGCAATCTGATAATTTGCATCGCGATGCCGCGTTGCTTGACGCCACGCTGGCAAGCGAGTACGACACGCGCACCACCGAGCGCGGAGCCCGCGTACGCTGGTTGCGTGCCTTGCCAGGCCCTGAGCCTGCCACGTGCGTGCAGACCGATAAGCTGGGCTTGGCCGAGTACCTTCCCCAGGACATCGAGAACTTCCACGAGATTCCCTATGGCATGGAAGACACTATCGCGAACATCCGAAGCCGGCGCGCAAACGCGCGAGCGCGGGCGGAGCGAGAGAAGGCGCAGCAAGAAAAGGCGAAGGCGCGCATGTAGGGCGAGGCAGGAAACGCAGCCGCAAGGCAAGACTGACTGAGCGCACGCAGAACAAAGAGTCCGAAACGAAACACAAAATAACGCATATCGGACAAAGACGTGCAAACCGAACCGTAACAAGCAAGAAAGCAAGTAAGACGAATCCGAATCAAGGAGGCCGCAATGAACATTAAACAACAAAGAACCATGAAGCACGCAGGAGCATGGTGCATCGTTTTTGGCACCGCGACCATTGTCACCGGCGTTGCCGTGGGTGTTGGCTGCTTGGTTGCGGCGGGCAAACTGCTGAAGAACGCACGCTCGTAGCAAGCAGAAAGCGCGGGCGATGTACCGCAGGAGGGGAAACCGCGTAACTCAGACGACGCACAGTAAACGCGTAGCGCGCCAAGGGGCGCGGGCAATGCGGCACGTATGCAGCGTCGCCATCAAAAGAATCTTCGCGTCCACAAGCCGCCTATCTGCAGAAACACATGCAAAAGCATCTACAGAAACCAACGAAAAGGAATGCCTATGTTCAAGCTTGCACTCGCCCAAATGGCACATCCCGCTAACGGCAACGTTATTGCTGCCGCACGCACTTGGGCGCAAAAAGCAGCGGACGCGGGAGCGCAACTCCTGGTGTTTCCGGAATGCCTGATGACGCCATTCGAGAAAACGCCCGAAGAATTCGCGGCATCGGCGCAACCCCTTACGGACGACTTCGTGCAGCAGATGTGCGCCGTCGCGCGCGAGACGGGCCTGTGGATTGTTTTCACCATGAACGAGAAGAACCCCACTGGCGGGCAGCCGTTCAACACCGCCGTGGTGGCAGACAGCGACGGAAACGTGCGCGGTCATTATCGCAAAACGCACCTTTATGCCGCCCATGGCATAGATGAGCACGAAAAAATGGGCGAAGGATTAACGCTCTTCGAACCCATTGAAACACCGTTTTGCACGTTGAGCCTGGGGATTTGCTACGACTTGCGCTTTCCGGAAGTCGCCCGCGCCGCCGCACTTGCTGGGTGCAATGTAATGGTATTCCCCGCTGCCTGGGTGGCTGGACCGCATAAAATACGCCACTGGGAAACGCTTCTTGCCGCGCGCGCCATTGAAAACGAGCTGTTCGTGGCAGGCTGTTGCCGCTCCGATCGATCCTGCATTGGCCGCTCCCAAGTCATAAACCCCCTGGGGGAAGTCATAGCACAAGCAGACGAAGGCGAGCAGCTTGTCACCGCAGAAATCGATCTTTCCCAGGTGAAAAGCGCGCGCGATGCCATGCCGTGTCTTCAGCATCGCCGCCCCGAGCTCTACGGGCCGCTCACGCGACATGTTAAAAAGTGACGGGGTCTTTTTCACCTTTTTCACTGCGACAGGCAATCAAGAAACCAGAAAGAACATAGGAAAAGAGCTATGAACAGCGAAAACACAGCGTCGAATATCAAAACGACCACTGAAGCGCCCACCCCTGAGGCAGCCCAAACCGCAGAGCGCGCTGACGCCGATAAGACACTTGTCGCCAACGAAGAGGCAATGCGCCGGTTGCCTGCATTTTTGGAACCCGAGCTTCGCGAAACGTACGGCGACGACGCCGATCGCATCTTAAACGGCTTTGCGAATGCGCGCCCCACCACGTTGCGCGCAAACACGTTACGAGCAACAAAAGACCAGGTTGCAACACAACTTGCCGCCGAAGGCTTTTCTTATCGGGGCGTTGATTGGTATCGCGATGCGTTCATTTTGGACGAAAATCCCAACGCAAGCTTGTGGGATAGCGCGCTTATCAAAGAAGGGCTTGTCTACGTGCAAAGCCTTTCGTCCATGCTGCCGCCGCTGTTCATGCGCCTGAGCGCGGGCATCGAAGTGCTTGACATGTGTGCAGCGCCGGGCGGAAAGACCACACAGCTTGCCGCGCTTTTGCAGGGCTCGGCGCACATCGCAGCCTGCGAGCAAAATGCTGTGCGCGCCGACAAATTGGAGTTCAACCTGCGCAAACAAGGCGCAGAAAACGTTGCTATCATGCGCCAGGACGCGCGCCGTCTTGACAGCTTCTTCTCGTTCGATCGCGTACTTTTGGACGCACCGTGTTCGGGGTCGGGCACGCTGAGCATTCACGACCCCAAGCTGGGAAAACGGTTCTCCGAAGCGCTCGTGAAAGACTCCTGCAAGAAGCAAGCGGCGCTGCTGGCAAAAGCGCTCGAAATCGTAAAACCGGGCGGCGTGGTGCTGTTCTCCACATGTTCGGTGCTCAAGCGCGAAAATGAAGACATTGTTTCCGCCGCCCTGAAGAAAGCGGCAAAGAAAGGCCGCTACATTATTGACGCGCTGGATACGGAAGCGCTTGCGCAACAGGGCGTGCCGCTGCTGCCCTCCACCATCGAAGGCGCTGTGACCGTTTGCCCCACCGAGCTGTACGAGGGCTTCTTCATGTGCCGCATCGCCCGCATGGCGTAGAGGGCGCGGCACAGCACGGCGCAACGCCGCACCCGCGGATGCGGCGGACGTAACGAGCGGAACGGGGCGGCCGCGGCGCAACCTGCACCCCTACCTGAGCGCCGCGACCAGGTACATCATCGCGGCAAGCGCGAGTACCACCAGCGCGCAACCTGCGCCCCTACCTGAGCGCCGCCAGCTCTTCTTCCGTAAGACGACGGCTCTCGCCTTCCGCAAGTGCAGGGTCAAGCACCAGGGCGCCCATGGAGACACGCTTGAGGTACACAACTTTGTTCCCGCGTGCCTCAAACATACGTTTCACCTGATGATAGCGCCCCTCATGAAGCGTAACCAGCACTTCGTTCGCATGCTCTTCGCAGGGAATCTCCAACTGCGCTGGCAGCGTGGGCTTATCGTCGCCAATATCAAGCCCATCAGCAAACGCCTGAACATCCTTCGCTGTTGCGTCGTGATCAAGGCGCGCAAAATACACTTTATCCACGTGCTTTCCCGGCGCTAAAAGCCTATGCGCCAGCTGGCCATCGTTCGTGATAAGAAGCAAACCCACCGTGTCTTTGTCCAGACGCCCCACCGGGAATAAATCCTTGCGCGTGCGGCCTTCCACCAGCTCAACAACGGTTTCCGAGCCGTCATCGCGCGTTGCAGACACCACGCCCGCCGGCTTGTTCAGCATCCAATACTCAAACGGCGCGTAGATAATGGGCTCGTGATTGCGCTCCACTACATCGGTTTCCGTGTCCACCTTGATATCGGCCTTCCGCACGCGCCAACCGTTCACGTAAATCTGACCGTTGCGAACGAGTTCCTTCACTTCCGTGCGCGAACCCAGCCCCATGTCCGCTAAGTATTTGTCCAGACGAAGCTTCATACGCCATCCTTTAATCCTAGATATTTGCTGGTATTTCGCTGATTGCCGCGTCATGCGCTCTCAATTTCGTAGGTATGTTACCATTCATCAGCGAAAAACTGTACAGAAATGCGACGCGCCAAGCAATTGCGCACCCCACGAAACAGCCCAGAAAGGGAACCCCATGGAAAAAGAACTCTTGATTTTGGTGCCGTTCAAAGAACATCATATGGAACAGATTCGTGCGGCGGCAGGCGATCAGCTGGTCGTGCGTCAGTTCCCCCAGGGGCTTTCAGGCGCAGAAGCCACCGAAGCGCTTGCCACCGCCACCGCCGTTGTTGGCGAACCTGAAGTGGAAGACATTGCCGCAAGCAACACCGTGCAATGGGTGCAGATGACCTGGGCGGGAACCGATAAGTACACGCGCAGCGGCAAGCCGTTCCCCGCAGGCGTGCAGCTCACGAACGCCGTGGGCAGCTACGGGCACACTATCTCGCAATACGCGCTGGGTCAGGCGCTTTCCATTTGCCAGAACCTGGGGCGTTATGCAAAGCACCAGGCAAGCGCGCAGTGGCATGACTTGGGAGGAATCGAAACGCTCGAAGGCGCAACCGTGCTCATTTTCGGCGCGGGAGACATTGGAAGCCATTGCGCCAAGCGCTTTGCCGGCTTTGATGCGCGCATCATTGGCGTATGCCGCTCGGCTGGAGCAAAACGCCCGTATTTCGACGAACTCTGCACGCTTGAGCAGGCAGAACAGTTCATTCCCCAGGCCGATGTCATTATTGGCGCCATTCCCAACAACGATGCCACTGCTGGCTATTTCGACGCACGCCGCTTAGCGTTGTGCAAGCCAAGCGCTGCGTTGGTGAACGTCGGTCGCGGCAATTTCATCGATTGCCTGGCGCTTGATGCCGCCCTTTCCGCAGGTCAACTGCGTGGTGCAGCACTTGACGTCACCGATCCCGAACCGCTTCCGGAAGAACACCCCTTGTGGCAGCAGGAGCGCTGCCTGATAACGCCGCACTGCTCGGGCGGAGCTTTTGGGCGCCTGCCAGAAACCGAGCAGCATATCTGCGA
>CAKUOV010000050.1 GCA_934670115.1 uncultured Eggerthellaceae bacterium
GAGGATAGGACGTCGCGCTCATGAAGGGCGTTTCGCATGCCCGGGCATGTGCCCGGCGCGAGAAGCCGGAAGGGGGGGCCGCATCGCTGCGGCCCCCCTTCTTTTTACAGTCATTTGCCTTCATCCTTTGATCCAGAATGCGGAGAATGCTACATCGCCTTCGCTTGCTTCCATCATCGAAATCGTTCACCGTTCTTCGAAATCGGGCGATAATGGCCGCTGAACCCATGAAAACGGATAACCGTGAACGATTTTGGAATCGCGACCGCGCATCGCGATCGCGCGAATCCTTACAATCCTGCATTTCTTTTCGGTGTCCGTTCCTTTTCCGTTCTCGATTCGATTTTGTATGTTGCGTGGGCTTCTTAGTTCCTGGCAAAAACGAGATTTCCAATCGTTGCAAAAACGGGGTATACTGAATTCGATTTATCGCTGTTTTAACGGGAGTTTGTTATGTCGGATGCTTCAAATCGAATTGAAAAATTAATTGCTGATTTATTGGATTCTTCTCGCAAGAAACGTCAGGAAGCCGCGTTGGCCTTAGCAGATTGCAGCAAAGATGATGCGCAGGCCATTCTGCAGTACGGTGATGCTTTGGTTGATGCGCTTGACACTCGTGACGCGCGCACGCGTTGGGCTATTATCGATGTTCTTACAGCGTTGAGCGTCTACGATGCTGATTTGTGCGTAAAAGCGTTGCCTGGCATTGAGGATGCGCTCTTTGATGAGAACAATGGACCGTTGCATTTGGCGTCGTTCCGCTTCCTGTGCAGCTATGGCGCGCAGTCGCCCCAGGCATCTGATAACGTATGGTCGCTTTTGGATGAAGCTATTCAGTGCTTCCATGGCGATCAGGAGTTCCAAGACATGCTTAATCTTCTTGTTGATTTCTCTTTGGGTAACTTGTCGGCAGAAACAAAGAAGAACTTTTCTGATCGCATGCTTTTCGATGCGCGCAACAATAGGGGCTTGACGCAGCGACGAGCTCAGACAATTGTTGATAATCTTGCTAAATAACACCGATGGCGGGCTTTAGGCTCGCCATTTTTTATGCCCGTGGTATAGTCTCGTTTTACTGTGTATTGAAGAAAGGCGTCGTTATGACTAAACATACGGTAACTTTGATTCCAGGCGATGGCATTGGCGTGGAAACGTCTGCCGCCATGCAGCGCGTTGTTGATGCGTCGGGTGCATCGATTGAGTGGGAAGTTGCTCCTGCGGGTGCTGCATGCCTGGAGTCTCATGGTGCATTGCTGCCGGAATCCACGTTAGAGTCCATTCGTCGCAATGGCGTGGCTATCAAAGGCCCTATTACCACGCCGGTGGGTACTGGCTTTCGCAGCGTGAACGTCGCACTGCGTCAGGCGCTCAAGCTGTATGTGTGTCTGCGTCCCGTTATGTCGCTTCCCGGTGCAGGTGGGCGCTACGACGACGTTGACTTGGTTATTGTGCGTGAAAACACGGAAGATTTGTACGCGGGCATTGAGTTTGAGGAAGGCTCCGCGGAAGCCTCCGCGCTCATTGATTTCGTGCAACAGCGTGCGGGTCGCACGATTCTTCCCGATTCGGGTATTTCTTTGAAGCCGATTTCCAAAACAGCTTCGCGCGACATTGTGGAATACGCGTTCGATTATGCGGAAAAGCAGGGACGAAAGAAAGTCACCGCTGTCCATAAAGCGAATATCATGAAGTTCTCCGACGGTCTGTTTTTGCATACAGCGCACGAAGTGGCTGCTGAACATGCGGATGTTGCGTTCGATGAACGCATTGTAGATGCGTTCTGCATGAATATGGTCATGGATCCGTCACAATTCGACGTAGTGGTGTTCCCGAATTTGTACGGTGACATTGCTAGCGACTTGGCCGCGGGCCTGGTGGGTGGCCTGGGCATTGCGCCGGGCGCGAATATCGGCAGGGATTATGCCGTGTTCGAGGCCGTTCATGGTTCGGCACCCGATATTGCGGGCAAAAATTTAGCGAACCCCACGGCGGAGATTCTGTCGGGTGCTTTGATGCTTGATCACCTGGGCGAGCAGGAGGCTGCAGAGCGTATTCGTCAGGCGGTTCGTGCGGTGTACGCAAAGGGCGACGTGCTTACCGGCGACATTCGCCGCGCAACGGGATCTTCTGTTGCGCCCGCAACCTGTTCGCAATTTACGGATGCTTTAATTGATGCGATGACACGATAATACGATGACGCGGTAATACGATCGCGCTTGCGCACTGTACTGCATGAAGGCCGCGCTGTGCTGCGCGAAGGACGCATTGCGAATCCAACGTGCGAGGTTCTTTACACAGGTATTGCGTGTTGTTGTGGATGTATGCGCGATTGTTCGGGCTCAGTATCTTCTGTTTGCGCAGGTGAGCGCATAGGCGCATAACATTTTCGCATGAGTAAGCTTATGAAGGAGAAGCGAAATTGGCTGAATCATTCAAGCAGGAACTTTCTGTTGCGGGGCAGCGCTATGCGTTCTACCCGGTGGACGCTATTCAGGGCACCGAGCGTTTGCCGTTGTCGCTGAAGATTCTTGTTGAAAACGTTTTGCGTAACGTGCAAGATGAAGAGCAGGCCACGCGCCTTGCCCAGCGCATTGTTCAGGCTGGTCTGGCGGGTTGCACGGGTGAAGAAGTTGAGTTCATGCCCGCGCGCGTGCTGTTCCAGGACTTTACCGGCGTGCCCGTGTTCGTTGACTTCGCCACGATGCGCGAGGCGTGTGCTCGATTGGGTGGCGATCCGAGCCGCATTAATCCGCAGATTCCCTGCGATCTTGTTATCGACCACTCTATCATCGCTGATTCGTTTGGCTGCTCTACGAGTCAAAGCGAAAACGAAGCAATCGAGCAGCAGCGCAACGGCGAGCGCTACACGTTCTTGAAGTGGGCGCAAAAATCGTTCCGCAATGTGCGCATTGTGCCGCCGGGAGTAGGCATTTGCCATCAGTTGAACATCGAGAATTTCGCGCAAGTCGCCATGACCGATGCGTGGAAACGTTGCGCAGAGGGCGAAACGGGCGCAGCGGCAGATAAAGCCGCGGATGAAGCCGTAGCTGAAGCCGCCGACGCAGCAAGCGCAACAAGCGAACCGCTTTCCGTGTACTTCGATACGTTGGTGGGCACCGACAGTCACACGCCCACCGCAAACGGCATTGGCGTTTTGGGCTGGGGCGTGGGCGGCATCGAGGCCGAAGCCGCAGCGCTGGGGCAGCCTATCACCACGCTTGTGCCGCGTGTTGTGGGCGTAAAGCTTGTGGGGCGCTTGTCTGCAGGCGTGTCTGGAATGGACGTGGCTTTGAAGTTTGCGCAGGTCCTGCGTGCTGAAAACGTTGTTGGTTGTTTTGTTGAGTGCTTCGGCGAAGGTGTTGCCAGCTTGAGCGCTACGCAGCGCGCATGCATTTCCAACATGACGCCCGAATATGGTTCAACGTGCACGCTTTTCCCCGTGGACGAGCAGACGCTTGAGTACCTGCGCATGACGGGGCGCAGCGTTGAGCAGATTCGCCTGGTAGAAGCGTATGCGAAGCGCCAGGGAACGTGGGCGGAAGCCGCTGCCACGAGTGACGTAGGCGATATGAGCCGCGTATATGCGCAGGTTGTTGAAATCGACCTGTCTGCTATTGAGCCCTGCTTGTCGGGGCCGTCGCGTCCACATGATCGCATTTTGCTGTCTGACATGAAGGAGCGCTTCCGCACGGTATGCCAGGAGCGCAATCTTGACCTGGACAAATACGTTGATGTTGACGTGATGGGAGCGAAGCATTCCTTGACGCATGGTGCGTTGGCTATTGCTGCGGTGACAAGCTGCACTACGGCAACCGACCCCGCCATGATGTTGGCGGCGGGCATGGTAGCGCGCAATGCCGCCGCGAAGGGACTGTCGCCCAAACCGTGGGTAAAGACGATCCTTGCGCCGGGCAGCCACGCCACGCAGTTACTGCTCGAGCGCGCGGGCTTGATGGAGGGCTTGGCTCAGCTGGGATTTTACAACTGCGGCTTTGGCTGCATGAGCTGCATTGGCAACTCGGGTCCCGTGCTGCCGGGCGTTCACGACAAGGCAACCGAGATTGAATTTGCCAGCATTTTGTCGGGCAACCGCAACTTCGAAGGACGCATTTCTCCGGACGTTTCTCAGAATTACTTAACAGCGCCCGCGCTGGTAATTGCCTATGCGCTGGCGGGCACCATGGATATCGATATGGCGCACGAGCCGCTGGGTAAGACCCCTGCAGGCGAAGACGTGTTCCTGAACGACATCCTGCCCGATGCAGATGAACTTGACATGCTGGTAAAGAAGCTGGTCACAGCCGATTTATTCGCGTCGTGCAGCGAGAATTTGTACGAAGGCAGCGAAGCGTGGCGCAATTTGCATGTGGAGCCGTCGAGTCTTTTTGCCTGGGATCACGCCTCGACGTACGTGCGCAAGGCGCCGTATTTCGACGAGATGGAGCTTGAGCCAGGTGCGCCGCGCCCCGTACAGAACGCTTACGTGCTGGCGAAGCTCGGCGACTTCATTACCACCGACCATATTTCTCCTGCGGGCGCTATTGCGGCGGATTCGCCGGCTGCGCGCTATTTGCGCGAAAATGGCGTGCAGGATGCCGATTTCAATACGTACGGTTCGCGTCGCGGTAACCATGAAGTACTCATGCGTGGCACGTTTGCCAATGTGAAGTTGCAAAACCAGCTGGTCAGCAGCAAGAAAGGCGGCTGGACGCACGACTGGGTCACGAACGATGTCACGAGCATTTTCGATGCATCGCGCGATTATCTGGCGCAGGATTGTCCGAGCGTGGTGTTCGCCGGCCTGATGTACGGCAGCGGTTCTTCGCGCGACTGGGCGGCAAAAGGTCCGCTGCTTTTAGGCGTGGGTGCTGTGGTTGCGAAGAGTTTCGAGCGCATCCATCGTTCGAACCTTATTGGCATGGGCATTGTGCCGCTGCAGTTCGAAGAGGGACAGGATTGCGCATCGCTGGGTCTGGATGGCTCCGAGCGCATTAGCGTTGACCCGATTGACTTCTCGGATGGCTTACCGCAGCCCGCGCACGTGGGCGTTCGTGCTGTTCGCGCGAACGGGGAAGAAGTCCGTTTCACGGCGCTGGTGCGTGTGGATACCCCCATGGAGGGCGCATACATGCGTCATGGCGGCATCTTGCAATACGTTATCCGCGAGCTGCAAAAGTAGCGGCGCGGTTGAATACGGCAGCGGGCGAAGGCGGGCGAGGCATTGCTTCGCTCGCCTTCGTGCGTTCTGGGTGCTTTGGTATTTGCAGAGCCCCTGTTCGCGTCCGTCCGAGCGCTCTGCCTTCGCCTTCTCCTTCTTCCCGCTTCCGTAAAGCGCGCGTTTCTTCACACTTTCGCACTTTTCGTCTAAGAAACGATCATCCTTGCGACCCCTTATGATATGGCTCATAAGGTATACTGGTATCTTGTAGTTTCGCATTCGATACGAAATAGGAAAGGAACTCTTTCATGGAGGAAAGACCGAAAAGTGGCCTGGAAGCCTTGATGGCAGCGCTGGGCGGGTCTGGGTTCAACGTCGATGGTTTCGGCGGCTCCCAGAACGCGAAAAGCGCCGAAGATGAAATTGCCGAAGAGGTGGACTCCGTTTTCTCTGGTAGCAAGGAAGGCAAGGCATCGGGAGGACAGCAGCGCAAAGCCGGCAACGGCGGCGGCGCGGTGCCGAACGTGCATTTTATTGAAAACATGGCCGAGTGGAGCAAGAAACGCCTGGTGATTGCTGCAATTGTTGCTATTTTGGCGCTGGCGGCGGCGTACTGGTGGTTCCATCCGCCTATCAACATCCACAGCATTGATACCTGGTTTGTGGTTCTTATCATCGTGGCGTTTCTGTGGGCGTTCATGCGCGTGCGTTCCCGTAATTTCAGCAAGGGAACGAAGAAGATCGAGCGCAACCCTGGCAAAGCGAAGGCGCTGAAAGTCGCATCGTTTATTCCGGTTGCGGTGATTGTGGTGTTCTTGCTGGGTTCGGTGATGTCGCTTTCGCTGTTCCCGGGCAATGCGGAGAAGTATTCCAGCATTCTGACCATTCAAAACGAGGACTTCACGGAAGATATCAAGGAGGTTAACTACTCCGAGATTCCCATCATCGACCGCTCCACGGCCGAGCTTTTGGGTAACAAGGAGATGGGCACCATCCCTTCGTACGTGAGCCAGTTCGAGATTGACCCGCTGTACAGCCAGATCAACTACAAGGGAACGCCGGTGCGCGTGAGCCCGCTGGGTTATGCCGATCTGTTCAAGTGGCTGTCGAACCGCTCCGAGGGCTTGCCTGCGTACGCGCTGGTTGACATGACCACGCAGGACGCGCAGATTGTGAGCTTGCCCGAAGGCGAGGGCGTGAAATACTCAACCTCCGAACCGCTGGCGCGCAACATTGACCGCTACGTGCAGCTGAAGTACCCGTTCTACATGTTCGATGAGAAGTCGTTCGAGATTGACGAAGACGGTCATCCATGGTGGATTTGCCCTGTTCAGACCCGTACGATTGGCCTGTTTGGCGGCACCACCATCGAACGCGTTATCCTGTGCGATGCCGTAACGGGCGAGTGCCAGGACCTTTCGATCGATGAAGTTCCCCAGTGGGTTGACCGCGCGTATCCGGCTGAGCTGCTTATCCAGCAGTACAACTGGTACGGTTCGCTGAACAACGGCTGGTTCAATTCGTGGTTGGGTCAGTCGGGCGTTGTGCAAACCACGCCGGGCAACTCTTCGCAGCTGGGCTACAACTACCTGGCAAAAGACGATGACGTGTGGGTGTATACGGGCGTGACTTCGGTGACTTCCGACAGCTCCATCATCGGTTTCGTGCTTATCAACCAGCGCACGCAAGAGACGCACTTCTACTCGGTGGCGGGCGCAACGGAAACGTCGGCTATGAGTTCGGCGGAAGGCCAGGTGCAGAACTTGCGCTACACGGCAACCTTCCCCATTTTGATTAATGTGGCGGATCAGCCGACGTACTTCATGGCGCTCAAAGACGGCGAAGGTTTGGTAAAGAAGTTTGCCATGGTTGACATTAAGAGCTACCAAATTGTTGCTATTGGCGACACAGTGGCTGACTGCCAGGCAAACTACATGACGCTTTTGGCAACGAACGGCATTGACGTGTCGTCTTCGCAGGAAGTGATTGTGGGCAAGCCGGCAAGCGGAACCATTGCCAAGATGGTGCCGATTGTCATCGATGGCAACACGCATTATTACGTCACGCTCGATGGCTCCAAGGCAATGTATGATTTCTCGGTTGCCGCACTTCCGGAAATCATTCTGTTCGAAGCGGGTGATTCTGTGACGTTTACTTATGCGGAAGGGTCGTCGCCGTTTGTGGTGCAGACTATCGGGTAAACTGTAGCACGGCAGATTTTATGCGCTGCGCATCGCTGGAAATCCGGCGGTGCGCTGCGTTGCGTTAAAGAGCGCTGCTCGTGCGGGCGATTTTCGTCGTGCGAACGAGTGGAGGCTTTCGCTTGCTTCTGCATCTAAGCAGGCGGCGGGCGTGTTGCTTCTGCGTGAACGTGCGGCAGGTGTTTTGCTCCTGCGCAAGCGATACATGGTAGGAATGCGAGAAAGAACGATTTCATGGAACAGTATGTCACCGAAAGCGATGTGCGCCGCATTGCGGAATACGCGCGCATTGGTTTGACGGAAGAGGAAGTGGCCTCTTCGACCGTTGATCTGAACAGCATCATTGATACGCTGCAGCCCATCATGCAGTACGATCTGCAGGGCGTTGAGCCCACGTTTCACCCGATTGGAAGCTTGTCGAACGTTATGCGCGAAGACGTGGAAGGCGAAAGCTTCACGCAGGATGCTGCGCTGTCGAACGCTCCGGCGCGTCAGGACGGCTGCTTTCTGATTCCTTCCATTTTGGGCGAAGGGGGCGATTGCTAATGACCGATTTCGCTTTGATGGACATCGCCTCGATTCAGGCGGGTCTGCGCGCTAAAGAGTTCACGGCGCGCGAAGTAGCGGAAAACGCTTTGGAGCGCGTGAACACCGTTGACCAGCAGATTCATGCTTTCTTGGAAACGTGCCCTGACCTGGCATTTGCTGCAGCCGATCGCGTGGATGCTGCAATTGCAGAAGGCGATTTGTCCCGCGCCGGCCTGCTGGCGGGCGTGCCGGTGGCGTTCAAGGACAACATGAATTTGATTGGCACGCATACCACGTGTGCAAGCCGCATGCTGGAAAATTACGTTTCGCCGTACACGGCTACGTGTGTTGCGCGCATTATTGACCAGGGCGGCATTCCTCTGGGCAAGCTGAACATGGACGAGTTCGCGTTCGGTTCTTCCACAGAGACATCCGCGTTCGGTCATACGTGCAACCCGTGGGATCTTGGGCGCGTTCCCGGCGGCTCTTCGGGCGGTTCCGCGGCGGCCGTTGCTTCTGGTACGTGCACCATGACGCTTGGCTCCGACACGGGTGGATCTATCCGTCAGCCGGGCAGTTTCTGCGGCGTGGTGGCGGTCAAACCCACGTACGGCATGGTTTCTCGCTACGGCGTGGTGGCGTTCGGTAGCTCGCTTGACCAGGTAGGCCCGCTTACCCGTACCGTGCGCGACGCTGCGTTGAGTCTGAATGCCCTGGTGGGACGTGATGTTTTGGATTGCACGAGCCAAGCGGTGGAAACCGATTTCACGGCTGTGCTTGACCAAGACGTTGCCGGCATGAAGATTGGCGTGGTGCCTGAGTTCATGGAAGCCGCTGGTCTTTCGGCCGAAGTTAAAGAGAAAGTCCAGGAAGCGCTTGGCAAACTTGAGCAGGCGGGCGCGCAGTTGGTTGAGATTACGCTGCCGAACGTGCATGCCGCGATTTCCGCGTACTACGTGATTGCCCCGTGCGAGGCCTTCAGCAACTTGGCGCGCTTCGATTCCGTGCGTTACGGTTACTGCGATCCGGGCCATCACGATTTGGGCGGCCAGTACGAAGCAAGTCGTTCTGTGGGCTTTGGCGCCGAGGCGCGTCGCCGCATTATGCTGGGAAGCTACCTGCTTTCCTCGGGCGTATACGATAAGTATTACTACCCCGCGCAGCAGGTGCGCACGCTTATCACGCAGGATTACCAGAAGGCGTTTGAGCAGGTCGATTGCATTGTTGCGCCGGCAGCCCCCAGCACGGCGTTCAAGTTCGGCGAGATTTCCGATCCAACGACCATGTATCTTTCCGATATGTATACCATCTCTATCAACATTGCGGGCAATGGCGGTATGAACATGCCCATTGGCTTGGGTGCGCAATCCCAGCTGCCCGTGGGCGCGCAGATTATCGCGCCGGCTTTTAAGGACGAGAACATGATTCGCGTTGCCGCCGCGCTTGAGCGCATGTACGGAAGCGCTCCGGTGGCGCCTGCCTTTGCCGACGGTTCCCTGAAAGGGGGTGCATGCTAAATGAAGAAGCTCGAAGAAGTCCTGCAGGACTGGGAAGCCGTTATTGGCCTGGAAATTCATGCAGAGCTGACTACGCTTACCACCAAGATGTTCTGCGGTTGCAAGCTGGAGTTTGGCGCCGAGCCGAACACGCACACGTGCCCCGTTTGCCTGGGCTTGCCGGGCGCTTTGCCTGTGCCGAACAAGGCCGCTATTGAGAGCATTGTTCTGGCTGGCCTGGCCACGAACTGCGATATTGAGAAGCATTCCATGTTCTATCGCAAGAACTACATGTATCCCGATATGGCGAAAAACTTCCAAACAACGCAGGGTCCCGTGGCCTTCTGCATGCGCGGCCACTTGGATTTGGCAGTGGACGGCCCTGCTGTAAAAGAGCGCGCTGACCTGGCAGGACTTGCCGTGGGCGAGTCGCGCGGGAACATCACGAAGACCGAAGACGGTTACGTGGCGCACGTGGGCATTACGCGTATTCATATGGAAGAAGACGCGGGCAAGATGGTCCACATTGGCGGCGGCGAAGGTCGCATTGCCGGCGCAACGCATTCCCTGGTTGATTACAACCGTGCGGGTACGCCGCTTATCGAGCTGGTAACCGAGCCCGAGCTGCGCACGCCGGAAGAAGCGCGTCTGTTCATGCAGAAGCTGCGTCAGATTTACCTTGCGCTGGGTATTTCCGACTGCTCCATGGAAGAGGGCAGCATGCGCTGCGACGGCAACGTTTCGCTGCGCCGCCGCGGGGCAACGGAATTCGGCACGAAGACCGAGCTGAAGAACATGAACAGCTTCAAGAATTTGCACGATGGTCTGGCATACGAGATTTGCCGTCAGGCGCAGGTGCTTGAAGAGGGCGGCTTCATTCGTCAGGAAACGCGTCACTGGGATCCGTCGGCAAAGCGCACGATTGTCATGCGCGTGAAGGAAACGGCCGATGACTATCGTCTGTTCCCCGAACCCGACTTGGCACCGTACGATTTGACGGACGAATGGATCAATGCGGTTCGCGCGAAACTTCCCGAATTGCCTGATCAGAAGGTTGCGCGTTTCCAGGAAAGCTTTGGGCTTTCGGCGTACGATGCGCGCACCATGGTGGAGAATGCGGCGCTGGCTGCACTGTTTGAGCAGACCATGACCTGCGCGGGCGAGCGTGCGCAGGCGCTGGCGAAGCCGGTTGTGAACATGCTCACGAACGAGGCGGCGGCGTACATGAACGCTCACGCGGAGTTCGACATTGAGCAAAGCCCGCTTACGCCGCAGCGTCTGACTAGCCTGGTTGAAGCCGTGGTGGCCGACGAGATTTCCTCGAAGCAGGGCAAAGAGGTGCTGGTGGCTATCATTGAGGAAGACAAGGATCCTGCCGCCATTATTGACGAGCGCGGCATGAAGCAGGTCTCCGATACGGGCGCGCTGGAGGCTGTGGTTGATGCCGTTATCGCTGAAAACCCTGGTCAGGTTGAGAAATATAAGAGCGGCAACACAAAGGTTATCGGCTTTTTTGTGGGTCAATGCATGAAGCAGATGAAGGGCCAAGGCAACCCGAAGCTGCTCAATGAGCTTCTTGCGAAGAAACTTTCTGAATAACGGTGTTTTATGGGGGCGCCTGCGTTGTCGGGCGCCTTCTTTGTTTTTTCTGGCGCAAGGCGTTGGGAAGCGTCAAAGGAGCGCAAAGGGAGTGAGCGGCAGGGCGCGGCATGAGCGGCGGTTGCTTCGATGCATTGGGCGCCAAGGAGTGCCGGGCGGGCGTCAAGGGGGTAGCATGGACGCGGATAAAGGCTTTATCGATTTGGGATTCGCGAAACCCGATACCGATCGCGTGCGTCGTCAGGGTGTGGGCGAAGTTGTGTATGGTGCTGGCAAAACAGCGCAACAAATTGGCGCGATTTGCCAAGAGCTTTTGCAAAACGGGCAGCCGCGCGTTTTGGTCACGCGGGTCGATGACGAGAAGATGCATGCCCTTGAGTTGATGTTTGAACAGGGGCTTTGCCAAGTGTATCCCCAGGCGCATCTGTTTTTAGTGGGACAAATGCCGCCTTCGAAAAGCCGCGTGGGAAAAGTAGCCGTTGTTGCGGCGGGAACAAGTGATGTTCCCGTGGCGGAAGAAGCGGCGCTTACGGCGCAGTTCATGGGTGCGAACGTAGAGCGCGTCTACGATGTGGGCGTTGCGGGGTTGCATCGCCTGATTGCGTGTGAGTCCCAGTTTGCGGACGCGAACGCCCTGGTGGCGGTGGCGGGCATGGAAGGCGCACTGCCGTCGGTGGTTGCGGGTATGGTGTCGTGTCCGGTTATTGCGGTGCCCACATCGGTGGGATACGGCGCGTCGTTCGGCGGTATTGCCGCGCTTTTGGGCATGCTCAACAGCTGTGCAAGCGGCGTTTCGGTGGTAAACATCGATAACGGCTTTGGCGCGGGATACCAGGCGGCGCTCATCAATGCGCAGAGCGTGCCGCGCACCGGGCGGGAATAATGAAGGGGGTCGCTTTGAACAATGCGATGAACAAGGGCGATGCGATGAACAAGAACGATGCGATGAGCTCGAACGGTGCAACGAACTTGCACGATGCAATGAGTTTGGATGATGCAATAACGAATGCCGCTGCTGTTCTGCGCGCCGGGGGCGCTGCCGTTTTCCCGACTGATACCGTGTACGGTTTGGGCGTGGCTGTGGGGTCGTGTGCAAGCCCGCAGCAGTTGTTCGCCATCAAGCGTCGCGACGAAGGCAAGCCCGTTGCGTGGCTGGTGGGGGGCGTGCATGATCTGGACGCGTACGGCAAGGACGTCCCCGCATGGGCACGTACCGCGGCCAAGAAGCATTGGCCGGGCGCGCTGACGCTCATCGTTTGCGCAAGCGGTGCCGTGCCTGCGGCGTTCCAATCGGCGCAAGGAACCATTGGGCTGCGCATGCCGAATTCGGATATCGCGCTATCTCTTATCCGCGCGGTAGGCACGCCGCTGGCAACAACGTCGGCGAACATTTCAGGCGCACCGGCCCCTTCTCGTGATGCTCAACTTGACCCTGAACTGCTAAAACAGGCAAATGCTGTAGTGCGCGGAATCGATTGCGTTGGCGGCGAAGGCGTTGCTTCCACGGTGGTGGATTGCACGGGCGAGCACCCCGTGGTGCTGCGCCAGGGAAGCATTACGATAACAGAATAGCGCGCAGGGTAGACCATGCGCTATGATGCGCGTTGAGCAGGATTTGCTTGAAACGTTACAGGAATGAATTTCGGTTCGCAAGAATCGATGATGAAGCGAAAAGAGGCGTTATGGAGCAGTCAGCAAACGAGATCAGGGTCACCCATTTCACGTTTCCTTCGGTGTTGGGGGCCGCGCAATCGGCAGAGCAGCCCACGGTGGTTGGTAGCCACGGTGTGCTGTGGATGCCGCCGGCGGGACAGCCGGTGCGCGCGATTGTACAGATAACGCACGGCATGAGCGAACACATTGAACGCTACGACCACTTTGCGCGCTTCTTGGCGGCGCGCGGTTTTGCGGTGTGCGGGCAGGATAACATTGGGCATGGGAAATCGGTTGCTTCCCCTGATGATTGGGGGCATATTCCCGCACGCGGTGGCAAGAAAGCCCTGATAGAAAACGTGCATGTGCTGCGCGGCATTATGGAGAAGCTGGTGACGCAAGAAGGGGTTGTCGCCGTGGATGATTCCGCGCGTGCGGTGGCGTCCGACGCCGCTACCGCCCCTTCGCCTGCCGTCGCTGTTGCGCCTGCCGATGCCGACGCCACCGCTCCTCTGCCATATTTCATGCTCGGCCACTCTATGGGCAGCTTTATTCTGCGCGATTATCTGGCGCATTACGGCGCAGGCTTGGCGGGCGCTGTCATTTGCGGTACGGGTCATCAAAGTGCCGCTGTTGCCACGGCGGGTCTTGCTGCCGCGAAAGCGGTTGCCCGCGCGAAAGGCGAGCGCCACATAAGCGACACGCTGTTCAACCTGGCTGATGGCGCGTACGGCAAGGCCATTAAAGGCGCGCGTACCGAGCTTGATTGGCTTTCGACGAACCCGATGGTGGTGGATGCCTACCTTGCCGACCCAGCCTGTGGTTTTCGCTTCTCGGCTGGTGCCTACATTGCGCTTACGGGCTTGCTTGTTGATGTGTCCAAGAAAAGCAACATCAACAGCATTCCCAAGGAGCTTCCGCTGTATTTGATTGCCGGTTCGGAAGATCCCGTGGGAGATCGCGGTCGCGGCGTGACGCGCGTGTTCAAGGAATACAAAGAAGCGGGCATCAAGGATGTGGATATGCGTCTGTATTTAGGGGCGCGCCACGAAATCTTAAACGAAGTCGATAAGGAAAAAGTATACGCTGACGTACTGAAATGGTTGGAGGCGCATCTCGCATGAAACGCTATGTAGTCACGCTTGACCAAGGCACAACGTCTTCGCGTGCCATGCTTATCGACAAGCAGGCGCATGTATGCGGCGTGGTGCAGCGCCCGTTTGAGCAGTTGTATCCGCAGCCGGGTTGGGTCGAGCACGATCCGCAGGAAATTTTGGCATCGCAGCTGGGCTCGCTTACGGAGCTGTTGGTGTCGCATCGTTTGACGGTCGATGATATTGATAGCATTGGCATCACGAATCAACGCGAGACTACGGTGGTGTGGAATCGCGAGACGGGCCAGCCGGTCTGCAATGCCATTGTATGGCAGTGCCGCCGCACGGCCGACATTGTGGAGCGCCTGTGCGGGGAAGAGGCAGTGAGCAAGGAAGTGCAGGCGCGCACGGGTCTTTTGCCCGATGCCTATTACTCCGCTAGCAAGATTCGCTGGATCCTGGATAATATTCCTGGTGCTCAAGAAGACGCTGAACAGGGGAAACTTGCATTCGGTACCATTGACTGCTGGCTTATTTGGACACTTACGCATGGGCGCGTGCATGCGACCGACGTGACTAACGCCAGCCGCACCATGCTCTACAACATTCACGAAGGCTGCTGGGATCCGTGGCTCCTGCAGCTCTTCGGCATTCCTGCATCGCTTTTGCCCGAAGTGCGCCCGTCTGCCAGCATGTACGGCGTAACCACGCATCCGGCCATTCCCGACGGCATTCCCATTTGCGGCGTTGCGGGCGACCAACAGGCGGCGCTCTTCGGTCAATGCTGCTTTTCCCCTGGTCAAGCGAAGAATACATACGGTACGGGCTGCTTTTTGCTCATGAATACGGGTGCCACCCCCGCGCAATCCACGCATAATCTGTCCACGACTATTGCGGCATCGGCGCCGGGCGTGGCACATACGGAATACGCCCTGGAAGGAAGCGTTTTCGTGGCGGGCGCACTTATGCAGTGGCTACGCGATGAGCTGGAGCTTATCAGCGATGTGGCTGAAACGGAAGAGCTTGCGCGTTCCGTGGAAGACACGAACGGCGTGTACGTGGTGCCGGCTTTCACCGGTTTGGGCGCGCCGTATTGGGATGCTCAGGCGCGCGGCGCTATTGTGGGGCTTACGCGCGGCGCGAAGCGCGCCCATATTGTGCGCGCGGCTCTGGAGGCGCTGGCATATCAGACAAGCGACCTGGTTATTGCCATGGAAGCCGATTCGGGCGTGACGCTTTCTCGTTTGTCCGTTGATGGTGGGGCATCGGCCAACAACTTCCTTATGCAATTCCAAAGCGATATTTTGGAGCGCGAGCTGCGTCGTCCGGTCAATACGGAAACCACGGCTCTTGGTGCGGCGTTTCTGGCGGGCCTGACAACGGGATTTTGGAAGGATTTGGACGCTATTTGCGCTTTGCGGTCGGCAGATACGCTGTTTCGTCCTAATATGGAGCATGACACCAGAATGAAGTTGTTGCGCGGTTGGGAACATGCCGTGCGCAGGACGAGGGGAGACCTTGATGAAAATTAGCATCGCAAGCGATCACGCCGGTTTCGAGATGAAGCAGCTCATGATTGACTATTTGGTAAGCAAGGGCCACGATGTGATGGATTGCGGTTCCGATTCGGCGGACCGTTGCGATTACCCCGATTACGCCGCTGCGGGCTGCGCGCCGGTTGT
>CAKUOV010000051.1 GCA_934670115.1 uncultured Eggerthellaceae bacterium
TGCCACCACTACGCTTTCTTGCGGCCAGTTCACCATTAGTTACAACTCCGACATCGTAAGCATTGACGAGGACAGCATTACCGCCGATGCTGCTGTTACCAACTTGGACAAGGCCGTTGTTACCCCTGGTAAGGCAATGGTTTCCTTCTTTGGCAACACCCTTACCCAGTCCAATATTGCAACTTTGACGTTCAAGGCGAAGGCAACGGGCAACCCCGAAATCAAGATTATTGACGCTGTAGCCGGCGCTTCCGAGAACCTTGACGACCAGAGCGTTGAGTTCAGCACTGACAACCTGAACATTACCGTTGTCAAGCGCTTCTCCGATGTGTACAAGTCTTCCAGCTACTATGACGTTATCTACCAGGCAGTCGCCATGGGTCTTATCGGCGGTTACAGCGACGGCACCTTCAGGCCGAGCATTGCCCTGAACCGTCAGCAGGCTGCCATCATGTTCTACCGCGCATACGGCAGCGAGACCGGCGTTGACCAGGCTTCCCTGGAAATCATGACTGACCAGGCTTCCATTACCAACGCCGAAGCACGTAACGCCATTGCTTGGTGCATCAACAACGGTGTTGTGGGCGGCAAGACCAACAAGACCGACGGCACGAAGTACTTCGATCCCAAGGGCGAACTGACCCGCCAGCAGCTGTGCACCATGGTTGCTCGCGCAGCAGCAAACCTGAACGGCATTGAAGTTGCTAATGCTGACCAGACCTTGCTGAACTCCATGACTGACCAGGCATCCATCACCAACGAAGAGGCACGCAACGCCATCGCTTGGTGCGCTAACAACAACATTGTGGGCGGCAAGACCAACAAGACCGACGGCACGAAGTACTTCGACCCCAAGGCAAGCGCAACGCGTGCACAGTTCACCAAGATTCTGGTGGGCGCTGTTACTCAGAACTTCCTGGGCAAATAAGCACGAACAGCAATCGGATTCCTATCCATCGAAAGGCCGGGCGTTATGCTCGGCCTTTTCTTTTTTCTCGTGCAGACGTGCGTTAAAAAGTGACGGGGTCTTTTTCACATTTTCGGATGATCTTTGGTGAATCGAGCAACAGGAGAGCGTCTTCACCCTTCGCCCCTTACTCTTCGCTTTGCATTTCCTTACCTGACCATCGGCAGGAGCAGCAGATTGCTATGCAAGACGTTAAAAAGACCCCGTCACTTTTTAACCTGCTTCAGGAAAAAACGCGCCAGAAGAATGAGCATCACCAGGGCAATTACTCCATTGGCAATGTCACAGCAAAGCAGTTGAGGCAACGAGAGCGCCACTTGAACGCAAAGAAGGGCCGATGCGGCAATCATTTGCCACGGCGCAACATCAATCCAGCCACGACGAACAAGCTGCGCCATACGCAAAACCACAAGCAGCATAAAACTCGCCAGCATCGCAAGCGATGCTGCCCATAAGCCGATAACGGGGACAAGCACTACATCGATAGCAAGGTTGAACGCCAGCGCCGCAACCGTGGTCAGTCCCACGCTCTTCGTATCTTTGCGCGCCACATAGATTCCACCCAAATACGCCGCTAGACAGTAGAAAAACAACGCGAGCACCAAGATTGCAATCTGCTGATACGCTTCATCGTACGACCCGCGCACCAGAATCATAAAAAGCAGCGGGACGCACGCAATAAGCACGCTGGCGCACGCCGTGGTCAGGCCAATCACGCCTGAAAACGTGCGCGAATAATACGCCTTGGAATCTTTATCATCCACCGCCAACGAGGCATTTTCCTGCCACGCCAAAGTGAATGCAGATTGCGCCAAGTTGAGCATCTGCGGAATCTTATACGCCACGGCAAACGCCGCATTCGCCGCAATACCCAGGAAGAACGTTATGACCAGCCGGTTTGAAAAACGCATCGCCCACATGGCCAAGCTGTTGGGCACCATGGGCCACGAATAGGAAATGAGCTCTTTCAGCGTTGCGCGCGAAACGCTTTTGGGCGACACATAGCGAGCCAGCGAAAGCGTGCAGAAAAGAAACGCGCATGCCGCAAGCTCGGTAAGCGCCAAAAAATACACTGACCCCAATAATCCCAGGTCAAGAACAAGAAGAAACAGCACCGTCAGCCCAAGCTGTACAAAGCACCCCAATGCCGCACTCGCGGAGTAAAGCTTATTGCGTCCGAAACCGCGCGCGCATTGCTTTGCCACATTCGCCAGCAAGTCGAACAGAAAGTAAAGGCAAATGCCCACCTTAAGCAGCGCATCACCCTGGAACAGCACAGCGAAAATTACCAGCGCCACCAAGCTTGCCACCAGCGCAAACGCAAACGTGCTGCTTACAATTTCCTTTGTACGTTCATCGTTTTTATCCTTCCGGCAATCAACAAGAAAACGGAAGGCAGCTGTCTGAATCTGAAGCGAGGCAGCGGGCAAAAAGAACGCAACAAGCGTGATTACCAGGTCATAAACGCCGAACTCAGACTTTGAAAGGCATCCCGTCAAAATGGGCAGCGTAATAAGCGTTACCAATTTCGGCAAAACGGTACCCAACGCAATAATCAGAGCGTTTTTCCCTAAAGCAACGGAACGCTTATCAATATGCGACTGTTTTTCATCGGAACCCATGCGCAGCGCCTAATCATCCCAAAGATCGTAAGGGAACGTTTCCATGAGCGCCTGTCGCATGGGCTCGAGCTCTGGCACGGGCAAAGATGCCTGGTCAAACGCCTCTTCCAAAGAATGCGCAAACGTAGTTTCGCACCGGTTTGTGGACGCATACCAGTCTTCATATTTAAACGAGCAAGCAGAAACGCGATTGCCCACCAAAAAAGCACGCGCCGGCACGCCGTACGACTCAGCCAGAATCACGCCGTGAAGGGACTCGGACACAACGCGACTGCAGCTTGTCAGCTCTTCAACAAAATGCTGGTAATCGCTTGTTTCAATCGAAATGCGCTTGCAGCCGCGTGGCAATTCAAGACCAGATAAATCTGTTGTCCGATGGAAGATCACGCCAACGGGGCCCGTCGAAGGCGCGGAGCAATAAGCGGGAGCAATAAGCGGGAGCAGCACCCCGGGATCCCCATAGACGGCAGGGCACGGGAAACCGTAGTCAAGCAAAACGTCGCGCGTTTTCGGGCCGCGAACTGCGCGAATATCATAGAAACGAACGCCTTTTTGGTGCTTCAAGCGTGGGAGCGTGGACACTTCCAAAATACCCGAGCCCCAAACGGTGGCATCGAAAATACCGCGCCCCAAAAGCGAGCCAAGCGCCAACAGATGCTTCGTTTGGCCCACGGGTGCAGAAAGCGACATTCCGCGGCGATCAAGCATCCAATTCACAATAACAGGAGAAAGCGTGTCGCCTAAATTCAACTTATGAGAGTATTCCAAGTTGACAACGCCAGGTACCGCACGGTCTCTCACATAAAGACCGCCGTTGTTTCCCAGCACCGCGCGCTTGGCATGCTGCACGAAAGCCGACTGCTTAAATGCCTCATAAGCCCTGCTCATGCAGCTCGCCTCCTGTTTTCAGCGCTGTTTTGAGAACATCTTCTACGCTGCCACGCGACATGTTACCGGTCGCGCTACATTGACTGCCTTCCAACTCGTCCTTCAAGGCCATAAGCTCGGCATACTGGGCATCGGACAGCACGATTTCGCATTCGGCATCCGTTCCAACACCCACAACGTTTTTCGAAGGCCACTCGCCTGGAAGGCGCACGGCTTCGCCGCTTGCTTTAAGTGCCTCCACCAGCTCGTTGTACCGCTCTTGGTATTCGTCTTCACCATAAAACGCAGCAACGTCAACAGCAATGAAGAAATGCCCGTTGCGCGACGGCGCTCCTGTGTTGCCCAGCGGCTTCACCTGGCCCGCAAACGCCGATCCCGTCAAGAGGCCCGCAAAATAATCAACCATAAGCGCAAGGCCGTATCCCTTGGCGCCACCAACAGGAAGAAGCGCGCCGGCAAGCGCCTCTTTCGGATTTGATGTGGGATTTCCAGCGGCATCCACCGCCCAATCCTGCGGAATAGCTTCCTGGTTTTTGAGCGCCAAACGGATTTTCGAGCGCGCCGCCACGGTAGATGCCATATCAAATATTATCGACGGGCAATCGACACCACCGTTCGCGCCGTCCGCGGCACTCACGCCCGGAGCAGCAAAGCACAAAGGATTCGTGCCTAAAACCGGCGCAGAAGCACCGGGAGCCACTAAAGCAGGCGAAGCATTAGCCATCACCAGACTGGCAACACCTTGCTCAGCCGCCAGCAAGCCATAATACCCCGCTGCGCCAAAATTATTGGAATTGCGCACACCAACTGCGGAGATACCGAATGTCTTTGCTTTTTGAACAGCAAGTTTTACCGCACGCGCAGCCGCAATTTGCCCAAAACCATTGCATGCGTCCAAAACCGCAAGGGCGCCTTTATCGGAAACAATAACGGGCTGGGCCTGCGGATCAATTGTCCCCGCCTGAATGTTCTTCCAGTAAAGCGGCAAACGTGCTACGCCGTGCGTTGTTTTTCCACGCAGGTCGGCATACGCCATAGAGTCCCACAAGATTTCAGCATCGGAAGGCTGTACACCCATAGCGTGCAACAAGTCCTTCGCAAAAATCTCGAGTTGTGTCGCAGGTATCTTTTTCATACCGTTGCCCTCATGTCGCCAGCGCTAGCGCCACGCAAGAGAGCCTTGCGGCGAAGCAACTGCATCGGGATAATATTGGTCAATCATACGCTTGACCAGCGCAATTTGTTTCGCGCGCTGGGCAGCCTGCGCCTCGGTTGTGTCCCAGCTGTGCGACTGCGCAACGCTTCCACCCGTTTTCAAGTAAATCGGCGCACCCACGCGAATCATTTCGGGCACCTCATAATGGCGAATGAAGCCGCCAGAGCTTGCAGGGTTCTCCGTATGAACGTCCAGAGGAACACTAATCGCCTGGCGCATTGCTGCAAGCATTTGCAACTGAATGTCGCGCACCGGATTGATGCTATCGGCTCCAATACTTTCCATAAGGCGCGCTGAACAGGGATTTCCCACACCTGCATGCGCGCTGAGCTTAAAGTGGCAATCGGCAGGCACTTCGCCTGCTTTTCGTGCCTCGTTGAGCACCCACAAGCAACCTTCGTCGTACACCATAAAGCCGCGGACGCCAAAATGCGCCGCGCGCTTGACTTCTTCGATGGCGCGAACGACCTGCTCCTGCCCGCGTAAACGATACCCAATGCGCTTGCCTTCTTCGGTCTTGGCCGTTGCCGATGTATCGGTTGTTGCGCGCGGACCAATTGCCAAAATAAGCTGGACCTGGTGTTTTTCCGCCAGCGCAACCATCTGCTCAATCTCGGAATCAAGCAGAAACATAATGCCCTTCGTCTGCGTCACGCGATGAATGGCAACGCCGTAATGCGCCATGCTCTCAAGCAGCGTGCACATAGCGGCAGGCCCTTGAATACCCGGAGCCTCAAAACGATACTGCCCGCCGTCGGAAAAACGCTTTTCGCTGGTAGGAAGCTCATAGGCATCGCCGCCCGGCAATCCCAAGCGCTCCAAAAACACACGTGTTTCGTCCATGCTGGTCATAAACACACTCCTTATCGTAGCAACGATAGCGCAGCAGCCACGCTACCAGCTTTTATTGCATCCAAAAAGCTCTGCGCCGCTTTTTCTGGTAACGTAGAAGAAGCGCACAGCGTTAAGAATTTCTGCTCAAGCTCGTCCGCCGTCAGCGGATTTTCCGGCTCACCCTTGGCATATTCAACAGTCTGCTCGAAAACAGCGCCATCAGCCTGCTCCACGCGCATAATGCACCCGCGCCTATCGGGAAGCCACGATGTCACCAGCACATCGGGCACAACCGCCACCATTTGCGCCAAGCGAACAAGCTTTTCGTCGGCGCAGCGCTCGTCGGTAAAGGTAGAAGGAAGCAGCGGATACCCCAAAAGCGCCGCTGCAACACAAAACGGCGTGCTCATTTTCGCCGCACTGCCATTCGCTGGCTGCTGGCAATCATGTCCGAATACGCCCAGGTCATACGTGCGAATCGAAATGCTATTCACGGAGCCCGCATTGAAACGCGGCTCCTTGGCAATCGCGCGCGCCGCATCGATTGCCGCATGGCAATGACGGCACGCTGCATACGGCTTGCGGAACACACCTTGGATCAAATACTCCTCTTCAGACGGAAGGAGAAGCCGTGGCTCTTGCACGCCGGCCGGCTCTACCACCCCAGCTGAACCTTGCGCATGCGCCGTTTCCTGCGCGCGACCTTGCGCATCTCCCGAGAACACGCGCAAGAAGCCACGCTTGCCCCCCAGGATATCATCGGGCGGCACGGGCGCTGCGGCCCCAAGCTGCGCCGCTGCATAGGCATCCATCGCTGCGCGACCCACGTTGTAGGGCTTCATCTGCGAGCCATCGTCCAGCACGCCCAAAAGGCCTGCTCCACTTGTTGCCGCAAGAGCAAGCGTGACTTGCATCTGCTTTTCGGTATAACCGCGCAACACGCCAATCGCAAGCGCGGCACCTATCGTCCCGCACGTACCCGTGCCATGAAATCCCTGCAGCTTATGATGCGGTTGGAGCGTTTGCCCCAAAATGATAGCCGCCTGATACCCGCAAACAGCCGCCGCAATGAACCGCTGCTCATCAAGGCGGCCACCCACCTCTGCTTCATCCCAAGCCGCTAAAAGGGCAGAAAAAATGGGCGCACCTAAGTGCATCATGGCGCGGCGGTGACCATCGTCAAGCTCTTCCCCATGGGAAAAGATGCCGTTGAACAGGCACGCCTGCAAAGGATTCGCCGTTTTCCCAAGGCCAAGCAACCGCGCGCTGCCCTCCGGCAATCCTTGCGCCGCTTCGCGATACACCGATCGAGCAGACCCCGCGTATACGCATCCCACGTAATCGATCAAGCAATAACGTACCTGGTCAATCACTTCTGCGGGATATTTTGTTTTCGCCAGCTTGTCAATATGGTCAAGCAGTGCCTGAGAAGCATTCAAAGGAAAATGCTCCGTTCTTTTTCGCTCGTTTTTCCAGTATCAAGGGTTATTCTACTTTAGGTTCCCCCAGCAAATCAACGACCGCATGGCGCGGTTCAAAACAACAGCATGGGCGTAGGCACGCAATGCGCACGCCGCTGGCGCGCTGCGGCCCCACCTTGATAAAACTCGCCAAAACCGATGTATCGCCGCCTAAGCCCAAGGCGCCAACTCCCGCCTGATTCACGCGCTTTGTAATGCGTTGTTCCAGGTCGGATTGCACGTCAAAATTGCCGAAAGCTTGCGCTTGCAGCATCAGGCTTGACGCTTCGAATGCGGAGCGCCCAACGCCAATAGCCAGCACGCACGGGGAACACCCCAGCTCACGCACCGCCTGCTTCGCCCATTCCACCAGCTCATCTTCAACCACTTGCGCACTATGCTGGTGGAAGATGCGCTGCGTTTTTCCACGAATCGCAGGTCCGCCGCCGAACATGAGCACGTGCAGTCGCAACGCCGAGCCAGGCACGGTCTTTATCACCAAAGGCGCCGGTTCCAGCGCCGCCGGGTCATCGCTTATACCCGCGCTTTGAGCAAGCCGTTGCTCATCGGTTCCCAAAACAGCCATGGGCCTGCCGGGCAGCATGCGAAGCCCCTGGCGCACCCCTTGCTGAATTGCATCGAACAAACCCGCAGGAAGCGAAGTGGCGCTTCCCACCTCCAGCAGCAAGTGAGGGATGCCCGTGTCATCGCAAAGAGGTGAGCGGTTTTCTTGCGCTACCTGGGCATTCTTGAGCACTTGCTCTAAAACCCACCGCGCTTGGGGGTTGCTTTCGTTTTCGATAGCGCGCTCGTACGCACGTTTTTTATCGTCGGAGAAGGTCGAACCCGCGTACACCAGCCCATCGGCCACCCGCGATTCTATCGCGCGGGTGCAGGCAACATCGCTAGCGAACGGTTCAGCTGCGGCGGTCTCGGGCAAGGTTGCGACTCTGGCAGCCGATGCGGCACCCATGCCTGTTGCGACTTCTGCTGCTTCGCCGACTTTCGCCTTACCGTAAACATTAGCGTTTTTCATACAGCGACTCACCTCCTGCAGCCGCAATAATAACGGGAAAATCGTGCACTTTCAGGCGATTCATAGCTTCCATGCCCAGATCGGCGCCAAACACCACTTCACGCTCTTCTATGCATGCATCGAAAAGCGCCGTAACAGGCGGCGTCACCGCATACACCGCGCCCTCGCGGCAAAGAGCATGCACCGTTTCCTTGTCAAGGGCGCCTTTACCGATATGCATGAGCACTCCCTGCTGGGCCAAAGGAACCATGCTTTGCAAGATTTCCAACTTATTGCTGCTGGTCGGACCCACGCCCGCCGGACTGACCGCCGTATGAAACACAGCGCTTCCCCGCAGGTCAGGACCACAATACGAAGGCCTTGCGCACGCCTCCACCAAACGGGGCAGCACGGCATCGCGCCCCGTATAAAGAAAGCCATCAAGAAGAAGCATGTCACCCACCCGCAATGACTGAATTTCCTCTTCAGTAGTGGGAAGATGCAGCCGTTTCGGCTCTTTGGCTGTTTTCTGCTCCGTGTTCATACTTCCTTCTCCGCCCAGACTCCGAGCTTGCCTTTGCGGTCCGCGCTCGCAACCCGAACCGTTGCATTCGCGACCAGCCACCGTTGTTCCATCCGAAAGCTCACCTTGCGGTCGCTTCTTCTGTCGGCATCCGCACTTACGCGTCCGTTTCCATCTTCGCAACGCCAGCCTTCGCGCGAAACGCCTTTCCATCCTGCGCGTCATATCGCAATAGAGTATAATATGTTAGTTTAGCACTTCGGCGGATAATCTCTTGCGAGCAGGCAATTGTTCACCGATTCAGCTTACGGCAGGCAAGAGCGCACGGAAAGGACCAGCTTGATGGAATCACGCAATGAGCAGCGGCTGAGCGATGCACAGCGCGCCACCATTGCAGAGCATCTTGCGCGCGATAACCGCGCCCATGCAAGCGCTGTCGCACCCGCCGTGCACCCGCGCAGCACCATTTACACACGCTATGTAAAGCGCCTCTTCGATATTATTATCGCGGCGTTTGCGCTGATCATTGCGTCGCCTATTAATCTTGTCCTTGCTGTTGCAACTTTTTTTGACGTGGGGCGCCCACTCCTTTTTCACCAAACGCGCACAGGAAAAGACGGGAAACCGTTCCGCATTACGAAATTCCGCAATATGACGAACGAAACAGATGCTCACAGCGTGCTGTTGCCGCCTAAGGAGCGCATTACGCGCTGGGGACGATTCGTGCGAAAGACATCGCTCGATGAGCTGCTGAATTTTTGGAGCATTTTCAAAGGCGACATGAGCCTTATTGGCCCGCGCCCCCTTATCGAGAAATACTTGCCCCGTTATTCCAACCGGCACATGATGCGACACGCGGTGCGTCCTGGCCTGGAATGCCCCATTTTGGACGAATCGATCAAGGAGCTTTCCGGCTGGAATCAGCGCCTTGAAAACGACGTCTGGTATGTTGAGCACGTCAGTTTTGCCGTGGATGTGAAAATGATTGCCGCCCTGGTGCGCATGGTGTTTGACTGCAAGCAAACGAAATCGCGCAGCCTGGCGCAACGCGGATCGTTCATGGGATACAACAAAGACGGCCGCGCCATCGACCAAACGGAAATTCCCCCGGAATATCTAGCGCTTGTGCAGCAAGACGGCGAAGGTACTGCGGACTCGGCTGTGAACTCAGTTGCAAGTTCAGCTGCGGCGGGTGCAGCAACTGCGGCGGTGGACGCAGGCGTAGAAGCGGTTGCGGCGTGCCACGCAGACAGTGCCGCTGGGACCGATGCGCCCCGCGCAGCCCACCCCGCAACCAACGCACAATCGAAAAAACGCATTGCCCTTTTCATCCGCGGCTTCCATCACGGCGGTATCGAGAAAGTGTTCGAGTCGTATTTCACCCACATGGACCTTTCCCCTTTCGAGATCCATGTGATAACGCACCTTGAAAACGACCCTGCACGCATGGAAATCTTTCGCTCCATGGGCTGCATTATTCACGAACTTTCCCCTGTTCATGGGCATAAATTGACCGCGCGCAACTTGAAAGAGTATCGCGCTTTGTTCAAGAACAACACTTTCGACGCGGTGCACAACAACATGCCGGAAAACTTGCTGCCCCTTCATTTCGCGAAAAAAGCTGGCGTTCCCGTACGCATTCTGCACGCTCACAGCAATTACCGTGCAAACCTAAAAAACAAAAATCCGCTAAAGCAAAAGGTTTTCGCAGCAGGTTTCGCCCTTAACGCCGCGCAAGCAACGCACTTACTTGCCGTAAGCCGCATTGCCGCGGAATCCGCCTTTGGCGCAAAGCGCGCGCAACAGGCATTTTTACTTCCAAACGCCATTGACGTGCGCCATTTCGCTTTCAATAAAGAAATGCGCGAAAAAATGCGCTCTGAGCTGGGGATAAGCAATGAAGTCTGCCTTGGCCACGTGGGGCGCTACGAAAACGATGCAAAAAACCAGGAATTTGTGCTGCAGATTTTCCGCGATTACCTGGCAGCTAACCCCCAGGCGCACCTTCTTATGATTGGCGATGGTCCCCTGCGCAGTCAGTACGAAACTCTCGCGCAAGATCTTGGCATAAAAGGCCAGGTCACTTTCACGGGTGCTCTGAAAAACGTTGCTGATTATCTGCAGGCTATGGATGTTTTTCTTCTTCCTTCGCGCAAAGAAGGATTTGGAATTGTCGCACTTGAAGCCCAGGCATGCGGGCTTCCTTGCCTTGTTTCCACGCAGGTACCCCAAGAAGTTGCCGTCACGTCGCTCGTGCACTTTCTTGACATCGATCAAGGCACCGAAGAGTGGGTTAACGCACTTACCTCCCTGTTTGATCGCGCCCCCGCGCCAGAATCCCGTCTTGCTCCTGCGACGAAATCTGGTTCAGCCGCTTCCCTGAGTTCCGATCCAGCCACCGAACAGACAACTTCGCCAGCCCCTTCGCCTGCCTTCCCTGGGCAAAACAAAGGCAATCGTCTTGAATTCAACCAGCAAGTGCTCCAGGCAGGCTATGATATTGCCCAGAACGCTTCCCTTTTATCCAACTTATATAGAAAAGGCCAGTTCACAGCATGAGACATCATCGACACAATCCGGATTATCGCTTTGTAGAAAACCCGGTCAACTTCAATAAACACACCGACAAACAGCTGCTGCAGTATTGCCTGGGCGCCACCATGTACATGCCCGCTACGTACGATTTTTTGGACAAAATCATCAACGACAAGCTGCCTGGCTTAACGTCCATCGTGCTTGATTTCGAGGACGCTCTTGACGAAACAAAGTTAGCGCCTGCGGAAGAAAATGTCCTTGACCTGCTGAAAGAGATTAGCGCACGACTGGAAGCTGGCACGCTTTCCGATGATGCTGTGCCTCTTATCTTCTGCCGCGTGCGTAATCTGCAGCAGTTTCAATCGTTTGCGCAGCGCCTTCGCCCCGAGCATTTGCGTGCGCTCGCCGGCATCAACTTCCCCAAGTTCAACACGGAAAACGGCATGGCGTACCTGGAAACGCTTCGCTGGATCAACGATACACTTGGCGATATTGTTTACGGCATGCCCATCATCGAGGATCAAAGCATTGCCTTCATTGAATCGCGCACTGAGCAGCTTTTGGCCATTCGGAAGATTCTCGATGAAAATCGCGACATCATCCTGCATGTTCGCGTAGGTGCGACTGATTTTTCTTCGGTGTTTGGCGTACGGCGCGGCATTGACTACACCATTTACGACATCAAGCCCATTGCGGATATCCTGTCTGATGTGCTCAACGTGTTCGGGCGCCATAACGATTACGTGATTTCCGGACCCGTGTGGGAGTATTTCCGTGCCGACAAGTCCATGAAATTTGCGCCGCTCCCCGCACATGACATTCAAGAATCGCTTATCAGGCATATTCCCATTTATAACGGCGAAGTTGACGGCCTGCTGCGCGAGACCATCATGGATCGTGCGAACGGCTTCATCGGGAAAACGGTCATCCACCCTTCGCATATCAAATTCGTGAACGCGCTTTATGCGGTCACAAAAGAGGAATACCGCGATGCGCTGCAGATCCTTGACGTTTCGGGCGGCGTTGCAAAAAGCCAGGCCGGCAACAAGATGAACGAAATCAATCCCCATCGCTCTTGGGCCGAACGCATTATTTCCCGCGCGCAAGCCTATGGCGTGATTGAGGACGGCACCGAGTACCTGCATCTTTTCTCCATTGAGGAAGCATAAGACGCAGGCAAGGGGCGGACCTAAAGCCCAGCCAAAGGCGCTGGGGAAATAAGCCTCAAAGTGCGCTGGCAAACGGCCCATTGGACCAGTTTGCTAAACATCAAAAGTTGGCCGCGCACGACCCTTCCTCAATGCTGGCAAGCCCAACAAAAGGATTAATCGCTCCAATGTCGGAGCAGGAAGCGAAAACCTCGCTGCTGTGCTATCATAGGGTGTTGCATTCTCCCCTGGTAACTGCTTGATAACCAGAGATAGAGCAGCCATTTTGCAGACGCTATTTTATGGGATATAGATTGACAGACGCTCAGCAGACCGCATTCGTACTTGGCGGAACCGTTCCACATATCGATTTGGTCCAGAAGCTGCAAAAACGCGGCTATTACGTTGTTCTCATCGATTACTTAGCCAATTCCCCTGCCAAACCCTATGCCGATGAACATTTGCAAATCAGCACGCTCGATTACGAGGCAGTGTTGAACGCGGCAATCGAGCGTAAGCCGTCGCTTATCATTAGCGTGGCGGTTGATAAAGCAAACGTGATGTGCTGCCGCGTATCCGAAGCCCTGTCGCTTCCGCACCCGTACTCTTCCGAGACGGCGCGCCTCATTGCACGAAAAGACAAAATGAAGCAAGCGCTGGTAGATGCTCAAATTCCCACCGCCCCTTTTACCGTAGCGCCCCTGAGCGTCAAGCAAGTTCAGGAAAAAGTGGGCTTCCCCTGCGTGGTGAAGCCGGCAAACGGTGGCGGGTCGCGCGGCGTTCATGTTGCCAGCTCCGCCGACCAATTGCAGCAGTGCGTCGAACGCGCGATTGAATCAAGCCGCACGCATGAGGCAATCGCGGAATCCTTCATTGACGGCATTGAAATCAGCGCGTATTTCTATTTCCAAAAGGGAACGCCCTATCTGCTTTCCCTTTGTCAGAAGAGCGACTACACCGACCGCAGCAACAATTCCGTTCGCCAATACGAGTCGGTGTTATATCCTGCGCAGATTCCCGCGCAATCCGTAGAGCAGATGCGCGAGATTGCCCAAAAGATTGGCATAACGTTCGGCTTCGTGAACACGCCTCTTATGGTTCAGGCAATCGTGCGCGAAAACGGGGACGTTTTGGTGCTTGAATTTGCACCCCGCTTGGGCGGCGGATTGTGTTTCCGCGCTATTCCGCTTCTTACGGGTTTTGACTATATAGAAGCCGCAATCGCTTCCTACCTGGGAGAATCGGTTGACGTTTCCCGCATCGAGAAAGGCGCGCGGTATCTTTATATCGGCAATGTTTTTGCCAAGCAGGGTGTGTTCGATCATGTCGAAGGTGTCGATGCAGCGCTACAACAAGGCATCATCAAGGAATTCTATTGCACGAAAACGAGAGCCGCATCCATTAGTCCCGATGGCAGCACGGGTAGTCGCTTCGGGCAATTCATTGCTCTGGGCGAGAACCAACAAGACCTACTGGACAAGGGAGCACAAGCGCACGCCCTTATTCGCGCTATCGATGCAGACGGAGAAGACATCAGCGCCCGCCAGTAAGCGATGCGGGCATCAGCGATTGATTCACTCGACGCTACAAACGACATTGAGAAGCAAAAGCAGTTGGAGCCCCCGTCAACGAGAGCCCACATCCTTGATGCAGCTACTCTTTTTCAAGGTAAGACTCACACGTCTCCCTCAAAGGCACGATATCTTTACTTAACGTGTTCCATGCCCAGTCGCAGTCGATGGTACCATAGCCATGTACTACCACATGCCGCATGCCCACAATATCCCTCCAGGGAAGTTCATCATGACCAGCAAGGAAATCCGAGCTCAAATGGTTCGCAAGCTCTCCAATCTGAACAAGGGAAAACAGAACCATCTCGCGATAATCGGCGTTTTCGCGAAAAACAGCGGCATCAATCGAAGAGCGTGCAATACGGGACTCGATTGATGCACAATTTTGAACGATGCCTTCGAGAATCGATCTGTCGCGCGAGCTAAGCGCACTCATAGATAACCATCCCGTCTTCGCTGATGTTTTCGGCAAACAAACCAGTTACAGCATTCAGGGAGACAACATCGACATCAACCCCTAGCGCATCGGAAATCTGACGCCGAAACCTTGAAGCATCAAAAAGAGAGAATCCTTCCCCTGTTCGAATGGCAAGATCGACATCCGAGGAAAGCCCCTGCTCGCCGCGCGCATATGAGCCGAAAAGGGATACTTCATCGATGGAGAACTGTGGTGCAGCAGAGTTCACCGCGTTTACTATGGCGCTCATTTCTACCATTGGAGCCTCCCTTTACGCAATTGATTTCCATTACTGGGCTCATTATATAGCCTGACCTCCCAGGCTCGCAAACCATATTTCTGAAGGATGAGATAGACCAAAGAAGTGGTTCTGAGTCTCTATATCCCAATGAAACACAAGGGGGCAGACGCAAACCGCATCTGCCCCTCATCTGTCCCCTTTTATCTCCCCCAAAGGAGCTTTCATCTCTGTGAACTGGGATTACTCCAAAATACTACACGTTGAACTTGAAGTGCATAACGTCGCCGTCTTGCACCACGTAGT